>CAZRWU010000212.1:0-5220 GCA_964603915.1 uncultured Rhodospirillaceae bacterium
GTGATGGAGCCAGTACCATGCAAAGGGTCGAACTCGCCAGAGCCCTTCATCAGGTTGATTGCCTGAAGCCAAACGATCACACGGATCTGTTGAGACCAGCGGCAAATGATGCCGAGGAAGCGATTGCACAGCGCTGCGAGCGCGCCATGGCTCACCCGGCATGGTTGCGGCGAGCCGAGCGGATTCCGGAAATTACCGTGGCCTATGAAGCGGATCGACGTCTGTTGTGGCACTTCATGGCGTCTCGGGAGCGACCGAGCTTCACCCCGCGCCTGATTGCCGGCATGACGGCGCTGCTCGACGTGGTCGCAGCGGCATGCGACGCAAGTCCGCAAGATCCGCCCATCGGCTATCTGGTGCTGGGCTCCCAAACCCCAGGTATTTTCAATCTTGGCGGCGATCTCACGCTCTTCCTCGATGCGATCGCCAAAAGAGATCGCAAGCGCCTGCGTGTTTATGCCCACAGCTGCGTCAAGGGACAGCACCGCTTCGCAACCAACCTTGGCCGGCCGCTGTGCACGATCGCTCTGGTTCAGGGCGATGCGCTCGGCGGCGGTTTCGAGGTCGCCCTCGCCCAGCAGGTGATCATCGCCGAACGGCAAGCCAAGTTCGGGCTGCCGGAGGTGCTGTTCAGTCTGTTCCCCGGCATGGGCGCGTACAGTTTTCTCTCCCGCCGCATCAACGCGGCAGAGGCCGAGCGCATGATCATCAGCGGGCGGATCTACAGCGCGGCGCAGATGCACGACATGGGGGTGGTCGATATTCTTGCTGAAGACGGCCAGGGCCTCGACGCCGTCCATCGCTTTATCGCCGACTACGAGCGCACGCGGCGCACGCGTCAGGCGGTTTTCCGCGCCCACGCCATCGTCAATTCAGTCCCCCTCGATGAACTGCTTAAAATCGCCGACATCTGGGTCGACGCGGCGCTGGCGCTCGAACCTGCGGACTTGCGCAAAATGCGACATCTGGCAACGGCGCAGGACCGCCGCTGCGCGCGGTTGCACAGATGAAGACACAAATTGCTGTTGGCCCGGCAATCGGCAATCGCCGGAGCCCCGCCGCGCGAGCGGCGGGGATGACCGGCAAGAGAAGATAGATGGCCGTCGCAAGCAAGGCGGTTCAGAGACGCGCCAACGTCAATGCCTCCTTCTCGCCAAGCCAGGCGTCGTCCAATAGCTTGGCGGTCTGCGTCGCGCCCACCGTATCGCCTTGCCTCTTCTGCGCTTCCATCAAGCCGTACAGCGCCCATCCGCTGTTCGGAGAGGACATCAGAGCACGCCGGATAACCATTTCGGCCTCCGCGGCATTACCCTGCTCCAGAAGCGCGGCGCCGAGAGACTGCCGGACCGGGTAGTACCAGTACGGCGGCTCCATGTATGGCAGGGTGTCCTGGATTTCCACCGCCCGGCGGAACGCTTCCGCCGCTTGCGCCGGATCGTCCTTGGCCTGAGCGATCCGACCCGCCGCCACATGACCGGCAAGAGCGATCAGATCCGGTGCCGGAACGCCGCCGGCGATAATTTCGGAGAAATCGCGCGTCGCCCCGATCCGCGCCATCGCGTCGGCTTCGGCTTCGGCGCGCTCCACCTCGCCCTCGGCGGCGTGCGCCGTCGCGCGCATGTAGTGCCACATGCTCTTGACGTAAGGCAGGTCGTCCGACGGTTCCGGGACCGCAAGGATCGTCCGCGGATCGCTGAACTGCGCATGCGCGAAATACGGCGCGACCTTGATCGCCTGCACCCAGGCGACCTCCCTGACGACCTCGTCGGCGAGCGCGTCGTTCAGCTTCTGCGCATAGGCAAGCGCGGTGTCGGCGGCTCCAGCCATGCGCGCCGACTCGACGAGCATGTGAATGTTATGGGGATAGTAGCCGTTGGGATAGATGCCGCGCGCATCGACCTGGGCCAGATACGCCTCGTCCGCGTTGACCGCCGCGACATTGGCGGCCAAGGAATCGCGATACCGCCCGATGCGGAAGTAGGTGTGCGAAGGCATGTGCACGAGGTGCCCCGCCCCCGGCATCAAGCCTCCGAGCCGGTCCGCATAGGGCTCGGCCCGCTGCGGCGTCGTCGAGGCTTCGGTCATGTGTATGTAAAGGTGGATGGCCGCGGGATGATCGGGATTTTCGGCAAGCACCGCCTCAAGAAACTCAACGATCCGCGCCGTGCGCCCCTTCGGGGTTTGCAGATCGGCTTCCCAGTAATCCCAAGGCTGGGTATCCATCATCGCCTCGGCGGCAAGCACAGCGATATCGTGATCCCCGGGATACCGCGCGGCCACTTCAGTCATGGCGTCCGCGTAGCCGGCATCGAGAACGCTTTGTTCCACGGCGGGATCGGCGGCATAGCGTTGCGCCAACGCCGCAATCAGCGCCCGCTCCTTCTCGCTTGCCCGATCGCTGAGCGCTTGCGCTCTTGCCACCGCAACAAGCGCGGGCTCGACGGCCTCCGGCGCCATCGGCAGATTGATGTTCGGCCCCAACACCAACGCTTCGCCCCAGTAGCACATGGCGCAGTCAGGATCGATGCGCTGAGCCATTCGGAATGACCGGCGCGCCTCGGCATGATTGAAGCCATACGCCAAGCGGAGACCCTGGTCGAAGTAGCGCTGCGCCATGGCGCTGGTGGTGGTTACCGGAAAAGTGACGGATCCGAGATGATCCCACAGCGGCGGCGTTTCCTCCTCGGCGCTGCGTTCCGGCGCTTGCTTCGCCGCCGCCTCGGCCACGGCGAGAAACAGGGGCATGACCGCCTTGCCTTTTCCCATGCCGCAGGTCGACCGCGCCAGAAACGCGGGATTGAACAGTTCCGAGGCATCACCAGGGGCAATCGGCGCGGCTTCTTCCATCATCTTACCGGGCGCCGCCTCGATTCCGTTAAACGCTGCGGCAGCCTGCGCGCCGTGCATCGTCGGCGCCGACAAGGTCACCCCGGCAACCGCCAGCGTCGCCGACACCAAGGCGGTCGTGACCAGAAGCCGTCCTCTGCGTTTGCGGTTCACCATCATGACGAAACTCCTCTTGCGTGGGGTTACCGGCGAGGGACTCGCGACTGCGACGCAGCATTGCCTCGCACGGCCATCATGCCGCTGAGATGTTTCACGGGGATATCGTGGAAGAACGAAATTTGTTTCAATTGTTTCCACACCCCTGCGCGGGTTCGGGCGCATTTCCATGTTCGTTCCGTTTGCGCCGGAAGTTCGCTACAATGCGGCGAGCCGGGCCGCTGGCAGAAACAGGAGACGGGCGGTGAGTGAACCGCGAACGATTATTGCGTTTGACGAAGGGGATCTCCCCCCGGTGGGAACGTATGCCTTCGAACTCGATCTCTCGGGGCAGAGCGGGTGCGACATTATTGAGCAGATCACTTGGCTGATCCGCTCGCTCCAAGCGCCCTACGAGATTCGCGCGAACGAAGAACCCATCAGCGCCGACGACATCGGCACCCATCACACCAAGCTGACGGTCTGGACCAACGATCGCACCAACGCCGATTTTCTCCTCCTCGTGCATGAACTCGGCGTCAACGTCGTGCGCTCCTTTCCCGATCACCAGCACCAGGAGCGCCCTCGTCACTCGTGAGCGCCTTGTGACACGGGCGGGGTGGATGTCACCATCGCCAACCCGGGTGGGAAAGCGCCTCGTGAGTAAGCTCGTGGATGATGAAGTCGAACGCGGCGTCGACGCTGTCGAACTTGTGAAACAGGTCGAGGTCCTTGCGATCGATCGTGCCGAAACGCACCAGCGCTTCGAGGTTGAGGACTTCGTCCCAGAACTCGGTTCCAAATAAAACGATCGGCATTTTCTTGCGGATTTTGCGGGTCTGAACCAATGTCACGACCTCGAACAATT
Organism: uncultured Rhodospirillaceae bacterium; assembly: GCA_964603915.1. GTDB lineage: Bacteria > Pseudomonadota > Alphaproteobacteria > Rhodospirillales > Defluviicoccaceae > REEP01. The sequence goes on from CAZRWU010000212.1 coordinate 3,851, forward strand.
CATCGAGCGTCCCGAACCCGCCCGGAAACGCGACCAGCGCCTTGGCGAGATAGACGAACCAGTACTTGCGCATGAAAAAGTAATGGAACTCCACCTGGAGCTGCCGCGTGATGTAGGCATTGCCGCACTTTTCATGGGGCAGCGAGATGGTCAGACCCATATTCATGCCCTTCGCCTCGGAGGCGCCGCGATTGGCCGCTTCCATGATGCCGGGGCCTCCGCCGGTGCAGATAACGAAACGGCGGCGCTTTTCCTCCAGCCCCTTGGACCATTCGGTTAAGCGCCGGGCCAGTTCCCGGCAATCCTCGTAGTAGCGGGACATCTTGAGCTGCCGTTCCGCCGCTTCGACATCCCCCCCGTTCTCGCGGGCCGATTGCAGCGCTGCGGCCGCATCGTCGCGGGCCGTGAAACGGGCAGATCCCCAGAAGACGATGGTATCGGAAATGCGCGCGCTCTCGAAGCGCGCCTCGGGCGAAAGATACTCGGCGAGAATGCGCAGAGGTCGCGCATGCCGGCTGTTGATGAAGGACTCGCTTTTATATGCCTTCGTGCTGCCTCGATTGTCGTCGGAAGCCATCGTCGAATACCTCTCAGGAACGCTGCTTGCGCGGCCCGCCTTTATAGCTTCAGCTCGGTCAAATCGGAAACAAGCCGCGTTCCTGCCGGAAACGGCGTGCGCCGCCCGGCGGCAACCCTGCCGACAAAACGAAGTCCCGCCGCGCGCGCCGCATCGTGATCGCTCCGCGCATCCCCGATGAACAAGACCCGGTTCGGGGATAGGCAATGATCTCGCAACAGCCCGCGAATAATTGCCACCTTCTCGGGAGGAGCGCCACGCACGGCGCGGAAACATCCGGCAATCCCTCGCCGGGCGACAATGCGCTTCAGCTCATCCTCCGGCGCACGGGAAACGACGAACAGCGCAAGGCTTCGGCAATGCCGCTCAAGGAAAGTGTCCGCCCCGGGAACCCATGCGCATGCCGTCACCGCGTCTTCGAGGAGAAGCGAAAAGCGCTTGGCGAGCGCATCGAGACCGTCCTTGTTCAAGGTTATGCCGAGCAAGCGGGCATGGCAGTGGCGAATTTTCTTGCGCCGGGAAAGGCCATCGTGAGCCCTGTGATGCGCGACCGCAGCCTCCGCGACATCAGCGCCGTACTCCCGGTAAAGCTCGCGGAAAGCCTGCGCCTTGGCGTCGCGGGACTCCAGAATGACCCCGTCGAAATCAAGGAAAACGGCATCGCAGAAAGCGCTCACCGGCCAGCGCCGGCCTTCGCATCAGCCGCCGTCACGCGCGGGATCGGCACGATCGAGCGACGCGTTCCGTTTCGCCGATGGCGAGGGCCGGTCGTCGATTTCCATGTGGTTCAAAC
>CAZRWU010000213.1:0-5190 GCA_964603915.1 uncultured Rhodospirillaceae bacterium
CAGGTGCGCGTAGCGGACGCGCCAGCGTCAGAACCTTTCAAGCCGTCAACAATGGTGATCAGTAGGCTCTCAACAACAGACCTCTTCAACTCAGCCGTTAAGCAATAGCGAAATTCTGATGACACCGTGGTGAGCGCCGGTACAAAGGCGAGAGCATCCGGACATGTCTTCCCCTGCTCTTCTGGCTGGCATCGGCCCTCACCAGACGTGCTGCTTTGCGTTCCGGAGGCTTGGGCGGGTCGCTTCCCGTCTTGCCGATCGCGACCGGATGGGAGCGCCGGCGCATCGAGGTGTTGCGTTCCTGCCGGGAAGCCGGCGTCGGGCCTTGCTCTTCCACCGTTCCCTCGTCATCGGCCGCGCACCGTGCCCTCGCGGCGCTTGTCGGCCGCGCCGCTCAGCCCGTCCGGCCCGATCCGAATGACATGCAGGCCGGAGGCGAGAGGCTCGATGACCGTCTCGTGGCCGAGCGCGGCGAGGGCGGCCGCGGTGACGGCCGCCGCCGGTCCCGCCTCGACGATGGTCGGGCCATTGCGATTGACCACGTGCGGCATGTCGATCGCCTCTTGCGGACCCAGCTTCCAGTCGAGGATCGCGACGATCGAGGCGGCGGTGTAGGGGATGATGTTGGGGCCGCCCGGCGAGCCGGTGAGCAGGACCGGGGCGCCGCCTTGCAGGACCACCGTCGGCGCCATCGACGAGCGCGGCCGCTTGCCGCCCTCGACCCGGTTCGCCACCGGCGCGCCGTTTATCTCCGGCTCGAAAGAAAAATCGGTGAGCTCGTTGTTGAGCAAAAAGCCCCCCGTCATGACCCGCGAGCCGAAGTCGGCTTCGATCGTCGTCGTCGCCGAGACCATGTCGCCATGGTCATCGACAATGACGAAGTGGGTCGTTCCTTCCCGCGGCCGCGGCCGGTCGGGCGACAGCGGCAGGGTCTTGCCTGAAGGCGGCGCGCCGGCCGCGGCTTCGCCCATCGCCGCCTTGGGATCGATCAATCGCGCCCGCGCGGCGAGGTAGTCGCGGTCGAGCAGCCCCTTTGGCATATCGACGAAATCGCTGTCGGCCATGTAGAGGTCGCGATCGGCGAAGGCGAGGCGCGAAGCCTCGAGGAAGAGATGCCGGGACTGGGTCCCCGGCCCGAGGGCGGCCAGGTCGAACGCCTCGAGCATGCCGAGGATCTGGCCGACGGCGAGGCCGCCCGAACTCGGCGGGCCCATGCCGCAGACCTCAAAGCCGCGGTAGGCGATGCAAACCGGGCGCCGTTCGATCACCTGGTAGGTGGCGAGATCCTCGAGCGTGAGGATGCCGGGATTGACCGCGGTGCGCACCGCGGCGGCGATGGCGCGGGCGATCGCGCCGGTATAGAACGGCGCCGCGCCGTCGGCGGCGAACAGGCGCAAGGTCCGGGCGAGATCCGGATTGCGCAGGATCTCGCCCTCCCTCTTCGGGCTGCCGTCCGCCGCGAAGAAATAAGCGCGGGCGGCCGCGAAGCGATCGAGGTCCCGCGCCTTGGCGATGGCCGCGGCAAGGCGCGGCGAGATGGCAAAGCCCGCCTCGGCCCTGGCGATGGCGGGGGCGATCAGCGTCGCCCACGGCAGCCGGCCGTAGCGCGCGTGCACCGTCTTGAGCAACAGCGGCGTTCCGGGAACGCCGACCGAGCGGCCGCCGATCACCGCCGCGCGGAAGTCGATCGGCCTGCCGTCCTCGCCGAGCCAATAGCGCGGGTCGGCGGCAAAAGGCGCGCGCTCGCGCGCATCGAAGCTGGTGAGCTCTCCCCGGGCGGCGTTCCAGTAGAGGAGGAACCCGCCGCCGCCCAGGCCCGAGCTTTGCGGCTCGACGAGAGCGAGCATGACCTGCACCGCGACCGCCGCGTCGGCCGCCGAGCCGCCGGCGGCGAGCACGTCGTGACCCGCCGCGCTCGCCAGAGGATGCGCGCTCGCCACCATGAACGCGCGGGCGGTGACCGAGGAACGCTTGGCCAGGGCCGGCGTCTGTTCCGGCCAAGGGGCGATCTCCTCGGCGGCGGCCATCCCCGTCAGCATCGCCGCCAACGCCAGTCCCACAATCCATCGCATGGGCATCGAACACGTCGCTCCTCTTCCTCGAGGTGGAGTCTGCTCTCACGGCGGAAGTGAGCGCCCGACGGCGCTTGCATGCAACCGCGCGCGCCATCATGTTGACGCCGTCGCCCCGGCGCGGCGACGCCGCGCCCGGCCGTCCCTGCCGACGATCGCTCTCCCGCCGAGATCGTCGGCGCCACATTCCGGCCGTGCTCGTTGCGCCGCATGTCGCCACGGGCGTCCGGCAAGCATTCTGAGTCGCTCGTGATCCAGACAACCGGCGTTTCTCCAGGCGTCCTTGCGCCGGCCCCTCTCGTTGAGACCGCCGAGGGCGCCGTGCGCCGGGTCGGCGTCGAGATCGAGTTCGCCCGCCTCGGCGCGCGGCGGGCGGCCGAGGCCCTGGCAATGGAGCTCGGTGGCATGGTGATCAAGGAGGATCGCCATGCCTTCGTGGTGCGGGGCGGCCGCCTCGGCGACATGACCGTCGAGCTCGATTGCCGTTACCTCCATCCGCACCGTCGCGATGCCGCCATGCGCCTGCGCCTGGGGCGAAGAAGCGCCGCCTGGCTCGGCGCGATTCTCAGCCCGATCGTTCCCCACGAGGTGGTGACCGCCCCCCTTCCCGTGACCCGGCTGGCGGACATTGACTTGGCGATCGCCGCGTTGCGCCGCGCCGGCGCGGCCGGCCGCGGAACGACGCTGTTCGCTTCCCTCGGCTTGCACTTCAATATCGAAACGCCGAGCCTCGACGCCGGGACGATCGCGGCCTTCCTGAAGGCCTTCGCCTTGCTCGAGCCGTGGCTGCGCCGCAACCGCTTGAGGAGCGTCCATGAACGGCTCACCCGCCTTGGCGAGCGCTACCCCGAGGCTTACGCGCGCCGAATTGTCGCGCCCGATTACTGGCCGGATCTGCAAGGTCTGGCCGACGACTATCTCGCCGCCAACCCGACCCGCCGGCGCGATCTCGATCTTCTGCCGCTTCTCCTCTTTCTCGATAAAGCGCGCGTGCGGGCGCGTCTTCCTCACGAGAAGATCGGCGCCCGTCCGGCTTTTCATTACCGGCTCGCGCATGCCCATGTCGGGGACGCGGCGTGGAGCCTTCTCGCCGCGTGGAACGACTGGCTCGCGGTCGAGAATCTGGCCGCCGATCGCGATCGGCTGAACGCGCTGGGCTATGCCTATCGGCGCTTCGAGGGCAAGCCGGCGGCGTGGGCCGACGTTGTGGCGACGGCCGGAAGGCGCCAAGCCTTTCAAAAGCCCTGATGAGGGCGAGACCTTGACTGGCCCATTTGATGACGTCCGCCGTCAGCTGCGGGCGCGTGTGTCACGTCCTTGCGCAAGGCGGCTCTGTCACCAATGCTTCCGCCCATCGCGCGCTCTTGTGCCCGGCACGAACCCACAGCGCCGCCGTGCGGGCTTGCCGCACCATCGGAAAACGGGAGGCGACGCGCCGACCTGGATCGCGCCGCCGGCGGCAAATCCTTCGCGCTCGTAGAGCCGTCGGCGCGCCGCGCTGGTCGCTTCCAGATAGGCGGGCTTGCGCGCACATGCGCAGCGCGCGCCGAAGCAAGGTCGAGCCCAGGCCACGACCCTGATGGGCGGGATCGACGCCGATCAGCGGCAGATACCAACGCGGCGCGCCGGGGTGATATCGTCCCATCTCCTCCATCGACGCGAACACCGCTTCCTGTTACGGTGACGCCGACAAAAGGGTCAGGCTGCGGGCCAGCGCCCCGCCGCGCTCAACAGCAAGATCTGGGCGCGCCGCATGGTGAAGGCGCTGGCCGCCCGCAGGCCAATCTCAAGCTGCCCCCGCTTTTGGCCGCTCAGCTCACGAACGAAAATAGAGAAATGCTCATTTATCGGGGGTGACAAGGAGCGGGGGCTGGTCATGCGGATCGAGCCACGAACAACCCTTGTCTGCGAAGGCTCACCGATCCGACAACTGTTCCCACGGATTGATCAGATCAATGCCGCTGCCTTCGAAATCCCGGGTGTTGCGCGTTGCGAGCGCCGCTCCTCGGCAGTGGGCGATCGACGCAATCTGACAGTCGAACTGGCTGATCGGGCGGCCGTCGGCGCGCCGCCTGGCCGCAATGACGGCGTACGCGTGTGCGGCCTCGCTGTCGAACGGCAGGATGCGACCATGAAAGAAGACGCCGAAGACGCGACCGGCGGCTTCTGCAATGCCGTCGCGGCGTTTGCCCGCAGGCAGGAGAGCGATGCCCAGGTGGACCTCGGCCTCGGTGATGGTGGTGACGAAAAGGCGCACCGAAGGTTGATCATCGAGCCATGCCAAAACGCTCGAGCGGGGAGCGTCCCGCATCAGCTCCGAGATGACGTTGGTGTCGAGCACAATCACTGCTGGCGGCTTTAGTCGAAGTTTGGTGGCTCGCGCATCGGCTCGCGCGGAAGGACGTCGAGGTCGACCCCCCTGAACGGCTTGAAAAGTTCGTGGATGGCGGCGCCCAGTCGTTTGGGCGGCGCAGCCTCCTGGTTGAGGCTGGCGCGCAGAATATCCCGCGCCTCTTCCTCCATCGATCGGCCATGCTCGGCCGCACGAATGCGCAGTCGGCGCTTCAGCCCCTCATCCAGGTTCCGGATCGTAATGCTGGCCATGAGAACAGTCCCGCCGTTAAGCAAGATCATATAGTTAAGCAATGATTTCGATGCAGACAAGCGTGATCATTGCGAGGAGAGGGCCGTCCGGACGGCGGCCGTCACGGTGCATGGAGGTCGGCATAGTCGGAATGCGCCCCCTCGTCGGACTTCTTAACGAGTCGCGGGCATAGGTCGGGTGTGCCACGCAGCGTGGTGCATGGATGCCGGACTGGCGGCTGATGTCGGCTTGGGGTCGTCATCCCGTTCCGCCATGCTGATCCACCTCATCGGATTTGCTCCCGGCCAACAACAGTGGAGAGCGAATCAGATGAGGCAACGGCTCCACGTCCAGGAACATTCCACGGTGAGGCAATACGCCGATTGCCTCGCCTGGCAAAGGCCGGGCGTGCAGGACCGGGCGGCGGGGTCCCACCAGCTGGCGGTGATGCGGGCTATGCGGAGCCCGAGAGCGGCTGCATCTTAGGGGCCGGGACGACGTTGCGCGGAACGCGCCGGAGGTTGCCAGGCAGCT
>CAZRWU010000214.1:0-5183 GCA_964603915.1 uncultured Rhodospirillaceae bacterium
GGTCCGGATCGCCTCGCGCGGCGGGCGGGAGCTTCACCACCGCGTCTCGCTTGGACCCGATCCCGGAGGCGTTCCAGTCGTTCTGGCGCATGGGATGGTGAGCAGTCTTTACCTTGTTCCGCTTGCCGAGTTCCTGGCGCCTCACATGCGGGCTTATGTGCCGGATCTGCCGGGATCCGGAGAAAGCTGGCGGCCGGAAAAGCCGCTGGATGTGAACGAACTGGCAAGGGTGCTCGGGGACTGGCTGGACGCGATCGGCCTTGGGCGCATCCAGCTCGTCGGCAACTCTCTTGGCTGCAACGTCGCGGTCGAGCTGGCGATCGCGCGGCCCGGTCTCGTCGAAAGCCTTGTTTTGCAAGGGCTGACGCTCGCTCCGGAATTGCGCAGCCCGGCTCGGGCGCTTCCACGGTGGCTGGTCAACAGTTGGCGCGAGGTTCCGCGCGGGCCGTTGATGCGCCAGGCGCAACGGCAGGTTGGCGCGCCGCAACTGATCAAGGGCGGCCTCAATTTGTTGCGGCATCGTCTTGAAGATCGTTTGCCATCCATCAGTTGCCCTACCCTCGTCATACGCGGCGCCAGGGATCCGATGTTCCCGTCGGCCTGGGCAGACGCGGCCGTCCGGCTGCTGCCGCGCGGTCGCCTGTGCGCCATCCCAGGCGGCACCCATACGCTCAACGTCGTCAATCCACTTGCTCTTGCCCGCGCCATTCTTTCGTTTGTCGGTGCCGAAGGTTCTTCAGGCGGCCGGGATGGCGCCGGGCCATGGGCAAGCAGCCCACAAGGAGCCCCGGCATGAGGCCGTCTGCCCCCCCGTTCATTGCTGACTTCGACTCCGCATCGGCCATGCTGCGGGCGACATCGAATTTCCTAGGTGGAACGGATTTTCCCGCGATCGGCCAGTCGCGAATGCTCGAGCCTTTGGCCCGTTCCGCCAACCTTCTGCCCCGACGGGCGCGCGAGCAGTTTTTTGCGCTGGGCGGGCTCATGGAAGCGATCTCGCTAAAGGATCTGGGCCGGCTCGATGATGAAAGGATATCCCTCTGGGTTACTCATCGTTATCCGGAGCAGCGCTATCCAGCCGTCATGATCGGCTCGTCCAACGGCGCGGCGGTGCATCTTTGCGCCGCCCTCGGCGTTCCGTGGCTGCCGCAGACGTTCCTCATCCCGGTGCGGCATACCGGCGGCGAGGCCGACGATCCCAAGAAGGCGCTTGAAATGGGACGACAGCACGCACCGGCCCTGCTCGAAGCCAATCCAGCCCTCCAGCTTCACCACATGCACGACGCCAACCAGGATCGCCTGATGGTGAAGTACATGGACTACTTTCGCGTCAAGCGCCGCAGGCTCGGCCGGCACTACGAAGACTTTCTCAAGGAGCGGCTTGCTCCCCGCGGCACCATCATCATCCTGGAATGTCGGCGTGTCTGGCCGAGCGTGCGCATCAGCGAGCGCCATGTCTTTCAGCATGGCGCGCTTGGCGGCGCGACGGAAGACGAGTTCATGAAAGGCGGCGAGCGCGTCGAGGAGTACCTGGAGCGCTATGACGCACCGACCCGCCGCTGGGATTCGCCGGAGCCGACGGAACAGGCGCCCGAGGCGGAATGGGGTTTCGAGCCGGCGCTCAAGGACGACGTCGCCGCCTTCGCCGAGCGGCATGGCTACGAAGTCAAGCGGCTGGTCTATTACGAGCCGGAACATCTCAGCCCGCTGGTCGCCGACTTCTACAGGTGGTGGCACCGGCAGCGCGGCCTCAAGGCCAACCGGCTGCTGGTGGAGTCGTTCATTCTGCTCGAGCCCTACTGGGCGCTGCGAACGGGATCGGTTCCGTTCTGGATGAAATTCAACATGGAAGCCTCGGCGGAGTGGATTGAAAGATACCTCGATGAGCGCGAACCGTTCGACGAAATCCACCTCGCGCTGTTCAATCACGGCGTCGAAGCCGTTGGCCTGCCGCCGATCGAACGCTGGCGCGGCATTCTGGCGCGCGCGAAGAAGCGAGGGCGGTTCGTGGGCGTGCGCGAAGACCTCTTCCCGAGGGATTTCGGCTCGCTCGCACGCTACTATACCGATCTCAAGAAGGTGCCGGCCCGCTATCCGATTCCGGGACCGCTACCCTTGCGAGCCTTTTACGATTTTCTTGAGCGGTCCGATGGGAAGTATCAAGTCGAACTCCGCGACCGGGATGACGACGCGCCGCTTGATCTGCCAAAGGACAGCCCCAGGGAAACGGAACGGCCCGCGGAGCTTCTCGCGCGGCACGAATAACCGGAACCTCAGACAATTCCCGCCTCCAGCGCGACGGCCATCATCGTGCCCAGTTCCTCACACTGGGTCACGAAATCGTCGCGCCACGCGCCGCGGCAAATGAGCGGTTCCTGGACCGCCCGCCAGCGCAGGCCAGTGACGATCGTGGACACCGCCCGCCGCGTTCCGGCGCCGTCATGCCCGGCGCGGATGTAAAGGGCGTACGGCAGGCCCTGGGTCCGCTCCAGGCAGGGATAGTAGATCCGATCGAAGAAGTCCTTAAGAGCGCCGCTCATGTAGCCAAGATTTTCGGTTGTCCCGAGGATGATCGCGTTCGCGGCGAGGACATCGTCGGGGCCCGCCTGAAGGGGAGGCAAGGCGCGGACCGCGACGTTCTCCACATCCTCTGACCGCGCGCCGGCAAGCACGGCGTCAAGCAAACGCCGTGTGTTCGGCGAGGGCGCATGAGCGACGATGAGAAGCTGCTTCGCGCTCACCCCGCGCCGTCCCCGGGTTGCTTCGATCTTAAGCCATATCCGGCGAGTTTGCCGATGACGCGAGCGATTTCCTCCGTCGGCAGAATGATCGGCCCGCCGATCAGCAGGGTATTGAAATACTGGCGCGCCAGCGCCTCGACCTCCACCGCCAGCCACATGGCGCGGGCAACCGACGCGGCGGTGGCGATCATGCCGTGGTTGGCGAGCAGGCAGGCGGTTCTGTCGCGCAAAGCCTCGACGGCGTTGCGCGACAACTCCTCCGTGCCGTAGGTGGCGTAGGGCGCGCAACGGATGCTGTCGCCGCCGCTGACGGCAATCATATAGTGAACAGCCGGGATGGACATGCGCCGGATGGCGAGAGTCGTGCAGTAAGGCGGATGCGCATGAACGACGGCGTTGACCTCCGGCTTGGCCAAGAGGATGTCGCGGTGAAAGCGCCATTCGCTGGAAGGCGCGAGCGCATGGCGGTAGGCGCCGTCCATCAGCACGTGGACGATGTCCTCGGGCGCGAGTTCGTCATAAGCGATGCCGCTCGGCGTGATGAGGAACCCGTCGCCATGGCGAACGCTGATGTTGCCGGACGTGCCCTGGTTCAGGCCGCTCGCGTTCATCTTAAGACAGCTCTCGATCAGCTCTTGCCGGATCGCCAAATCGCCCATCGGCGTTCAATCCTCAATTGGCTTGCGCTAGGGGAGCACGGTTCGCGTGATGAGAAAGCCAATCAGCGCGGACGCTCCCGTTAAGAATGTCCCCCATAGGATATCGACCACCACCACCTCGACGGGCCAGCCCCGCAGCGTGGCGAAGTTGGTCATGTCATAGGTGGCGTAGGCGAAAAAGCCGAAGAGCGCCCCGAACGTCAGAGCGCTAACCCATGATCCCGATTGCAGCGCCGGCGCCACCGCAAAGATGACGATTCCGACTACATAGACGAGATAGAAAATGACAGCCGCCGATACGTTGATCTCATCGAGCATAAGCGCCCCGATCCGCTCCCGGTAGAACGTTTTCGCCACCACGCCAAGCCAAACGAAGTCGATGGCAAAGAAGGTCACTGCCGTGGCGACCCAGGCAATCAGGTATTGCAGCATTCCGCCGTATCCTCTGTTAAGGGTTGCATGTCCTTAGCTACGCGCGAGCGGATCGATGAGACCACTTCAGGCGGCCGGCGACGCGGCACGAGGAGCGAAAGAGGCTGGAAGCGATGATAAGGATCAATGCCAGGATCGGCGTCGACGAGCGCGAGATCAGCGAGAGTTTTATGCGCGCCGCCGGGCCGGGCGGTCAGAACGTCAACAAAGTGGCGACAGCGGTGGAACTGCGTTTCGATGTGCGCCGCTCGCCGTCACTGCCCGATGATGTGCGCAGCCGCCTTGCCAAGCTGGCGGGGCGCCGGATGACGCACGAGGGCGTCCTTGTCATTACGGCGCGGCGTCACCGCACCCGGGAACGCAACCGGCAGGAGGCGCGCCGGCGCCTGATCGATCTCATTCGCCGCGCGGCGGCGCCGCCGACCCAGCGCGTGCCGACAAAGCCGACCATGGCCAGCCGGCAGCGCCGGCGTATCGTGAAACAGCGACATTCGGCGACCAAGGCTCTGCGATCGGAAAAACCGACGCCTGATTGACGCCCATTCCGCCCGTCGCCGGGGCATAAAGAAGGTCGGATGCAGCCGCTGTTCAAACACCCGAGCCTTGCTGACTCTGCATCCGCGTACATCGACGGCCTGCTTGACCCCAAGCGGCGTAAGACTGAATGCGTGCCGGAGCGGCCGGTGACGCGGAACTGTGGAACCAGTAGGCGGTGCTCGGCGGAGTGGCCCGAGATCGCGAAGACCGCGATCGGCCTTGCTCACAATGAGACGCGAAGCTGGCATGTCTCGCTCGGCATGCTCGCTTTCGTCATGCTTGCGGCGGTGAAGCGCCGCGCCAACAACTTGCCGCCTCAAAAAGCCGCGCCATGGAAACATTGGTGCGCTGGTCAGTCCAGAAAATCCGCAGGTAGCAACCCGCCTCGCCCTGCGCAAATCGAACCTGCCTTCGTCATCGTTTGGTCCGCATGGCGCTACCCGCTCTTGTGCATGCTCCCTAATACTCTTAATACACTAATCCAAGGAGTTGTTCAGGTAATTCAAAATAGAATTTCTGATTCTTACTTCCGTGACATGGCCATTGGATCAAATTGGCGCCGTCCACGGTTGAGCCACCTGACACGTCTAGACACTTTCCGCTGTGCTTTGACTGGAGCATTACGAACCCATCATTAGTGACTTCAACTTTCCACTTCTGATTGTCTCTTCCGTGACATGACCACTGGATCATGTTGGCGCCATCCACGGTTGACTCCCTTGCCACGTCAAGGCACTTTCCGCTGTGCTTTGATTGGAGCATTATATACCCATCATCAGTGGATTGAACCTTCCATCTCTGATTGTCACTTCCG
>CAZRWU010000215.1:0-1306 GCA_964603915.1 uncultured Rhodospirillaceae bacterium
TGCGCCTGCGCAAGGTGGCGCGGGAGGGCGGCGATCCGATCGCCGTGCGCGATCAGGGCAAGCGCGCCTCGATGAGCTTTGCTCAAGCGGCGCAGAAGGTGCATGCCGAGCACATCGCGGCGAACAACCGCAACGCCAAGCATGTCGCCCAGTGGCTGGCGACGCTGGAGAAGCATGCCTTTCCCATCATCGGCGCCAAGCCGGTGCATGCGGTCGAGCAAGCCGACATCCTGCGCGTGCTGGCGCCGATCTGGACGGAGCGTCCCGAGACGGCGCGGCGGGTGCGGCAACGCCTGCGCACGGTGCTCGATTGGGCGCGGACGGCGGGGCATCGCGACGGCGTCAACCCGGTGGACGGCGTGGAAAAGGGGCTCGCCCGGCAGCGCGACAAGCCGAAGCACTTCGCCGCCCTGCCCTGGCGGGAGCTCCCGGCCTTGATGCCGCGCATTGCCGCGGTGAAGGGCATGGGCGCGATCGCCCTGCGGTTATGCATCCTGACGGCGGCGCGCTCGGGCGAGGTTCGTGGCGCGACCTGGGCAGAGGTTGACCAAGGCGCCAAGGTGTGGACGATCCCGGCCGGGCGCATGAAGGCCGGCATCACTCATCGCGTGCCGCTGTCCGATGATGCCATGGCCCTGCTACGAATCGTGCAGCCGCTGGCAACGCAGCCCCAGGCCCTGCTTTTCCCGTCGCAGAAAGCCACCACGCCACTCTCGGACATGACGCTTGCCGCCGTCCTGAAGCGGCTTGATGTGCCGGCGACGGTTCATGGCTTCCGCAGCAGCTTCCGCGACTGGGCCGAAGAGGCGACCGCCTTCCCCCACGAAGTCAAGGAAGCGGCCTTGGCTCATGTCATCGACAATAAGGCGGAGCGGGCTTATCGCCGCACCGACCTGTTCGAGAAGCGCCGCACGATGATGGAGGCCTGGGCGAGCTTCGCCATGGGCGCGGACGCCAAGGTGGTGAGGCTCGGCGCATGACGGACAATGCCCACCCATCGGATGCGGGTCTTCGCAACCTGATCGAACAGGAAGAGGCAGCTTGGCGGCAGGCCGTGGCCGCGGAAAGAGCCGAGGCGCCGAACATGAGACGCCTCACGAAGCACGCCCGAGATTGGTGGGCCGCCTCCGAACGCGTTATTCAAGAGTATCTCAGTCTTTGCCGTGCCGGCGCATCCCCGCCTCCCCCAATCGTTGCAATGGAGCGGTGGGCGAACATCGCTGACGACTTCTCACGCGGCCGCCGCCACGCCATGGTGCGCTATGCGACCCGAGGACCCGGGCGGCCGGCGGGCAGAACCGAGCGG
>CAZRWU010000215.1:1316-1876 GCA_964603915.1 uncultured Rhodospirillaceae bacterium
TAAGGCTCAGGCTGTGTTCTACATCGAAGCGGTAAGAGCTGGCCAGATCGAGGACAGCGCCCCGGTCAAGACCGTCGGCACGCTCTATGGCGTTCATGGGCGCACGATCCGGAAGTGGCTGAAGGATGGCGAGAAGATCATCAAGGGCATCCCGCGCCCCAGCGACGGCTCCATGCATGCCTCGATGAGCGCGGCGGCGAAGAATTACACGCAAGGCAACAACCGCGGCGGGATGGATCCGGCAGAGACCTGGGAGGACGAGGATGCCGTCCAGCGTCGCCAAAAGAACACGCCTCGCAGATTGCGCCGCGTGCAAGAGCGCATCGACAAGGCTCGCGCCGCCATAGAAGAGGGGCATGCGGAGGACATTGCGGCAGACGTCGCCGCCGCCTGGGATTTGGTGATAGCGGAAGAGGAGGACAAGGAGCCGGGGCGGCCCATTTGACGGACTGAGGGCCGCCCAAAAGGCACACGCCGTCGCGTAGCCTCCGGTCATCGCAATGAAACGGAGGGTGACGATAATGAACGAACCCGCAATCCTGCTATCTGACCATTCGGCA
>CAZRWU010000215.1:1886-5180 GCA_964603915.1 uncultured Rhodospirillaceae bacterium
AGCCGCGCCACTTTCTGGCGTCGCGTGCAGGATGGAACCTTCCCCCGGCCCATCCGCATCGCCGGTTCAACCCGCTGGAGGCGGGACGAGTTGATGGCGGCCGTCGATGCTGTAGCGGCGCGGCGTGCTGTCCCTCCTTCATCGCCCAGGGCAGTGCCCGCGGCGCCACGCCGAAAGGCCCCGACGGCCTCCATCCCGCAGCGCTCAAGCCGATGACGCGCAAGGTGCAAGGCGCAACTGTCATGGCCCGCAAGCCGCATTCCGAAGCCGTCGCCGCGTCACGCAAGCCCAACCTATGCGCCGACGACATTGTCAATCTGATCCAGCCGGTTGCGCTGGAACTGTTGGGCACGCCGAACCGGAGCCTTTCCTCCCAGCGCGAATGGCGGTATGGCTCGAACGGCTCGCTATCGGTTGCCGTCGCCGGCAAACGGGTTGGCCGGTGGTTCAGCTTCGAAGATGGCGTCGGCGGCGGCGTGCTCGACCTGATCGCGCGTGAGCGCGGCGGATCACGAGCCGACGCGGCGCTCTGGCTCAAGAGCCGGCCCTACGCCGGCCACTTGGTCCGTGTCGCTGCGCCCGCCGCCCCAGCGCCGCGACGCCAGCCGCCAAAGAGCCGCTTCAGCGCGCAACCGGGCAGCAGCGACCGGGATGCGCGAGTCATCGTTTCCGAGTCCGAAGCGGCCACGCTCGACTCGCGCACCAGCGTTGAAGAATGTGGCATCACAGCGGCCGCCAAGCCACCGGCCAAGGCCGCAGCCAAGCCCGAAATGGACCCGGAGACGGAGCGTGCCGCCCGCCGCGCCGAAGCGGTCGCCTTGTGGCAGGCCGGATGGGCGGTGCATGGCACTCCGGCCGAGCTGTACCTGATCCGCCGCGGCCTCCACCGCGAGGCGCTGACCAATCCCGACATCCTCAAGCGCTGGCCGCACAAATGGCCGGAAACGCTGCGGTTCTCGACCGAGCCGCCGGGCATCGCCCTGCTCGTCGCCGTCAACGACGCCCGCACCGGCCTGGTCTGCGGCGTCCAGCGCATCTTTCTCGACCGCGACGGCAACGCGGTGCGCGTCGGCGACATTAACCCACAGGCGAAAAAGCCGGATCGCAAGCTGAAGCTCTCGCTCGGCCTGATCGACGGCAACGCCGCCCGCTTCTCGTGCTGGCCCGACCCGGAAGGGCGCTGGGGGCTGGCCGAGGGACCGGAAACCGCGCTCGCCGCAGAACAGCTCTGCGGCTTTCCCGTGTGGGCGGCGATCTCGGCCGGCAACATGGCGAAGATCGATCCGCCGCATTGGGCCAGGGAAGCGTCGGTGTTCGCCGATCGCGATCCTGTGGGAATGCAGGCCGCAGCGGCAACGGCATCGCGGCTCTCGAAAATGCCTTCAATCCATCACGTTCGGATAATCCGGGCCACGGTAATCGGCGCGGATGTGGCCGACATGCTCAAGGAATCCCCCGATGAATGACAACAGCAACCTGCCGGAAGGGCTTGAGGTCGTTCCGCTGGAGATGGCGTTGCAAGAGGTGGCGGCGATTGAACACAAGAAGAACAAGAACAAACCGCCTTCATCCAAATCGCAGCCTCAATCTGGAGCCGTTGTTGTCAATATACCGCGGCAGGAAGCCAGAAACAGCAAAAATAAGAATGACAATAATAATAATCATGACCCGGCAACATTGGAGATCGGCTCTGATCTTGAGGTCGCTAAATGCGTTCAGCAGGACCTTGAAGAGCGCTTTGGCCGCATCTTGTTTGCCGAAGGTGCGTTCTGGCGCTTCGCCGGCAGCGATTGGCAAAGGATCCACGAGGATGAGTTGCGTCTCAGCGTCCATCTTTATGACGGCGCGCTCTTTTACACGCCCGAAGGCGGCAGAGCGTGCGTCAGACTGGGCAAGGCCCGGATCGGGTCGACGCTGCATACGCTCACCACGCTCTGCGCGGACCGGGAGTTTTTCAACGAGCAGCAAGTCGGCGTCAACTGCGCGTCCGGCTTCATCCGCTTCGATGCCGCGGGAAAGCCAACGCTTGAGCCGCACAGCCCCGACCACCGCTGCCGGCACACGCTTCCTGGCCGCTGGCATCCTGGCGCGAGCGGTCGCCCAGCCGATGATTCGCTGCTGGCCCGCCTCCTCGGTGGTGCGTTCCGGGACGACGATGACGCAGACCAGAAGATGGCCCTTTTATCCGAGGTTTGCGGCGCGGCCGCGCTCGGCTACGCAACCCGGCTCATGAACCCGCGCGCCGTCATCCTGTATGGCCAGACCGCCGAAAACGGCAAGAGCCAGATTTTGGATCTGGTGCGCGGGCTCTTGCCGGCCTCAGCGATCTGTTGCGTTCCCGCGGCCGCGATGAGCGATGAGCGCCACATCATCGGCCTTGCCGGCAAGTTGTTGAACGCTTCGGATGAACTCTCCTCGGCAGCGGTCGCTTCCGAGGCGTTCAAGGCAGTTGTCACCGGCGAGCCGGTCCATGGGCGCAACGTCTATGCATCCCGCGTCGAATTCCGTGCTGTGGCGCAGAACTTGTTTGCCACAAACAATCTGCCCCACTTTCGTGGCGGCATGGACCGCGGCGTGCAACGCAGGCTGCTGGTTGTGCCGTTCAACCGCAGGATTCCTGAGGCCGAGCGCGTTGAGGGCATCGGCCGGCGAATCACGGTTGAGGAAGCGGATCTGTTACTCGGTTGGGCCGTCGACGGCGCATCGCGTCTCATCCGTCAGCGCAATTTCGCCATACCGCAGTCGTGCAAGCAGGCGCTCGAAGAGTGGCTGTTTGAGGCCGATCCCGTACTGGCGTGGGTGAACGAAGAGGTCAGCGTGCAGCCGATCAATGATCTTGGGCACCCGAGAATCACCACCCGGACGGCTTACGAACGCTTCCGCACCTGGGCGATCAATGAAGGCTATAAGAACGAAACCCTGCCGGCAATCCGAAGCTTTACGTGCCGCATCCAAGCGAATGTGGCGGGTATCCGTTACCACCGTGACGCACATGGACGCTGGTTCCTGGGCATGGATGTCCCCCTGCGCCTATAAGCGGCTGACCCATTTCTGACGCATGACTGCCGTATAAATCGATACTAAGTCCTTGATTCTGCTGCAATGACGCATCCCCTCGGGGAAACTTTCATGAAGAGGAGGCAATATGTTCTCGGCGTATTCTCGCAACCCTTGAAAGCTGGGGGTGCATGCATTGTCGAGACTCCATGCGTCATTGCAGCAGGATCAATAAGTTAGCTGCCGTTTTTGCGTCATTCATGCGTCAGGAACAAGAATCATCCCTGGTTCTCCCTG
>CAZRWU010000216.1:0-5158 GCA_964603915.1 uncultured Rhodospirillaceae bacterium
GCGGCGAGGCGGCCTGGGCGGCCGGCATTCCGATCCTGGCGGCGCCGAGCCTGCTCGCCCTCGTCAACCATTTCAAGGGAACGCAGATCCTCGGCGCGCCGACGCCGAAGCTGGCGGAGGAGGGGGATTGCTATCCCGATCTCGTCGATATCAAGGGCCAGGAAACCGCCAAGCGGGCGCTCGAGGTCGCCGCGGCGGGAGGACATAATCTGCTGATGATCGGGCCGCCCGGCTCGGGCAAGTCGATGCTGGCCCAGCGCATGCCCGGGCTTCTGCCGCCGCTCGATCCCGCCGAGGCGCTCGAGGTTAGCATGATCCACAGCGTCGCCGGCGTGTTGAAGGGCGGCGGCCTCACCCGGCGCCGGCCGTTCCGCGACCCGCACCACTCGGCCTCGATGCCCGCCCTTGTCGGCGGCGGCTGGCGGACCCGGCCGGGCGAGATCTCGCTCGCCCACCTCGGCGTGCTGTTCCTCGACGAGTTGCCGGAATTCCACCGCGCGGCGCTGGAGGCGCTGCGCCAGCCGCTGGAGAGCGGCCGGGCCACCGTCGCCCGCGCCAACGCCCACGTCACCTATCCCGCCCGCGTCCAGCTCATCGCCGCGATGAACCCCTGCCGCTGCGGCCATCTCGGCGACCCCGGCCGCGCCTGCGGGCGAGCCCCCCGCTGCGGCGCCGAATACCAGTCGCGCCTTTCGGGACCGCTGCTCGACCGCATCGACCTGCATGTCGAGGTCGCGGCGGTCAGCCCCGCCGATCTCGCCCTGCCGCCGGCGGGAGAGGGCAGCGCCGCCGTCGCCGCCCGCGTCGCCCAGGCCCGCGCCGTGCAGAAGGCCCGCTACGCTGGCGAGGGCCGGGGTGTCGCCATCCGCACCAACGCCGAGGCCGACGGCGCCCTTCTCGAGCGGGTCGCCGCGCCGGATGCGGCGGGGCGGGCGCTGCTCACTGCCGCGGTCGAGCGGCTGGGCCTGACGGCGCGCGGCTACCACCGCGTCCTGCGCGTCGCCCGCACCCTCGCCGACCTCGCCGGCGCCGCCGCAGTCGGCCGCATCCACATTGCCGAGGGCCTCAGCTACCGCCCCCTCTCCCCCGCCCGCACCGCAACTGAACCCTCGCGCCATACCGCTGCGGCAACTCAAACAGAATGACCTAAACGGGTATTTACGGGCAGCAATCCACCTTGACCTATGGACCGCACAAGGTACAATTGCTCTGGTCTAGCGAACTCGACGCGCTGCAGCCGGCCACTGCCGCCCCCGGCCGAACCCTCCGAGGTGAGCTTGCTTGAAAGATCGGGCCCAACGTTGCGGTTCGATAAGCAATCCGTAAATCCACAGGTTGCTAGTGGAGGATTAGCGACTCGCTGATCGACCATTTTGGCTGTATATTGTAGAGAGCCATAGCGAGCGCCTTGTGGTTCTTGGCAACACCCAGCTTCAGAAACAGACAACGCTGCAGGTTAGATCCCGAACGACCAATTTTTCAATCTTCTAATCTTTCAGTGAATGAGTCCTGACAATACTCAGTTGGAATATCATTTAACATCTAATATAGGCAAAATGCTTCTCTAGGTGTCTAACAAATAATAAGCAACTGACTTACCTATGTATTTTATTTTAAGCTAATATTATATAATGTAGCTTGAACAGAAAAACGGACACGATGAAAAGCGATGTACATCATCGTCCGATGAGCTGCGATAGGCTCATCGAAAATTTTGAAAAACTTATCCAGATCTACGATCATGAGATTCGTGATCTCAAAATGCCAAACGAGCCTCGCTATCGAATTGCGGGAGGATGTTTTTATACAGCTATGCAGCATCAGAAGGCGATCATGTTGCTAGTTGCGAAGCAGCTTTATGGACCCGCTGTGACGTTAGTGCGACCCATCTACGAAGCTTTTTTGCGGGGAATTTGGATTTTCAAATGTGCAGATGAAAGACAATTGGAAGATTTTATCAAGGGAAATGTTCCGAAACTTTCTCGTTTGTTAGAAGATATTGAAAGGTTGGAGGGTCATAACGAAAAGGTGCTCTCGGCTATAAAAAATAAGTACGGAAGTAATATGAACGCGTATGTTCATACGGGGATTCAGCAAGTAATACGCCTCCAAACGCAAGAAACGATTGAACAAAATTATCATGAAGACGAAATTACAGACATATTGCAATTGTCAGGGCTCTTCGGTTGTCTGTCTGCAATTTATGTTTGTGAAATGTGTCTTAATCAGGATAAGATGAATTATATATTCAAGAAATTTGTGGAAGAATTATATTAACAGTCAATTGTAGATGATAAAATGCAAACATATTTTGGTCATTAATTTCTGGGATTAAATACCAAATTTGTCTCCGACTTTTGGTGCGCGCTAAATTGCAAACGTTATGCTGTGGGTCTCGAACCTAAAAGAGTACCGTGCCCACCTATAAGTTATGAACATGAGCTTACTCATCAGTTGCCCACCAATGCGTTGTGATCACCGTCTCGCTGTCGGAATATGTGGGTGGCGTACCTCCCTCCCTCCCATAGATCATCCCCGCTTCCCGCAGGTCCTCGCCGGATTGCCCACGACGGTGGTGCCGGGGGGAACGTCGCGGGTCACGACGCTGCCGGCGCCGATGATGGCGTCGTCGCCGATGGTCAGCCCTGGCAGGATGATGGCGCCGCTGCCGATCCAGACGTTCTCGCCGATGCGCACCGGAACGCCGCTTTCATAGCCTTGCCGCCGCAGAGCGGGGTCGCGCGGGTGGTCGGCGGTGAGGATCTGGACCCCGGAGCCGATCTGGCAGAGATCGCCGATCTCGATGGCGACCACGTCGAGGAACACGCAGCCGAAGTTGGCGAACACGCCCCTGCCGAGGCGGATGTTGGAACCGTAGTCGCAGTGGAACGGCGGGCGGATGACCGTCTTCTCGCCGATGCCGCCGAGCAGGTCGCGGAGCAGGGCCGCCCGCTCGTCCGCCGCGTCGGGGGGCGTCGCGTTGTACGCGTGGAGCAGCATGTGACAGCGCCGCTGGTCGGCGGCGATCTCGGAGCCGACCGCGCGGTACAGTTCGCCCGCCAGCATCTTCTCCTTCTCGCTGCGCCCGTCCGATTCCGTCATCGCTGTTGTCCCGCCTTCGCCGTGGAATGCCGCGCGACGAGACATAACGGCGCAAAAACGCTATGTCACTCCCGGATCGCCGGTGCGCCGGGCCGCCCGCGCGCCGGGTGCGATCGAATTTCGGGGAGCAACGCCTCATGGCGCGTCTTGCAGGTCGCGGCAGGTCACGATGAACGATCTCGTAATCTATCTCGATTATCTCGGCGTCGCCGTGTTCGCGGCGAGCGGCGGGCTGAAGGCGTCCGAAAAGCAGATGGATCTCGTCGGCTTCATCCTTGTCGCCACCGTGACCGGCATCGGCGGCGGCACGCTGCGCGATGTTTTGCTCGGCCTTCAGCCGGTCTTTTGGATCGGCAATACGGAATATGTCATTATCTGCGGCGTCATCGCCATCCTGACGTTCTTCGTCGCGCACCAGCTTTCCCGCCGCGATCGCTGGCTGGCCTGGGCCGACGCGGTCGGACTTGCCACATTTTGCATCGGCGGCGCCGCCGTGGCTTTCGCCGCCGGCGCGTCGACCCTGGTCGCCGTCCTCATGGGCGTGATGACGGCATGCTTCGGGGGCGTTATTCGCGATGTGCTGTGCGGCGAGATTCCGTTGATCCTGCGGCGGGAGATTTACGCGACGGCGGCGGCGATCGGTGCGACCGTATACATGATCTTGTTGCAGGCCCTGCCGGCGTGGGAAGAGATTGCGGCCGGAGCGGGCTTTATGGCGGCGCTGACCGCCCGAGGCGCCGGCATTGTGTGGAAGCTCGGCCTTCCCGTCTATAAACCCAAGCCATAGCGATCGGAGCGAAGAGACGGAAGGGCATTCACGAAATCTTCATTATGTTCGCCGCACCATGGCCCCTGAGCGAGTCAGGAGTCGCGCTGGGCTTTGGTCAAATGAGGATTCCGGGAATTCACGACAAGCAACCGGCCGAGCGCAGCCGCGCCGCGCGGCGCACAGCGGCGAGCGATCCGGCGTTCGGGCGGCTCCTCGCCGAGGCGGCCGCCGCCCATGACGCGGCGGCAAGCGCTCCGCTCGGTGCTGCTTCGGCCGCCGACGCCGTGTTGCGGATTCAGGAGGTCGATACGGCGACGGACCGGCGCGCGCGGGGCCGGGCGATTCGCCACGCCGATGCCCTGATTGATCAACTGACCGAACTTCAGGCCGATCTGCTCGCGGGCGCCATCCCGGTGGCGCGACTTCAGGCGCTGACGGCGATGCTGCGCGTTCCTCGCGAGTCCCTTGACGACGCGCGCCTGAATGAATTGATCGATGAGATTCAACTTCGCGCCGAAGTCGAACTCGCCAAGCTCGGCGATAGCCGGTGACCACGTGGCATGGTCGGCCCGGCCGCCGCGCCCGGCGAGGCGGCGGCCGGCGCACAGCGGCTTCAAGCCTCGGGCAAGGTCTAGAAATTGCTTGCGACGGGTTGGGCGTGTTCATATATTGCGCCCGCCAGTGGCGAGAAGGGTTCTCAGAGGACATCAATCGCGAATGAGCATCGTACTCCCTCCCGATTACCGCCCAACCGAAGACGAGCCGTTCATGAACCCGCGCATGCGGGAGTATTTCAAGCAAAGGTTGCTGCGGTGGCGCGAGGAGTTGCTTGAGGACGCCTTCGAAACGCTGCACAGCCTGCGCGAAGGGGTGGTCAACGAAGCCGATGTCGCCGATCGGGCGACCTCGGAGGCGACCCGGGCGCTCGAATTGCGCACACGCGATCGGGCGCGCAAGCTGATCGCCAAGATCGACGCGGCGCTGGAGCGCATTGAGGACGGCACTTACGGCTTCTGCCAGGAAACGCACGAGCCGATCGGGATCTCGCGATTGGATGCGCGACCGATCGCCACTCTCAGCCTTGAGGCGCAAGAGCGGCACGAGCGCATGGAACGGACCCATCGCATGGAGCCGAACGCGGAAGAGTAGCGTTCCGCGGCAACGTCGTCCTTACCGGCGCCGCGCTCATCGTGATGGTGGCGGGATCGCGGCCATGGTCCCCTGGGCGATGGCGCTCAAATTGCTGTGGCCATCCGCATCGATGGAGCAGACGTCGGCGCGGCAAAC
>CAZRWU010000217.1:0-5148 GCA_964603915.1 uncultured Rhodospirillaceae bacterium
ACGCGGCCGAGCCCGTGCTGCAGTCCGCCACGACCGCGCAGAGCCGCACGCAGTACGGCGGCGTTCTCGTTCGCAACCTGCGCATTGTCCTTCTCGTTATCGCCATTGTCATCCTCGCGCGCGTCTGGGACATCGACATGCAGTCGATGGCGGCGAGCGGCGTCGGCGAGACCATCGCCGACGCTCTGTGGGAAATCATCATCGCGCTCGTTCTCGCCTCGGCGGCCTGGGGAATCGTCAAGACGGCGATCGCCAACGCCGTTCCCCGCGCCGAGACGGTGGAGATGGAGGGCGAGATCGGCGGGACAGGCCGCTCGCGGAGCGAAACGCTGCTGCCGCTGGTCGGCAACTTCATCCTTGTCGCCATTGTCGTCGTCACCGTCCTGGTGGTCCTGTCCGCCCTTGGCGTCGCCATCGGCCCGCTCATCGCCGGCGCCGGCGTCGTCGGCATCGCCATCGGCTTCGGCGCCCAGACCCTGGTCCGCGACATCCTCAGCGGCATCTTCTTCCTTATCGACGACGCGTTCCGCACCGGCGAATACATCGACACCGGCAGCGTGCGCGGGACGGTCGAGCACATTTCGATCCGCTCGTTGCGGCTGCGCCATCACCGCGGGCCGCTCCACACCATTCCGTTCGGCGAGATCCAGCATCTCACCAACTTCAGCCGCGACTGGGCCATCGAAAAGCTCGAGCTGCGCGTGCCCTACGACACCGACCTCGAGAAGGTGCGCAAGATCATCAAGACGGTCGGCCGGGAGCTGATGGAGCACCCCGAGCATGGGCCTAATTTCATCCAGCCGTTGAAGTCGCAGGGCGTCAACCGCATGGACGACTCGGCGTTCATCGTTCGCGTCAAGTTCATGGCCAAGCCCGGCCAGCAGTTCGTCCTGCGCCGGGAAGTCTTCCGCCGCATCCAGCAGGCGTTCACCGACAACGGGATCCACTTTGCGCCGCGCCGGGTCATCGTCGAGACGGCGTCGCCCGCCCTCGACGCTAGGGCCGCCGCCGCCGCCGTCGCCGACGGGGACGAGACGGAGACGCGGCGCGGCGCGGCCTCGTAGGCGACGGCGGCGCGCTACTTGACGCTCTCCGGATGTTGGGTGCAGTGTTCCTGATGAACGCCGAGGCCGACATAAATATCCCGCGACGACGCCCCGCCGCAGCTCAACCGGTATTTGCCCGGCATGACGCCGCGCAACACATAGCGGCCGGAGGTGTGGCTCGACGTGGCGACGTGCGCATCGGACCCGTCGGGTCGCGACAATACATCGACTTCTCCCGGGATCGGGTCGAGCCGCACCGTGGCGTTGGGTACCGGGTTGCCGCCGGGATCGGTGATCCGTCCCGTCACGTCGGCGGCGGCCGCGGCGCCGGCCGAGAAGAGAGAGGCGCCGGCCGAAATCGCGACAAGGATCGGCACGGCCGCCGGGTTCCGGCGCCGTCCGCGACGTGTTGCAAACGCCCGCATCGCCTCCTCCCTGTTCGTCTTGCGCGCGGCGGGCCAGCGGCCTTTCCGCGGCGTCGGCCAAGGCCGCGCGCTGTCGGCGCGCGCCCCGGCTTGAAACGCGGAGCTTATGCCTTTAGCTCCATTTAGGTAGTTATTTGTACCTTTAAGTGGAATATTTTAGCGCCACTATACCCCGAAAGTTCCATAGGAACAACCCGCTCTCCCAAGAAGACGCGCAACCCTCCATACGGCCGTGCGGCTTCCTGCCTGCGAGCGCATCTCGATTCGGGCTGGTCTGAGCGGCGGGCAAGTGATAAGAATACAGTTGTTTTTCATTCTATCATGCAATTATGACATGCACTTTGGCAGCATCCGCTTCCCGCGCCGGCATCGAACGCTCCTGACGTGGTGCGTCGTCCTTATCGCTTTCATCTGGGCGTCCTCGGCCGACGCGGCGCGAGAGAGCCTGCGGGCGCGGCTGGAAGCGGGCGCCGTCGACGCCGCCGCCCGCCATGTCGTGGAACGGGAGCTCCATGCCGCAGCGATCAATTACTTTTACGCAGAGCGCGACTTCCGGCCGCTGTGGGTCGACGGCGACGCCGCCGGCGCCAGGGCGGCCGCGCTCCTCGCCGCCCTCGGCGATGCCGCCAGCGACGGTCTCGATCCCGCCGCCTACGCCGTTCCGGCCCTGGACGCCGGCGCCGACGAGGCCGCCCTCGCCGATTTCGAGATCACGCTCAGCCTGACGCTGATCCGCTACGCCTCGGATCTCGCCACGGGCCGTTTCTCGCCGAAAAAGAAGGTCCCCGAACAGCACATCGTGCCGCAGGCGCTGGACCCGCTCGACATTCTCGCCGGCGCCGCGGAGGCCGACGACATCGACGCCTACCTTCGCGGCTTTGCGCCGCCGCATCCGGAGTATGCCCGCCTGCGCGCGGCGCTGGCGGCGTATCGCGACCTGCAAGCCGCGGGCGGATGGCCGACGCTGCCGGACGGCCCGGCCTTGAAACCGGGCATGGCGGACGAGCGGGTGGCGCTGTTGCGCCGGCTACTTGCGCAAAGCGGCGATCTCGCCATCGCCGCCGGACCGGCGCGGCGGACGCCGGAACTTGAGCGGAGCGCCCTGATGCCCGCCAGCCTCGACGTCGACGGCGCTTCGGCCGATCCGCAGCGCTTCGATCCGGTGTTGCGGCAGGCGGTGGAGCGGTTCCAGCGGCGCCACGGCCTCGACGTCGACGGCGTCGTCGGCCGCGACACGATGGCCGCCCTCAACGTGCCGGTGCGGGAGCGGATCGACCAGATCGTCTTGAACATGGAGCGCTGGCGATGGATGCCGCGCGACCTCGGCGACACCCACGTGCTCGTCAACATGGCCGGCTTCGAGCTCGATTTCGTCGAGGATCGCCGCCCGGTCCTGTCCATGCGCGTCGTCGTCGGCGCACCCTACCAGAAAACGCCGGTGTTCAGCGACACGATCACCTACCTTGAGTTCAATCCCTACTGGAACATTCCTTACAGCATCGCCTCGAAGGAAATCCTTCCGCTCGTTCAACGCGATCCGGGCTACCTCACCGACCGCGGCATTCGCGTGTTTTCGGGCTCGGGTCCCAACGCCGCCGAACTCGATCCATGGTACATCGACTGGTGGTCGATCACCCCGCGAACGTTTCCGTTCCGGCTGCGCCAGGACCCGGGGCGGAGCAACCCGCTCGGCCGGGTCAAGTTCATGCTGCCGAACAAGTTCGCCGTCTACCTGCACGATACGTCGTCGCCGGCGCTCTTCCAGCGCGCCGTGCGCACGTTCAGCCACGGCTGCATCCGCGTCGAAAAGCCGGCCGAACTGGCCCTGCGCCTGCTGCGCCACAACCCGGGCTGGGACCTGGAGCGCATCCAGTCGGCGATGGCGAGCGGCTCGCGGCGAATCGTTAGCCTGAAAAAACCGGTTCCCGTCCATCTCACGTACATCACTGCCTGGGCGCAAGACGACGGAACGATTCACTTCCGCAACGACGTCTACGGACGCGACTCCTTACTTTTCAAGGTCTTATCCAGTCACTCCGGCTGAATCCACAGCCCCCGGGCGGCTCCGCCGCCGGCCATCGTCTTTGCACACTTGACCGATCTCCGGGCACGGGGGAAAACGTGCCCCAGGCAGAGCATGCGGTGCGCGAGGAAGGATTCAATCAAACTGGAGAACTGGCATGGCAGAAGAGAAAGCCGAATTTACGGTTTCAAGAAGGTATTTTTTGGGCGCAACGATCGCTTCCCTCGCATGCCTTGGACCTCTGCCGGCTCTCGCCCATACACGTAAAGCCTACGAGCGATCCCTTTCTTTCAAACATATGCACACCGGTGAAAAGTTGAATGTCGTTTACTGGGAGCACGGGCAGTATATTCCGGATGCATTGAAGGAGATCAATCGTCTCCTGCGCGACCATCGCACCGGCGATATCAAACGCATCGATCCTCGGCTCGTCGATCTGCTCTACGCGATGCGGCGGCGGCTGGGCACCAGCAAGGCCTTCGACGTCGTCTCGGGCTACCGCTCGCCGACGACCAACGCGATGCTGCGGCGACAAAGCAAGCGGGTCGCCAAGAGCAGCTTCCACATGGAAGGCAAGGCCATCGACATCCGCGTCCCCGGCATCGAGCCGCGCAAGCTGGCGCAGCTCGCGCGCGACATCGGCGGCGGCGGCGTCGGCTATTATCCGCGAACGAACTTCATTCATCTCGACGTCGGGCCGGTGCGCTACTGGAAGGCCTGAGCCGCGGCGCGCCGCATTGAGCGAAAGCCGCCCGATGGTCATGACGGCGCTCTCCGGCCGATCCCTGGAAACCTGAACGGCCATGCCGCGCGGCGTGATCGCGACGGCGGTGAAGCTGATCCTCGCCTCCCTCGCCGTCGGGCTCGTTCTTTCCGCCCTCGACATCACCTCGGGTGAAGTGTTCAATCGGATCGTCGCGCTGACCCGGCGCGCCGTCGCCATCGCCGGCGATCTCGCCGCGTGGGCGCTCGACTACATTATCGTCGGCGCCGCCGTCGTCGTGCCGATCTGGCTCGTCCTCGCCCTCATCCGGCGGCTGAGAGGACGATGAGCGCGGCGGCCCGCGCCGCTTGCGCCTGAAACGGCGACCTTGACCAAGGCCACGCGCTTGGCTTTCCTCCCGCTCTAATCTCCTCCCGCTCTCCCGCGCGATCGTGACCGGCGGCGAAAGAGAGCGTCAAGGCTTGCCGGCGAGGATGGCCGATGAAGGTTGCCGATTTCGATTTCCATCTCCCCGCGGCGGCGATCGCGCAGCGGCCGGCGACGCCGCGCGACAGCGCCCGGCTCCTCGCCGTCGGCGACGCCTTCGCCGATCATGTCGTGCGCGACCTGCCGCAACTGCTGCGGCCGGGCGATCTCATGGTGTTCAACGATACCAAGGTGATTCCGGCGCGTCTGCACGGGCGGCGCGGCGGCGTGCCGATCGAGATCACCCTGACCAGGCAGATGGCGCCGGGCCGGTGGCGCGCCCTCGCCCGCCGGGCGCGGCGGCTGAAGCCCGGCCAGCGGATCGCCTTCGCCGAGGATTTCGCCGCCACGGTCGCCGCCAAGCATCCCGGCGGCGACGTCGAGCTGGCGTTCGAGCGCGGCGGCGCGGCGCTGCTCGCGGCGCTGGAGCGCCACGGCGCGCCGCCGCTGCCGCCGTATCTCAAG
>CAZRWU010000218.1:0-5128 GCA_964603915.1 uncultured Rhodospirillaceae bacterium
CGTATTGCTGTTGGTCTGGTTGCGATTGTCGTGAGCGCCGGAGTGTGCGTCATCTTTGCCGAGACGCTTTTCACGGCGCCAGATGCGCTTTCCCCCGGTTAGCGCGCGTTCGGGCGCTCCATGGCAGGCGGCGGCCCGGCGTCTGCGGGTGCCTTGAGAATGAGGGAGTGGGGCGCGGCGACGCCGATTCCCGCACCGGTCGAGCGCGCGCGCGGTTCTGTTTCGCCCCGCCACGAGCCGGGTGAAGTGCTGGCGGCCCGCGCTCCGGCCGATTTTGTCGCGACGGCGCGGGGGCTCGGCTTTGCGGTGGTCGAGACGTTGTCGTTGCCGCGGCTGGATGAAAGAGTCCATCGGGTGCGTTTGCCGTCGGGCGTCGATGTCCGCGAGGGCATCGCCAAGCTGCGGTCCCGTTTCCCGCGCGCTGTCGTCGACGCCAATCATCATTTCACACTGGCTCAAGGGATGGACCTGCCGGCCAGCTTTGCCCGGGCCTCGATCGGTTGGGAGGCTGTTCCGGCGGACTGCGGCACAGGGATTCGGATCGGCATGATCGATGCCGCGATCGACACCGGCCATCCGGCGTTGCAAGGGGCCGATCTCGAGCACCACTCGTTCGCCACGCCCGGGCGTGCCGCGGGATCGGCTGAACACGGAACGGCCATCGCGACGCTGCTGATCGGCCGGCCCGACGCCGGGCGCGGCTGGGGCGGTCTGCTTCCCGGGGCCCATCTCGCCGCCGCCTCGATCTTCGAGACGAACGCGCAGGGCAAGAGCGTGGCGACCGCGCGCGCCCTCCTGCAGGCGGTGGAATGGATGGCGGGGCAGGACGTGGACGTCGTCAACCTCAGCATGGCCGGACCGGAAAACGCGATCGTGCGCCTGGCGACGGAGCGGGCATTGCAGCAGGGGCTCGTTCTGGTGGCCGCCGCGGGCAACGGAGCAAAGACCGCCGAACCCGCATATCCGGCGGCCTATCCGGATGTGATCGCGGTGACGGCCGTCAGCGCCGATGGAAGAGCCTACGATTATGCCAACCGAGGGTCCTACATCGATTTTGCCGCTCCAGGGGTCCGCTTGTGGACGGCCGTGCCGCGTGGCGGACGCTTCCAAAGCGGAACGTCGTTCGCGGCGCCTTACGTGACGGCGATGAGCGCGCTGGCGCTCGTCAACGGGACGACGCGGCAGGTCGACGCCGTTCGTTCAAGACTGCGCGAAACCGCGATTGACCTCGGTCTGCCCGGCCGCGACGACGTGTTCGGCTGGGGCCTGGTCCGCATGAATCCGGTCTGTCCCGGCTCCGCGCGGCGCGCACCGGTCGCCAAGCGAGCCAATGCGGCGCCATGAAGCACGGGTTCGCGGACGGGCATAGCTTGCTTGGCTTGGCTTGGCTTGGCTTGACTGGCGTCAGTTGGCTTCCGAGGCGTTTGCCAAGACACGAACCAGGGCGAAGATACGCTTGCGAACCTGTGGGTCCGCAATGCGGAAGTAGTTGTGCATCAGTTCGAAGGACTCCCGCGAGTTCATGGGGTCGCCTTCGAATTCCGCGACCGGGTTGTCCGCCATCCCCATACTCATTCCGCTCATGGGGGGCGGATCGCCCGTCAATCCCTCGAAGAAGAATGACACATCCACACCGAGAGCCTTGCCGATGCGGAAAAGGTTGCTGGCCCCAACCCTGTTCGTTCCGCTTTCATACTTTTGAATTTGCTGGAACGTCACGCCGATCGCGTGTCCGAGCTTGGTCTGGCTGATCCGCAGGCCGAGTCGCCGGCCACGAATGCGCCCTCCTACGAAGCGATCAATTGGGTCAGGACCCTGTTCGGTAACGGACCGTCTCATGAATTGAATACTACTGCCGTTTGTAGTGACTTGTCGAGATTGGGCGACACAGACGTCTCACTGCATATGAATGGTTTTTTCACGTCTTGGGAAAAGCAACCACAGCATCGAACAGTAAGCGCCAGCGTCTGAACGCGCCATAGCTTATGACATGGGCATGCGATCGCAGCCATCGGCAATTGGGCGTACCGCCCCTGTCGCGCCTCATTTCTCGGGCCGCCATCCCGGCGGCGCCAACTCGAAGCCGTCGAACGCGAACGCGGGAACCGTCGTACAACTCACCAAGGTCCAACCGCCGAGACTGATCGCGGTCATCCACGTCCACGGCGCGACAACGACCTGCGGGCTCTCGCCGGTCCGCAGGTTGCTTCCGAGAACGACGCGCCGGCTTTCGCCGTCCGCCGACAAGGTCAGGCAAAGTGGATCGCCACCGACAAAGTGCCAGATTTCCGTGGCGTCGATCCGGTGCCACGCCGAACACTGATTTTTCTCAAGCAGGTAGTAGATCAGCGCGACGCTGTCGCGCGCGCCGTCGTCACGCCGTTGGCGGTAGATCTCGCGGAAGAAGCCGCCTTCAGGATGCGGCTGCAGGTTCAGCCGAGCGATCATGTCGGAAGCGCCCGTCATTCTACGCGCCCCTCGTTCGACGGAATTGTCTCGAAAAGGGTCGACACGCCAAGGCCGCCGGCGACTCCGAGAGTCGCCAAGCCGAGGCTCGGCCGCGCCGCCGAAGCGCCCCTTCGCACCATGTCGGTGAACAGCCGAACCGCCAGGATGGCGCCCGACGCGCCAAAGGGATGGCCGAGCGCGATCGCGCCGCCACCTTGGTTGACTTTCGTCTCGGGTATCGCCAGGGCATCAAGACACGCAAGAACCTGCGCCGCGAACGCCTCGTTGAATTCCACCAAGTCGACGGCGTCGGCCGTGACGCCGGGGTTGCGCGCGAGCAAGGCCCGAGTCGCGGCGATCGGTCCCGTGCCGAGCAGGCGCGGATGAACGCCGGCGGCAGTGCTGTCGCGCACGCGGAGCCCGGTTCGCGCCGCCATCGTCTGGAAACGCGCGGCGGAAACGATGAGGACCGCGGCGGCGCCGTCGTTGATCGGGCACGAATTGCCCGCCGTCACCCGGCCATCGGGAACGAAGGCGGGAGGAAGCAGAGCGAGGCGTTCCATGCTGGTGTCGGCGCGCGGGCACTCGTCGGTCGCGACAAGCCCCGTCACGGGATCGCAAAGGGGGACAATCTCGTCCTCGAAGCGGCCGTTGCGCTGCGACGCCACGGCCTTCAGGTGACTGCCGAGGGCGTAGCGGTCTTGCCGTTCCCGCGAGATGCCGTACTGGCGCGCAACGTCCTCCGCGGCGACGCCCATGTCGGGGTCTCCAATGCTATCGGGGGCAAATCGCGCCCGTTCGTAGATGCGAGGTGTCCGGTACAAGCTGGGCGGACGCTCGACACGCCACGGCGCCGTGCTGGCGCTCTCGACGCCTCCGGCAATGTACATTTCGCCGGCTCCCGCCTGGATCAAGCGGGCAGCGAGATTGATCGCCTCAAGGCCCGATCCGCATTGACGATCGATGGTAACCCCCGGAACCTCGATGGGAAATCCGGCGGCGAGGGCGGCGAGGCGGGCCGGATTGCCGCCGGGACCGGCGGCGTTGCCGAGGATGACGTCGTCGATCTCGTCGGCCGCGACGCCAGCATCGGCAAGAAGCGCGTTCAAGACGGGGGCGGCAAGAGCCTCGACCGGCAGATGACGCAGCGCGCCGCCAAACCGCCCGATGGGGGTGCGACGCGCGGCGACGATCACGGCGTGTTCGGCGGTCATGCGATCTCCGCAAGCCGCGCCTTGCCGCGGAGAAGATCGTTGCGAAGAGCCGCGACGGCGATCTTGCCGCTTTGCGTGTAATCGAAGCGCTCCGTCGCGAAGTATTGCTGCGGGCACTTGCGCCGGTCCAGGCGTTGGCGGCACCGCGCCCGCAGCGCGTCGCGCGTCAGGGTCGCTCCGTCGGTCCAGCGCATCACCGCGCAAACCTTCTCGCCCCAATACGAATCGGGAATGCCGAAGACCGCCGCCTCCGCGACTTCCGGCAACTCGTGGAGCACCGCCTCGACCTCCGCCGGATAGATGTTCAACCCGCCGCTGATTATCATTCCGCCTTCGCGGCCAACCAAGTAGACGCGGCCGCGCCCATCGCGCCAGGCGAGATCGCCGACGGTCGCCCAGCCGTCGCGCATGCGGAATCCGCTGTTGTCCGATGAGACAAGGAGGCCGGTGCAGATCATCGCGCTGCGGACGTAGAGCCGTCCGATCTCACCAGGCGAGACTTCCGAGCCATCGTCGCGGCGGATGGAGATGCGCACGCCGTGAAACGGGCGGCCGACCGAGTCCGCCGGACAGTCGCCCTGCGCCACGGTGACGAAGCTCAGTTCCGACGCGCCGTAGTATTCGCTGATCGTTGCATGCGGGAACACCTGCGCAAGCCGGGACCTGAGCGCGGGCGCCAGTTTGGCGCCGCCTGACAGGAGCGCGCCAACCGCCGGAAAACGCGCCTCGGCGGCGGCTTCGCAGATCCCCGCATACATCGTCGGCACGCCGTGGATGCGGGTTATCGGGCGCCGGCGAAGAGCGGTGACAACCGCGCCAGCGTCGAAGCGCGGCAGAAGATAGGCCGTGGCGCCGAAAGAAAGAGTCTCTACCAGGGCGTAGAGAAAGAGGGACTGCGACGGTTGACCCGGCACCAAGACGTGATCGTCGGCATCCACGGGAAATTCCACGGCCGCGGCGTCGAGACTCGCCAGCCAGGAGCGATGCGAGCGGATGAACGGTTTCGGGTCGCCGGTCGTCCCCGAGGTATGCCCGATATAGAACGGAGCGTCCGGCGACGCCGCACAAGGGATGGCTGCGAGAGCGTCCGCCGGCCGCGGCAGATCGATCGGCGCGCCGTCGCCGACGCAGATCGTCCGCAGCGGCGCGCCGAGCGCCGGGGCCATACCTGCTTGCGCGGGTTCGATGAAAAGCAACGCGGAAGGATGAGCCGCGAGAATGTTCGTCAATGCCGTCTCGTTCCCCTTGGCGTCGAGGATCATGGCGGCGGCCCCGGCCATCGTCACGCCCAAGAATACGGTCGTGAAGTCGATGCCGTGCGTCAGCATGATCGCGCACGGCGGCATGGTCGGGAGCTGCTGCTCGGCCTGCACGCGCATCGCCACGCGCGTCGCCCGCGCCCGAAGCTCGGCGTAGGAAACGGACTCGTTGCCGAAGACGACCGCAGTCTTTGCCGGATTGCGGCC
>CAZRWU010000219.1:0-5090 GCA_964603915.1 uncultured Rhodospirillaceae bacterium
CCGGGCCAAGGATTGAGCGCGCGCACGGCGCGCTCCAACTCGGCGGCCGGGCGGCTCCAGTCGAGACGCCCTTCATCGCGCTCCAGCTTGGCCGCGTAAGTGACCCCTTCCGCCGGTTGCGGCGTCGGGACCAAGGCGCCGGCGGCGATGCCGTCGAGCGCCTCGACGATCATCTCGGCGCCGAGGATCGCCAGGGTGTGGTGCAGGCTGGCCGCGGTGGTCTCGGCGGCGATCGGAACGCGCCGCTGCAATAAGATCGGGCCGGTGTCGAGTCCCGAATCGACCTGCATGATGGTGACGCCGGTCTCGCTGTCGCCAGCGAGAAGCGCCCGTTGAATCGGCGCCGCGCCGCGCCAGCGCGGCAGCAGCGAGGAATGGATGTTGACGCAGCCGAGCCTGGGCGCGGCGATCACCGCCGGCGGCAGGATCAGGCCGTAGGCGGCGACGACGGCGGCATCGGCGGCGAGAGCGGCGAACGCCGCCTGCTCCTCGGCGGATTTCAGGCTGGACGGCGTGCGGACGGTCAGCCCCGCCTCGGCGGCGAGGACATGCACCGGGGCCGGCTGCGGCCGGTGTCCCCGGCCGGCCGGCCGCGGCGGCTGGGCATAGACGCAAACGATTTCGTGATCGGCGTCGATGAGGGCGCGCAACGCCGGCAACGCGAACACGGGGCTGCCCATGAAGACGAGGCGCAGGGGTCGGCGCGGCATTCCTCAGCGCCCCGCTTTCGCGGCGCTTGCGCGCCGCCTCGTGTCCAGCGCGAGCCTTGCGCTCATGAGTCAGACGGCGACCGCGCTCATCTGCTGCTTTTTCGTCTTCGACAGCTTGCGCAGGATGATGTTGCGCTTGAGGGACGACAGGTGATCGACGAACAGCGTTCCGTCGAGGTGATCGATCTCGTGCTGAATGCAGCGCCCGAGAAGGCCGTCCGCTTCAAGCTCTCGAATCTCGTTCTGGTGATCGAGGTAGCGCACGCGGATCTTGTCGGCGCGAGTCACCTCGCCGAACTGGTCGGGCAGCGACAGGCATCCTTCCTCGCCCACGGCGCAGGTGTCCGAGCGCCAGACGATTTCCGGATTGGCCATGCGATAAGGCTCCGGCGGCCGCTCGTCGGGCGCCGCCACGTCGACCACGATGATTCGCTTGTGCACGCCGACCTGCGGCGCGGCAAGGCCGATGCCGTTGGCGCCATGCATCGTCTCCAGCATGTCGTCCATGAGTCGACGCGTGGCCGCATCGACGCGCTCAACCCTCTGCGAGGGTCTTTTCAGGTTGGGATCCGGTGCGATAAGGATTTGCAGCTTCGCCATCTGTGCCTTGGTCCGTTTCACCCGCGCGCGCGGCGCGTTCTCAACACGTTTGGTGTCCTGCCGAGATATGAACGACCGGCGGGGACGTCAAGAATGGCGCGCCGTTACCGCCGGACCCGAACCCGATAGGTGATCGCGGCGCTCTCGCGCGGCGGAATCTCGATCGTCCACACCGCCCGGTCGGCGCTCTCCTTCTCATGCGGCGCGCTGGCCTCGACGATCTCCCAGTCGCCGGCGATGATCTCGATCAGCTTGACCGTCACCGCGTCGTTCTTGGCGTTGGCGACGGTGAGCCGGTGCGCGCTCTCGAAGATATCGCGGGTCGCGCCGATCTGGGAGTAATCGGTCTGCTCGCGCCGCACCGTCACGTCGAACGCGCGGCCCGGCGAGACTTCCACCTCCTGCCCCACCGCCGTGTGGGCGATTTGCTGCTCGCCGAGAAACCGCCTCTCGCCGCTCGGAGAGCGGGTGTAGACCCTGGCGAGCCCGGCCGGCAGCGGCGCGCCGGGGCCGGTCTCGGCGTCGTTGCGGAAGCGCAGCGTGATCCGCGCCTGCTCGGGCTGAGGATCGCCGTGCATGTAGCGGAAGACCGGAGGCCCGCCGACGCTGACATACTCGCGATTGAAGACGACGTTCTCCGCGGCCAGCAGCGCGATCTGCCGCGTCTGCTGGTCCGGCAGGGTCACCGGCGCCTCGATCCGGTAAAGATGCAGATCGGCGACCGCCTGCCGCTCCACCGCCGCGCCCGAGTCGAGCATCATGCGCGTTTCCGCCATCGCCATGCGCGCCTCCGGAACGCTCGGCTCCTCCCGCCTGATCTCGCCAGCGATCAGCGCCAGGGAGGCCTCCATGAAATCGGTTCCGCTGGTGTTGCGCAGGGTCGCCCGGCCGACGATGTCGAGGCGCTGCCCGGCGTCATCGACCTCCAGGACATAGTCGGCCTCCCAGGCAAGGCCGGTGGTGAGGTAGCCAAGATCCAGCTCAACCGGCAGTTCCGCCTCACTGGCGACGGTGGCGCTCAAGGTCGGCTGCGGATGGAGGTCCTCGGGCACCGCGTCGAACACCAGCCGGCCCGGTATGCCGGTTTCGATTCGGTCGCGGTAGCGCAGCACGATGCCGTCCTGAACGCTCAAGACCTCGGCCTGCTCGACCTTTTCCTCGCCCGTGGTCGGATGCGTGCGAATCACGCCCACCGTTTCTCCCACCGCGCGTTGCAGCAGCGCCGTCGGCGTCAGCAGATCGAATTGATAGTCGAGAGAGATCAGGTCGATGGGCTTGTCGGCGAAGACCATGGCGCTCGACGGAATGATCTGCCGGCTGACGCCGACGAGGCTGAGACGGTTCACGCCCGGCGGGATCGTCACGGCGCGACGATCGTTCACCAATCCCAAGTCGTTGCTGTAGATGGTGATCGCCAGCGCGGTCCGATCTTGCGGCGGCACCTGGACATCCGCCGCGCTGGCCGTGACGGCGGCGGCGAGCGTCATCGCCGTCGCGAGCCCCATGAGCGCAAGACGCATTCGCTATACCCTTTCAATCGATCCAATCAGCGGTGGGAGTACAAGTTTGCGTTGATCGGCGCGGTCAGGCAAGCTTGGGGGCGCGACTGCCGTTGCAAGAAGCGCGGCGGCGGCGGCGAACGAGGAGAAACGATGGATCCACTCATGATCGTTCTGAGTATTGCCCTGGCGCTTGCGGTGCTGCTGCTGACGGTGGCGTCGACTCGCCTGCGCGGGCTTGGCGAGCGCCTTTCTCATCTTCAGGCCGAGCACGCCGCGGCGCTGGCGCGCTTCGAGGAAGAGGTGGAGAGAGAGCGGGCGATCGCCGTTGCCGCGACGGCGAAGGCCGAGCAGAGGATCGAGGAGAAGGCGGAGGC
Organism: uncultured Rhodospirillaceae bacterium; assembly: GCA_964603915.1. Taxonomy (GTDB): domain Bacteria; phylum Pseudomonadota; class Alphaproteobacteria; order Rhodospirillales; family Defluviicoccaceae; genus REEP01. The sequence continues at coordinate 3,187 of CAZRWU010000219.1, forward strand.
CGAGATCCGTCTCGACGAGGCGAGACGCCGGCTCGCCCTCATGGAAGACGATTTGCGCAAGGCCCTGCGGGCGCGCGACGAGGCTGTCGAGCGCTTGCGCCTCGCCGAAAGCCAGGCGGCGCTGCGCGCGCAGGAGGTCGTCGAAATCAAGAAGCGGATGGAGGATTGGGAGAAGACCAAGGCGGAAAGTCTGCAGGCGGCCAAGGCGGCGGTGCTGGCGACCGCAAGCGAACTCTCGACCAAGCTTCTCGAGGACCACAAGCGCGAGAACAGCGAAGCCAAAAAGGACGCGGAGGAACGGGTCCGCCACACGACCGAGGCCCTGCTGGCGCAGGTTCAGGAGCTGACGAAGACGGTGGCGGCCCTCAACAAGCAGGTCGATCAGAACCGCGACACCATGGAGACGGTATGGCGGGCCTTGTCCAGCCCGGGCGGCGCCGGGCACTTCGCCGAGATCGGACTCGAGAACAGCTTGAAAGCCTTCGGCCTCGAGAAAGGGCGGGATTTCGTGATCCAGCCCGCCATCGAGGGCAGGGGACTGCGTCCCGACGCCGTCGTTTTTCTGCCCGGCAACACCGTGCTGGTCATCGACAGCAAGGCGTCGAAATTCCTCCTCGACCTTGCCGGCGACGAGGGGACGGCCAACGAAGAGGAGAGCTACCGCAATCTCAGCCGGACGATGAACCAGCACCTGAAGTCGTTGGTCGACAAGAACTACAAGGCCGAGATCGTCGCCAGCTACCGGGAGTCGGGCCGCGCCGGGGAAATCAAGCGAATCATGACGGTGATGTATCTTCCCAACGAGGGCGCCGTCGAGAAGCTGTTGCGCGCCGACGGGGAGTTCGTCCGCAAGGCGACGCGGCTGGAGATGACGATCGCCGGGCCGGCGGCGCTGGCCTGCCTGATCGGGTTCGCCCGCGTCGAGATCGATCTCGGCAAGCAGGCGGACAATCACGAGCGCATCGTCGCCGGCACCCAGGCGCTTCTCGACAGCATCGGCATCGTCGTCGAGCATACGCACCGCGTCGGCAAGGGCGTCAAGATGGCAGCCGACAGCTACGTCAAGCTGGCGTCGTCGATCAATGGCCGGTTGTTGCCGCGGGTGCATGGGCTTCTCGCGCACGGCGTGCGGCCGCAGCGACACCGGGCGATTCCGAAGAACATCCCGGGCTATCAGGTCATTCAGCTCGAGAGCGGCGAGGTCATCGAGGGCGAAGCGCAAGGCGTCATCGAGCTTGCCCTGCACTCGGGGGAAGGGCGCTGACGGCCGCTTGAGGGTTCGCCGCGCTTTTTCGACTTCGCAGTGTAGGCCATGCCCGATGTCATCAATTCAAGGTAGCGCCCAAGCCCCTTCTCCCCCTATATCTGCTGAACGCTTTCCTTGAAATTCTTCATTTGAACAAAGTCGGAGCGTTTATGCGCGAAGCCATTCAGTCGCTCAGGAATATCGCTATTGTGGCGCATGTCGACCACGGCAAGACGACGCTTGTCGACCAGCTCCTGCGCCAGTCGGGGACATTGCGGGAGCACGGCGTCAGACAAGACCTCGTGATGGATTCCGGCGATCTCGAGCGCGAGCGCGGCATCACCATTCTCGCCAAGAACACGGCGATCGTCTGGCAGGGCTGGCGGATCAACATTGTCGATACGCCGGGTCACGCCGATTTCGGCGGCGAGGTCGAGCGGGTGCTGTCGATGGTCGACAGCGTGCTCCTGCTCGTCGACGCCGTCGACGGACCGATGCCGCAGACGACGTTCGTCACCCGCAAGGCGCTTGCCGCGGGGCTCCGTCCGATCGTCGTCGTCAACAAGGTCGATCGCCCGAGCGCCCGGCCGCATTGGGTGGTCGATCAGACCTTCGATCTCATTGCCCGTCTCGGCGCCAGCGAGGAACAGCTCGATTT
>CAZRWU010000220.1:0-5033 GCA_964603915.1 uncultured Rhodospirillaceae bacterium
GCGCCTCCGCCCAGCGCAACGCGTCGAGCACATCCTCCACCGCCAGCATCGACGGCGTGTTGATTGTCTCACCCTGGAAAATGCCGACGATAAGCTTGCCGCCCTTCGTCAAGCGAAAGATTTTCGGCAGCGGCCATGGCGGCGTGTAACTCTCCAGCCGCTGAACCGCCCGCGGACTGAGGATCAGCACCCCGTGTTGCGCCTCCCCGCCCAGCACCTTCTGCCAGGAGTAGGTGGTGACATCGAGCTTGTCCCATGGCAGCTCCATGGCGAAGGCCGCCGACGTCGCGTCGCAAATCGTCAACCCCTCCCGATCCGCCGCGATCCACGCGCCATCGGGAACGCGAACCCCGGAGGTCGTGCCGTTCCAGGTGAAAACGATGTCGCGCGAAGGATCGGTCGCGCCGAGGTCGGACAGATCGCCATAATCCGCCTCCAGCACGCGAACGTCCTTCAACTTGAGCTGCTTGGTGATGTCGGTCACCCACCCTTTGCCGAAGCTCTCCCAGGCGAGGACATCGACGCCTCGCTGGCCGAGCAGCGACCACATCGCCATTTCGACGGCGCCGGTGTCGGACGCCGGGACGATCCCAATGCGATAATCGGCAGGCACGCCGAGGATGTGCCGGCTTCGCTCGATCACGTCGCGGAGCTTGGCCTTGCCCGCCTTGGAGCGGTGCGATCGACCGACAAGCGCGTCGCTCAGCGCCGACAGCGACCATCCCGGCCGCTTGGCGCAGGGACCCGATGAAAACAGGGGATTGGTTGGCCGGACATTCGGCCGCAGAGGTTCATGCATCGATTTGTCACTCCCATCCATGCCGGATGGGTCACGGCCCGTTGGGAGGCCGAGGCCCGGGCGGCTTATAGGTCGTCGCGGCGTTCGCGTCAATCGGCTCGTGACGCGGCGAATGGAAGGAACCCGGAAACCGACGTAAAAGCGCCGCCGCGTCCCGTTTACCGGACCATGGGCGGAACTCCCAACGATATTATCTCGTTACCTTACCTGAATGTCGGCAAACGGCAACAAAGCCATGAAAATCGACGGCAGAGAGGAGCTACCAAATGACCATCAAGACCAGCCGGGTTGATTTCAAGACCCTTGCCGCAGGCGTCGCGGTGGTGGGGGCTCTCGCGTTCGCTCCAACGGTTTCCGCCCAGACTGGCGCAAGCCAGCCGGGGCAGCCGGGGGGAGCCGGTCAACAGCAATACGGTCAGCAATATGGCCAACCGGGACAGGCGGGCCAGCAGTACGGTCAGCCAGGCCAGGCGGGCCAGCAGGAACAGCTTCGCGATCGCGAGCGACTTGGCCAAATGGGAGGCCAGCCGGGTGAGCAGGGCGGAACTGGCCAACAGCAATACGGTCAGCCGGGAGAGACACAGCAGCGACTTGGCCAGCCGGGACAGGCGGAGCAGCAGCAATGGGGGCAGACAGGCCAGCAGCAACCTGGACAGGGAATGGGAGCCACGGGCCAGCCGGACCGACAGCCCATGGGAGCCCGCGGGAGTACGGAAGGCCAAGTCCATGTCAGTTCCGAGAGCGTTCGCCACATTCAGGAAGCCTTGAATGAGCGTGGCCATGATCTCGAAGTGGACGGCAAGTGGGGCCCGCAAACCTCCTCGGCGATCCGTGAGTTCCAGCAGAAGGAAGGGCTCGAAGCAACGGGGCAGTTGGACAACGCCACCCAGCAAGCTCTTGGCGTCGCCCAGTAGCTAGGTTCTTAGGAACCGGACATGGAGAGGGAGCGCGAACGGGATCAAGGCCAGGCGCAACGCGATGAAACCCAGGACGAAGATCAACAACAGCGTCAGCAGCGACAATAGGCCGCGTTCTCATAACAACGGCGAAGACAAAAACCGTGGTGAAGGGGCAGGCTTGCCAGCCTGCCCTTTTCTTCTCTCAATCGCACCGCCCGGATCATATCTCGCCCGATGGCGCCCATGATGGGTGCGGCGGCGTAATCGGCGTCGGCATGTCGACGACGGCGACAGCGAAGTTTCGGGCCCAATCCGCCACATGCGTTACACCCGCTCCGGCAGCGCGCCGCCGCAGGTTCCGACGCAAGCGAACCGGCCACAGCCCGAGCTCCAATGCAATACGCCCACCCCCGGCGACGCAGGCCATGTCGGCGCCGCAACGCGCAACAGCAGTCGCCAAGCGGGCGACAAGATCCGGCGGCAGCGCGGCGCGTTCAGCCAAAACCGTCGCGACCCAGGGTGTCTCCCGGCTGTGCGCCGCGGCCCACTCAAGCGCGGCGAGGAGCATGCCGGCGTTGCCGGGGCATTCGCTGACCACGACGGGAACGCCGTGCTTGCCGAGCGCCGCCGACTGACGATCCGTGGCGACGATCAGCAGCGGAACCTGGGGACGAAGGTATTCCAGCGCTTGCCGGACAGCCCGTGGATCGTCGCCGCTGGACCCGGGCGCCACAACGGCTCCCACCCATTGCACGGGCACCGCCGAAAGCTCTCCGCGTGGAACGCAACACGTCATCGCCGCCCCATCGCCATGTTCAATAGTCGTAGCGCCATCTCACGCCGACGTACTCGCCCGTGTTCTGCGTGACATCTCCCGTTTCCGCTTCCAGCGCCCACTGATCCGTCAGTTCGACCTCGGCGCGGAACTTCGACGATCCGGGGCGAGCGCCCTGCACCGTCTCGACGTAAATGCGGTCGGTGACATAGCGGCCCGCCCGCACCACCGGTTCGCCAGCTTCATCGGTCCCGATGGAAAGTCTCGCGAGTCCGAAGGTCTCGCGCAGCATGCCGATTGCTCCCGCGCCGGCGCCGCGGCCCCCGGCAAGCGTATCGAGCGCCATCGCGATTTCCACCAGTTCGGCCGGCCCCAGTTCTCCGGAGGTTCTTCCGAACAAGACTTGCGCCAGAATCTCGCTCTCCGGCAAGCTTGGCGTCGACGTCAACGTCAACTCGGGCGCCGTCGGCGTGCCGGTGACGCGAATGGTGGCGGTAAGATCCCTGGCGACACGAGTGGCCTCGATGTTCAATCGGGGCGTCATCCCGCGGTCGCCGTCAAATCTGATCGCGCTGTTCTCCAGGTCGAATTCCGCGCCGACGAGATCGAAGGTGCCGCGGATGACCTCGATCGAACCGACCACGCGCACATCGGTAATGGTCCCGGTAATGTCGAGATCGCCCCGCCATTCGGAGTCCAACCCGCGCCCGCGGACGAACACCCTGTTCGGCATGACGAGGCTCAGGTCAAGGACGATCGCCTCATCCGGATCCGGTTCCGGCGCCGGTGGCGGAGCAACGTCGATCCGCTCGCCGTCGCGCACTTCGATGACGTCAATGGTGACGACCGACGGCGGAACGTCGCCGAGCAGACTGACCTCGACGCCGTCGGTCTCGATACGCCCGGAGAGCGTTCCCGCCGTCGCCGTGCCTCGATAGGCGAGATCGCCACCCGCCGCCGCCGTCACATCGTCGCGCCGGACCAGCGTCATGTTGCGCAACGCAATGTCGAGAGAAATCGGCTCGCCTTGCAGATCGGCAAGATTGGCCCGCCCATCGGCGGTAATCCGTCCCCTGCCGCCATCGCTGCCCGTCAGAGAAACCTGCACCGTCTGCTCATCTTGAAGCGCCGCGGTCAGCTCCAGGTTGCTGATCAATGTCCCGTAGACCAGATGCTCGTACGTCCCGTTGCGCACGATGACTTCCCCTGACGCACGCGGCTGTTCCAGCGTTCCGCGGACGGCGAGATCGATCGTCGCCGCGCCGGCGAGCCGCTGGTCGGACAGCGGCGCCAACTGCGTCAGCGATCGCAAATCGCCCTGCCAGTTCAAGCGCGCCCTGATCGGCGTCGTTTCCCGCTGTCGCGGTTGAAGCGTCTCGGCATCGATGGCGAGCGGCATCTCGCCGGTTAAAACGAGGGGAGTCGGCCCCAATCCGCGGACTTGCCCGTCCGCCGAGGCGACGCCATTGCGCAGCCCGACAGTGAGATCGGCATTGACCGGCGAGCCGGCGGCGGCGCCCCCGACCATCTGGACGATGTCGCGGGCCCCGACCCGCACGGTGCCGGCGATCAGCCCGGCCTGCTCGCGCAACTCCGCCCTCGCCTCGAGCATCCCGCGGAATTCCATGCCGGCGGCGCCGCCCGCCACTTCGGCAGGCAACGTTGCATCGATCGTCGCCGCCGTCTGCGCGCCGCCGATGGTCCCGTCGATCCGCACCTGCCCGCCTGCGACATCCAAGGCAAAATCGTCGATGGCGATGGCGGGCGCGGCATAGACGATGCCGGCCGGCCGTTGCAGCGCAAACGGATAGTCGCCTAGAGCCCCCTGCAGCCGCTGGAGCACGACCCGAATCGCCTCTTCATCGACGCCCAGCGTCCCGCCCGCATCAACGGCGAGCGGCGGCTCGCCATATTCGCTCACCGCCAGACTGAAGCCGGCGCCGGACAACGGACCGGCCAGGGTCACACTCACCGACTGAGCCAGCGCATCGGCGGCGCCGACATTCTGCGCCGTCAGTTGCACGTCGACCACCGGCGCGCCGAGCGCGTCGTCGACACGGCCGCTGGCGGCGATCGATCCGGCGCGAAGCCGATCCTCGCCCTCCATGCTCACCGCGAGGCGGTCGGCCGAGAGATCGAACGCCACCGACTGCCGCCCCGCCGGCCGATCCAGCCGTACATCCAAATCTCCCGTTCCAACGATGCGGATGCCGGCGATGTCGACCCCCCGCCGAGCATCGAGCGCTCCGCGCAAGCGCCCGGCCGCCGTCCTTTCGGCAAGATCGACATCGGCGTCGCCGGTTATCGTCACGCCCGGGAGCCGGGCCGAGAGAGCGCTCAGGTTGAACCGGTTTTCGGCCGGCGTCGCAAAAACCGCGCGGATGTCGACAGGTCCCGCCTCGGTCGCCGCCGCCAAGGTCGCTTCTCCGCTGGGCGCGCGCGTCACGGTCTCCGCGGCGACGTTCAATTCCGCGCTGGTAATGGCGAAATCGGCGACGACCGCATCGGTCAGGCGCGCCGTCGCAACGACTGCGGGGTTCGCCGGATCGCCCTCGGCGGT
>CAZRWU010000221.1:0-4969 GCA_964603915.1 uncultured Rhodospirillaceae bacterium
ATCGGAGCTTCCTTCTCAACGATGCCGCCCGAGGAGCCTGCCGTCGGCTTGGTGTGTCGCTTGACCACGTTCACGCCTTGGACAATGGCGCGGTTCTCTTTCGGCATCACCTTCAGGACGTCCCCGGTGACCCCCTTGCTTCGGCCGGTCAGCACCACCACACGATCGCCCTTTTTGATCTTCATCTTCACGGGCATCTAAAGAACCTCCGGCGCCAGTGAAATGATCTTCATATATCCTTTGCCGCGCAGTTCCCGCGTCACCGGACCGAAGATGCGGGTTCCGATCGGCTCACCTTGCTTGTTGATCAGAACCGCGGCATTGCCATCAAAGCGGATCGCCGAACCATCGGTCCGCCGGACATCCTTCGCGGTACGCACGATCACCGCGCGCAGAACATCACCCTTCTTGACCCGGCCACGCGGAATCGCCTCCTTCACGGCGACGACGATGATGTCGCCCACGCCGGCGAAGCGTCGGCCCGATCCGCCGAGCACGCGAATGCACCGCACCCGCCGCGCCCCCGAATTGTCCGCCACGTCCAAGTCGGTTTCTACTTGGATCATTTGTTATCTTCCTCTCACGCTTGCCGGCTCGTTCTTATTCAGCTTCCGCCGTGACTTCCCAGCATTTCCGCTTGGAGATCGGACGACACTCCCGGATCCGGACCTGATCGCCGACCTTCAGTGCGTTGCTCTCGTCGTGGGCGACGTACTTTTTGGAGCGCCGGACGATCTTTTTGTACAAGGGGTGCGTCACTCGTCGCTCCACCTCGACCACAACCGTCTTTTCCATTCGGTCGCTTACCACAACACCTTGCATGACTCGTCTCGGCATGCCTCGCCTCTCGCCTAGGATGTCGTCGCCCCGCGCCGACGTTCATTAAGAATTGTCTTGCTGCGCGCGATCTGCCGGCGCACCTGACGCTTGCGCGCCGTGTTCTCCAACTGGCCGCTCGCCGTCTGGAAGCGCAGATTGAATGCCTCCTTGTGCAATCGCGTCAGCTCTTCCTTCAACTCGTCATCGGACTTCGTTCGCAAGTCGCTCGCGTTCATGCGATCATCCCCCCTCACCCAGACGGGCGACAAACCGGGTGCGGCATGGAAGCTTTGCCGAAGCCAGCCGCAGCGCTTCCTGGGCAACATCCCGGGGAACGCCATCCACCTCGAAGATGATCCGTCCGGGACGAATCCGCGCAACCCAGAACTCGGGCGAGCCTTTGCCGCCACCCATCCGAACCTCGGCCGGCTTGCTGCTCACCGGCACGTCGGGGAACACCCGGATCCAGACGCGGCCGGTGCGGCGCATGTGCCGGGTGATCGCGCGCCGAGCAGCCTCGATCTGCCGGGCCGTCATCCGCGTCGGCGTCGTTACCTTGAGGCCATAGGCCCCGAAATCCAGTTCGGTCGCGGCCTTGGCCTCGCCATGGATCCGGCCCTTGTGCTGTTTGCGAAACTTCGTTCGTTTGGGACTGAGCATCTATCCGTGCTTTTCTGCCATTGCCGACAGGCCTACCGCGCCGGCTGCTGTTCCATTGTCTTTTTGTCGATCGCCATCGGATCGTGGGCCAGGATCTCGCCCTTGTAGACCCACACCTTGACGCCACAGACACCGTAGGTTGTCTTGGCTTCGGCAAATCCGTAATCGACATGCGCACGCAAAGTGTGCAGCGGGACCCGCCCTTCTCGATACCACACCGTCCGCGCAATTTCCGCGCCGCCGAGCCGGCCACCGCAGTTGATCCGGATCCCCTGCGCCCCCAGCCGCATGGCGGACTGAACCGCCCGCTTCATCGCCCGCCGGGTCGACACCCTGCGTTCGAGCTGCTGCGCAATGTTTTCCGCCACGAGCTGCGCCTCGATTTCCGGCTTGCGGATCTCGACAATGTTGAGATGGACATCGGCGCCCGCAATCTTCGTCAGATCCCGGCGCAGCTTTTCGATGTCCGCACCCTTCTTGCCGATGACAACGCCAGGGCGCGCCGTGTGGATGGTGATCCGAGCCCGCTTGGCAGGCCGCTCGATCACGATCCGCGAGACTCCGGCCTGACCCAGACGCGCCTTCAACAGACGACGGATCTTAAGATCCTCATGCAGCAGGTTGGCGTAATGATCGTCGGCATACCAACGCGAGTCCCAGGTTCGGTTGATCCCGAGACGAAGGCCGACCGGATTGACCTTGTGACCCATTAATCCAGATCCTCCTCATCCCGCTCGCGCAGGACCAAACGAATATTGCTGAACGGCTTACGAATACCGCCGACTCGCCCGCGCGCTCGCGGCCGCCACCGCTTCATCACCAGGGAGCGCCCCACCGTCGCCTCGGCGACATAGAGCCGGTCCACGTCCAGCTGGTGGTTGTTCTCGGCATTGGCGATCGCCGACTGCAGCAGTTTGCGGACCTCGCCCGCGATCCGGCGCTGAGTGAACTGAAGTTCGGCCAGCGCCTTTTCGCAACTCTTGCCGCGGATCGTCTCAACAACACCGTTGAGCTTGCGCGGACTGGTTCGCACCTGCTTCCCGTAAGCCATTGCCTCGTTATCGGCAAGTCGCCGCTCACCGGCCGGCTTTCCCATGGATCAACCCCTCCTCGCCTTCTTGTCCCCGGTATGACCCTGGAATGTCCGGGTCGGCGAAAATTCGCCGAACTTGTGTCCAACCATGTTCTCGGTGACAAGAACGGGTATGAACTTGCGGCCGTTGTACACCCCGAACGTCAAACCCACGAACTGAGGCAAGATTGTCGAACGCCGCGACCACGTCCGGATGATTTCCTTCCGCCCCGACGCGCGCGTCTTTTCCGACTTCTTCAGCAGATAGCCGTCCACGAACGGCCCCTTCCAAACAGAACGCGGCAACCCAGTCCTCCTTCGCCCTACTTTCTCTTGTGACGGCGACGAATGATCAGCGAATCGGTCTTCTTGTTCTGCCGTGTTCGCATTCCCTTCGTAGGCTTGCCCCACGGCGTCACCGGATGACGTCCGCCCGACGTCCGCCCTTCACCGCCGCCATGGGGATGGTCCACCGGATTCATGGCGACACCACGAACTGAGGGACGTTTGCCCAGCCACCGATTGCGCCCCGCCTTCCCCAGCTTGATGTTCTGCTGATCCGGATTGGAGACCGCCCCGACGGTGGCAAGGCATTCCGCCCGCACCGCGCGCAACTCACCCGAGCTCAAGCGCAGCTGGGCATATCCCTGGTCCTTGCCGATCAGCTGAGCGTAGGTGCCGGCCGAGCGCGCGATCTGCCCCCCCTTGCCGGGCTTCATCTCCACGTTGTGGATGATGGTCCCGACCGGAATGCTCTGCATCGGCATCGCGTTGCCCGGCTTGATGTCGGCGGTGCGTCCGGAGACGACCACGTCGCCGACGCCGAGACGCTGCGGCGCCAGGATATAGGCGCGCTCCCCGTCCTCGTACTGGATCAGCGCAATGAAGGCGGTGCGGTTCGGATCATATTCCAGCCGCTCCACGGTCGCGGGAACATCGTACTTGTTGCGCTTGAAGTCGACGATCCGGTAGCGGCGCTTGTGCCCGCCGCCGCGCCGACGCGCGGTGATCCGGCCAACATTGTTGCGTCCACCGGTTCCCCGAAGGCCTTCCGTCAACGCCTTTTCCGGCTTGCCCTTCCACAACGCCGACCGATCGACAATAACGACACCGCGGCGACCGGGCGTGGTCGGTTTGTATTGCTTGAGCGCCATTCGCTTTTCCCTACAACCCCGTAGTCACGTCGATCGAATGTCCCTCGGCGAGGGTCACCATCGCTTTCTTGACATCCACACGGCGACCGGGACGTCCTCGGAAGCGCTTGACCTTGCCCTTCTGCCGAAGCGTGTTGACAGCCGTCACCTTGACCTTGAACAAGGCCTCCACTGCGGCCTTGATCTCCGGCTTGCTGGCATCCAGGGCAACGAGAAAGCTGACCTGATTGTGCTCCGAGAGCAGCGTCGCTTTTTCCGTGATCACCGGCCGGCGAATGATCTGATATTTCCGCTCCTCGCTGAGGGCAACCGCAGGACGGATATAGCGCTTGCTCATTTCAACCGCTCCACCAGTTGCTCGACCGCTGCGGACGTCAGAACAAGGGTCTCGCGACGGAGGATATCGTAAACATTGGCGCCCCGGGTCGGCAGCAGATCGACGCCGACGACGTTCCGGGCAGCCCGGACAAACCCTGGCTCCATCTCGTTGCCGTCGATGATGAGGACGGATTTCCAACCCAGCCGCGCCGCATGTCCGGCCAGGACCTTGGTCTTGCGTTCTGGCAGGTCGGCCTTGTCGAGAACCACCAGTTCGCCCGCCGCCTGCTTTGCTGAAAGCGCGGTCTTCAATGCCAAGCGCCGCACTTTTTTCGGCAGTGCATGAGCGTGATCGCGAGGGACCGGTCCAAAGGCGACGCCGCCGCCGCGCTGATGGGGCCCCTTCAGCGAACCCTGGCGCGCTCGCCCCGTCCCTTTCTGCCGGAACGGCTTCTTTGAGGTTCCGCGCACTTCGTTGCGCGATTTGACCTTGTGTGTGCCCGCCCGGCGCTTGGCCAACTGCCAGTTCACCGCCCGGGCGAGCAGATCGGGGCGGACATCAAGGCCGAACACCGCTTCGTCGAGCTCAACAGTGGCGACGGTCTCATTGTCCACATTGATAACGTTGCACTGCATGGCGCCTATTCCTTCCCGGCCGGCGCGCCGGCACCCGCGTCTGCCTGAGGCGTGTCTGCCTGAGGCATGTCTGGCGCCGGGACATCAGCCGACGAGTTCTCAGTCACGGGCGCATCGACCGGAGCAGCTTCCGCCGGCGGTGCATCCACCGCATTATCGGCGCCTGGGGCCCCGCGTACGGCGGCGGGAAACGGCACGCCTTCGGTGCCCGGCCGCTTCACCGCATCCCGGATCAACACATAGCCGCCCTTCGAGCCGGGAACGGCGCCGCGCAACATGATCAGCCCACGCTCGGCATCCGTCTGTACCA
>CAZRWU010000222.1:0-2941 GCA_964603915.1 uncultured Rhodospirillaceae bacterium
CCGCCCGGCGTGGTCGCAAGCCGCTTGCCGTTGCGAATGAACAGCGGCTCTCCGACCCATTTCTCAAGCTGATGTATGCGCTTGCTGACGGCCGCCTGCGACACGTTGAGCTCGGCGGCGCAGCCCGTGAAGCTCCCGACCCGATGCGCTGCCTCGAAGAACACGAGCAGGTCGAGCGGCGGAAGGGTCGTCCGATAGCTTCTCATAACCGGTGGTTATTATACAATCGGAGTTTTTTCAATGTTTTCTCCCATGGCCTCCGGAGTCATGTTTCCTCGTCAGGCAGCCATCGGGCGTGGGAGAGCGATCTTGACCGGCGCCATCGGAGACAGCGGCAAATGACGGCCTTGCCTCGTATCGGCTTCGTGGGGCTGGGCAACATGGGCGGCCCCATGTGCCAAAGGCTGGTGAAGGCCGGATATCCGGCGACCGTCTTCGACCTCGATCCGGCCGCGCTCGAAAGGGTCGTCGCAGTCGGCGCCACGGCAGGGTCCTCGGCAGCGGATTGCGCCGCGCAGGCCGAGGTGTTCCTGACTTCCCTGCCGAGGCCCGACCATGTTGAACGCGTCATGGCCGGCGAAAGCGGCGCGCTCCGGCGCCTGAGGGCGGGCAGCCTGTGGATTGATCTGACCACCAACCGCAACGAACTCGTGTTCCGGCTGGCAGCGGAAGCGCCGGAAGGCGTGACCGTGCTCGACACCCCGGTGACCGGAGCGGTGGACGGTGCGAGGAATGGCAGGCTCACGCTCTTTGCCGGCGGGGACAAGGCGTCATTCGATCGCGCGGCGCCCATTCTCGCTCACCTCGGCACGGTGATCCATTGCGGCGCTCTCGGAACCGGCAATGTGGTCAAGCTGGTGACCAACCAGCTCTGGTTCATCGCAGCAGCAGCGATCGGCGAAGGCTTTGCGACGGGCCTGGCCAACGGCGTCGAACTCGGCACGCTCTGGGATGCCATCAAGAACAGCGTCGGCGACAGCTTCGTGGCCCGGCACGACGCGCCGTCGATCTTCGCGGGTCACTTCGATCCGTCCTTCTCGCTGGACCTCTGCCTCAAGGACCTGCGCCTGATCCAGGAATTGAACCGAAACGTGCGCGCAGCGCTTCCCATGACCACGGCGGCGGAGGGAGCCTTCGCCCTTGCCGCGTCCCGCTATGGCGCGCAAGCAGCGGAGCTTCACGTCGCCAAACGCATCGAGGAGGACGCCGGCCTCTCCATGCGCCTGGAAGGCGACTGGGTTCCGCCGTGGGAACAATGAAAAGGCGGCAGGACGGCAGATGATGCAACGAGCGGCGGGACCCGAACGACCGGCTGGCCGATGCGATCAGCCGCCTTGAACAGGGCAGGCCGGTCTTCTTCCATGCGTGGACGCCAAGCTGGACGGTCGGCAAGTTGATGCCCGGCGAGGACGCGGTGTGGCTTCAGGTCAAGACGCCGTCGCTGCCGGACGGCCAGAAGCACATGGAAGCCCATACGGCCATCCCCGACGTCAAGGGACGCGCCGGCAACCCTTGCAAGATGGAGTGGCCGGCGAACGACATTCGGGTCGTGGCCAACAGCGATTTCATGGCGGGGAACACTGCGGTGAAGAAACCGTTCGAGGAAATGAGCATTCCGCTGGAGGATATCTTCGCCCGGAACGCCCTGATGTACAGGGGCGAGGACAAGCCCGCCGATCCGGAGCGTCAGGCCGGGGAATGGATCAAGGGTCATCGACAGACCTTCGACGGATGGATCGAAGCGGCAAGGCCGGCTGCGAAATAGGCCGGAGAAGCGGATCGATTGCGTCCAGGCCGGTGGCATTCTGCCGCCGGCCCCGGTCTGGGAGCGGGGCCCGAAACGAATTCAGCGATATCAGAGGGTCGTGACTCACGCCGGCTTGGAGGGCCTGACGGCGGCACGATGCCCTGGGATGATGCCGCTCGGCGCGACGATGCTCGCCGAGGCGCGCGCTACGCAGGCGACCTGACGGATCGGGAGCGGGCGCAGATCGCGCCCGTGCCGCCTTCGCCGCGGGGGGATCGGCCGTCCGCGGACGGCGGAGCTGCGCGAGGCGATGAACGCGATTCCCGACATGGCGGCGACCGGCCGCCATTGGCCATGCTGCCGAAGGAACCGCCGCCGGTCTCGACGGTGCAGCGCTGCTTCTGCGACTGGCGCGACAACGGGCCGTGGCGGACGATCCGCGACCGCCCGGTCGTGGAGGCGCGCGCGTTGGAGGGGCGGGAAGCAACCCCTACCGCGGGCGTCATCGACAGCCAGAGCCTGAAAACCACCGCGAGCGGAGGAGCTTGCGGCTTCGACGCCGGCAAGAGCATCAAGTGACGAAAGCGGCGCATCGTTGCCGACACGCTCGGGCTGATGGTCGGCCTGGCGGTCCATGCGGCGGGCGTCCAGGACCGTGACGGCGCGCCCGCGGCGCTGCATTCGATCCGCGCCCGCTGGCCGTGGCTGCGCCACGCCTTCGCCGACCGCGGCCAAGACGAACCGAGGCTCGAGCAGGCGATGGGCGCTCGAGCGTGCCTTGGCCTGGCTCGGGCGACGCCGACGACTGGCCGGGGACTGGGAGAAATCCGTCGCCTCGGCAGAGGCGTAGGTCGTCGTCGCCCACATCCGCCTTCTGACGCGACGCCTCGCAACGCATTGCCCCGCAAACAGAACTTCCGAGCCATCCTCCAAGGCGCGTTTGAGGCAGGTCAATGCAGCAGGGAACTGAGCGAAGCAAGCTTGATACCGGGGAAGCACAATTGGGGAAGCAGACCATGTCGAAACCGAACGCCAAGGTCGTGCCGCCGCTTGTCGGCACGGCGGGGTCGGACCGCCTCGCGGCGCGATTCGACGGAGACAGGGTCTACGGGCTGGCCGGCGCCGACGTGCTGACGAGCGCCTTCAACCGCACGGAGCTCTACGGCGGCAGCGGTCGCGACGTCCTGACCACCG
>CAZRWU010000222.1:2951-4914 GCA_964603915.1 uncultured Rhodospirillaceae bacterium
TCTCTCGCGCATCGGCGGCGAGGACGAGGTGCTCGAGGATCTCTTCGCCACCCAGAGCGGCGGCGCCGGCGACGACCGCATGACTGTCATCGTGACCGCCGACAGCGAGGGAGCCGGGACCGGGGCTATCCTGAACCGACTCGACGGCGGCGGCGGGAACGACGAGGTCCGGGCCGAGGCGCGCATTATCTTCGACTACGGCGGACCCGCTGCCAACCTCATCAATGGCGGCGCCGGGAACGACCGGATCGAAGGAATCGCCGTCGGCGGTGAGACCCGGACGGCGACAAACCGGGTCGACGCGGGCTCGGGCGATGACACGGTCGCTGTTTCCGCGCGTGGCGGCTCCGAAAGCACCAGAATCCCGGGAGCAACCAACGAGGTCTGGGGCCGGAGCGGCAACGACGTCGTCACCGCGCTCGCCCATGGCGAGTCCAGAGCCGAGAACATGCTCAACGGCGGCGTGGGCGATGACCGCCTCGAGGCGATCGCCGAAACAACTTCCAACAACGATTTCGCCATCGGGCTCAACACGCTGCGGGGCGGCGCGGGCGACGACACGCTGATCGCGTGGCAGCGCGACTTCGGCTACAACGACGGAACGCAGCTCACCAATGTCCTTTCCGGCGGCGACGGCCATGACACGATTCGGGCCAGGATCACCACCGTGGAATGGGAGTCAACATTTGGCATCCGGGGCCTCAATCAGGTGTCCGGCGGGCGAGGCGACGACACGATCGTCGCCGAGGCGCGCGTGATGAGCGAAAGAAACTCGGTGGCCTCGAACGACGTCAGCGGCGGGAGCGGCGACGACGTCGTGACCGCCACCGCCGAGGCCCGGCTCACGCGTCAGCCGAATGAAGAAGATTCCACCGTTGCCATCGCCCGCAATACCCTCAACGGCGGCGCGGGCGACGACCGCCTGATCGGCGAGATCTTCGGCGAGAACGGGCGAAGCGTGCTCATGGGCGAGGCCGGCAGCGACCGGCTGATCGCCGTAGGCGGCACGGACAACGTGCTTGACGGCGGCGCCGGCACGGACTGGATGCACGCCTCCGCCGGCCTCGACACCTTCGTCGTCGACATCGCTGAGCTCTCCGCCCGAGAACATGGCCGCGACGAGATCTTCGGCTTCGATCCCGAAACCGACCGCCTGGCCTTTCGCGGCATCGAAGACAGGGGCGCACCGGGTCTGCTGGACGACCTTGATGCAATCTCCAGGGTCAGCGTAAGCTCCAGCGGCGATGTCTGGATCGCCTTCGGCGCGCCCGGAGAGCGTAGCGTCGGCCTGATCCTGCGCGACGTCGGCGCGGAAGAAGAGGCCGACAGCTTCGCCGACATTGTCGCCGACCCGGCCAGCCAGCTGATCCTCGCAGGCGACGACCTCTTCGCGTGAGCCGCCGCCGCTGGCCGAGCCGCGTCCTCGAGACGAGGCTCGGCCACGGCTGCAGCCCCCTCTGCGTCGCAGGGCGCTTGCCATGGCGGCGGGCGTCTTGCAGCATCCGGGCCAGAATCCGGAGGACGCGCGCCTGCATTCCGTCGATCCCTCGCCGAAGGTCTCCGACGAGATCCGCAAGACCACCTGCTACATGTGCGCCTGCCGCTGCGGCATCGACGTGCATCTCGCCGACGGCAGGGCGAAATACATCGAGGGAAACCGCGACCACCCGGTCAACCGCGGCGTGCTCTGCGCCAAGGGCTCGGCAGGGATCATGCAGCATCTCTCGCCCGCCCGCCTGCGCGCGCCGCTGCGCCGCGCCGGCCCGCGCGGCTCGGGCACGTTCCGCGAGATCGGCTGGGACGAGGCGCTCGGCATCGCCGCGAACTGGCTCGGCGCAGTGCGCGACAGGCATCCCGAGCGCCTCGCCTTCTTCACCGGCCGCGACCAGAGCCAGTCCTTCACCGGCTGGTGGGCGCAGCAGTACGGCACGCCGAACTACGCGGCCCATGGCGGCTGCTGCTC
>CAZRWU010000223.1:0-4897 GCA_964603915.1 uncultured Rhodospirillaceae bacterium
GGTCGGCGAGCTGATCCGCATGAAGGGCAGCGAGATTACGACGAGGGTGGCGGGCGGCGTCGGCAACGCCGGCAACATCTTCATCGATCCCACCTTTCTCGTCATGGAGAACAGCCGGATTGAGGCCAATGCTGAGGGCGGCCAAGGCGGCAACATTGCTATCATTGCCGACTTCATCATCCGCGGTCCGGCGAGCATCATCGACGCAACCTCAGCGGCGGGGCCCCGCCTGTCCGGCACCGTCACCTTGAGCGGTCCGGAAGCGGATCTGGCCGGAACCATCGCGGTTCCGCCACCGGACTTTCTGGACGTCTCCTCCTTGCTGGCGGAAACCTGCCCCGACCGCTCCGGGCAGCCGCGCAGCGGACTGGTGCAAGGCGGGCGCGGCGGGCTGCCGGCCGACCCGTCGCGACTTCTCCATGCCAGCGTGATCGCGGACAAGCCGCCGGAGACGTCGATGCGCTCTTCAGAAGAGCCGCGCAGCGAGGGGGGCGCCTTGGCGTGGCCGGTTCCAGTTGTGGACTCGGCCGCCTCAGCCTGCATCGAAAAGGAGCCTCTAGATCATTGATCAAGGCCATGGGGAGGGGACGTCATGGCATATTTATCTTTATCGGCTCGAAGCGGCCTTCACCTTTTTGCGGCGGCTGTTTCGCTATTGGCCGCCTTGGACGTCTTGCCCGTGGCCCTTGTGAACGAAGCACGCGCGCAGGTAAGCCCGCAATTCATTCCGGAGACACGGCGGCGGCGACCGCCTCTTCCGGAGCCGCCGCCTCCGGTCGAGCCCGGCTTCGAGCTGCCGGCGCGGCCCTATGAACCGGCCTTCGAGTTGCCGCCACCCTCCGGCCCCCGGATCTTCGTTCAGGAATATCGCTTCGAAGGGAACACGGTCATTCCGACCGAGGCGCTGCGGGAGGTCGCCGCTCCCTACCTCGGGCGGCCGGTCGCGATCGAAGAGCTGGAGCAGTTGCGACGGGATCTGAGCCGCCTTTATGTGGATCAGGGCTATATCAACTCCGGCGCGTTGCTGCCGGAGCAGGACGTCGTCGACGGGATCGTAAGATACGTAATCGTTGAGGGCGCGCTGTCCGAAATCATCATTTCAGGTACGGAAGGGCTCGATCCCGATTACATCATCGAGCGCGTCCGCCTCGGCACCGGCCCGCCCCTCAACGTCAATGAGCTCGGCGACCGCTTTCGCATTCTTCTTCAAGATCCGCTGATCGAGCGCCTCAACGGGCGGATCGTGCCCGGCTTGCGGCGCGGGCAAGCCGATCTGGAACTGGATGTCGAGCGCGAGAGGCCATGGGATCTGCTCCTTGTCCTCGATAATCATCGCAACCCCTCCATCGGCGAGATTCAGGGGACGTTCGACCTCACCTTCCGCAACCTGAGCGGCTTTGGCGAGGCCTATCACACGATCTTCCAACGAACCGCCGGCGCATGGGCCTTTCGCTTCGACGTTACCGCACCGGTCACCGCCCGAGACACCAGCGTCCTCTTCGCCATCCAGGCGGACGAAGGGGAGGTCATCGAAGAGCCGTTCGAGCTTTTGGATATCCACGCCGAGGACCTCAGCCTGGAAGCCGGAGTCCGGCAGCCTGTTTTCCGCACGCCGACCGATGAATTGGCCTTGGGATTCCTGCTGGATTACGAACAGAGCGAAACGTTTCTTCTGGGCGAGCCATTTACTTTCGCCAACTCCGGCGCCGTCGATGGCAAGAGCGTGGCGACGGTGATCCGGTTCCCGATCGAACTGACCCATCGCGGTTTTCACAATGCACTCGCCGCACGCTCGACGCTCAGCGTCGGCATCGACGCCTTCAATGCCACGACCTCGACTGAACGAGATGCTCAGTTCCTGGCCTGGCTCGGCCAATTGCAATGGGTGCGACGGCTAAACGAGCGCGGTGACAGCATGATCTTGCAAGGGAGCGTTCAGCTCACCAACGATTCCCTGATTTCTTTGGAAAAGTGCGAGGTGGGTGGCGCAACCACCGTCCGCGGCTACCGGGAAAACACATTCGTCCGCGACCAATGCGCGCAGGTTTCCCTTGAAGGCCGCGCGGTCGTCACCCGCTTCGGATGGCCCGCTCTCGACATTGCACCGGATGGCGGCGTTTTTGCATTGGCGCCTTTTGTCGATTACGGGCGTGGCTGGAACCATGGGGAAACCGCAAACACCATCGCCAGCATCGGCATCGGCGGCGTTCTTGACCTCGCTCCGTTGCTGCACGCCAGGCTTTACTACGCGCACCGGCTCCGCGATCCGGAACTGGATCCGAACGGAAGCCTTCAGGACGAAGGTATCCATTTCCAGCTTGTCCTCAACCTCTGAGCGCGATGACAGCCGCAGCGTTTCTCACCTCGCGGCGTTTAGCCCGTCTTCCGCAATTCGGGCCATGGACTGAGTTTAAGCTATTGGTATTGTTGGACTCGCCCATGACAGGTCGGCACTACAGGATGGCGGCTGCGAGGTTTGGGTTTTCGGCGGTGGTGGTGATTCGGGGGGGGCGGCTGGGTATAAGCGCGGCAGGATGAGATGGTGGCCGTCGGTGGTCGGCAAATGCACGTCCACCATCTGAATGGCGCAGAGTTTCTCCAGTACCGCCCGTGGGGTCAGCCCCGATGCCAGGGGACGCATGATCTTCCACCGGAAAAGTGGACACCGGGTTATGCGTCAGCAGGCGTGCGAGGGACGACACGGCCCTGCTTGGCCTCAAAGCGCCTGCGACTTTTCCCAGGCGGGGTGATCGAAATTCCGTCCGTAAGCTTCGATTGCCTGAATGACCCTCATGGATCCGCCCAGGCGATCGGACCCGCTCTTCATTGCGTCGACGCCTTTGAGAATCTCAACCAATACGACGTGCAGCTGGGCGTCCGCCTCCTCAGGCAGCCGGCAGTTGCCGACGACATGGTCGACCCGCTCCTGAATCTTTGCCGCCAGCCCGCCATACTGCGCCGACGAGAACTGGCCCATGTGGATCTGGGGAAAAGCGGTTGCCATGGCCGCACGGATGTCGCTCATACCCTGGCGCAGCGGCTCGTCCGTGGGCCATCGCTTACCTTGGTCGAGCCTCAGCTCTTGCACCGCGGCGCCATGGCCGTCGTTCGGATGCGATGTGCTCGCAAGCGCGCCGCCCGCGAGGCCTGCCAAGCCGATGGCGAGTAGGGTGGATGCAAGGCGTTTGCTATTCAACATGATCTCGACCTCCTCAAAGAGACTTTTGCATCCCGACTTGGGTTCAATGTTGTCGGGATCGAATGCTGGAGACCATAATGGCCAGCCGCTGACCGCCCGCTGTTCAACGATGTCAGCGATTTGTCAGCCTCCATTCCCCACAATGCGCATCATGCCGCGTCTGAACCGCCGAGATCTGATCCGCTTTGCATTATGGGGGGCCGCGGCCTTGATCGGCTCTTCTGCCATTGCCGACCCGAACGGCGAACACAACAGCGCTCGGCGAGCGGTCGAGGTGGGTGAGGCGCTGCCTCTGGTCGATATCCTCGCGAAGGTCCGCCGCGATCTCGGCGGCGAAATCGTGAGCATATCCTTCGAGCGCGAGCATGACCTATGGGTCTATGAATTCAAGGTGATCGAGCCCAGCGGTCGCCTGGTTGAGGTTTACGTGGATGCGGCAAGCGGCCGCGTGCTCAAGCGCGAGATTGACTGATGCGCGTGCTCGTGGTCGAGGACGACCCGCGCATCGCGCGCCGTCTAACCTCCATTTTACAGGAGGCGGGATATGCCGTCGATTACGAGAAGAATGGCGAGGAAGCCTGGTTCCGCGGTGACACGGAGGATTATGACGCGATCATCCTCGACCTCGGATTACCACAGATGGACGGATTGACGGTGCTGAAGAAATGGCGGGAGAGCGGCCGCGATGTCCCGGTGCTGATTCTCACCGCCCGAGGAGCTTGGGCCGAACGCGTCGCCGGAATCGACGCCGGCGCTGATGACTATCTCGCCAAGCCGTTCGTTATGGAGGAGTTGCTCGCTCGCTTGCGGGCGCTTTTGCGCCGCGCCGCGGGACGCGCATCTCCGGTGCTGACCATCGGCCGCGTCGTGCTCGATACGCGTCAGATGCGAATTACGCTGGACGGCGACCCGATCGCGCTATCGCCCCTCGAGTATCGCTGCCTGAGTTATCTGATGCATCACGCCGGCCGCGTTGTCCCGCCCACCGAACTGATGGAGCATCTTTACGCCCATGACCACGACCGCGAGCCGAACGCGGTCGAGGTTCTCATCGGGCGCTTGCGCAAGAAGCTCGGCGTCGATCTGATCGAGACGCGCCGCGGCTTCGGCTACGTCATCCCTGGCCCAACCTCGCCGTGAAGCACGGCTCGCTCCGGCTGCGGCTGCTGGCGGCGGGCGCCGCGTCCATCGTGATCGCGCTCGCGCTGGCGGGGCTGGGTCTGACGCTGCTTTTCGAGCGGCACGTCGAGCGGCGTATCGTGGTCGAGCTGGAGCTGAACCTTCGTCAGCTCATCGGCCATCTCGGACGCAGCGACAATGGCGCGCTGCTTCTGGAACGGCCGCTCGCCGATCCTCGTTTCGAGGCGCCGCTCAGCGGGCTCTACTGGCAGGTTACGGAAGAGCCCGATGGAATCGTGCTGCGTTCGCGCTCGCTCTGGGACAGTATGCTCGACCTTCCGGTCGATCCTTTGCGAACCGGTGAGGTTCATCGTCATACAATCGCCGGCCCCGGTGGGGCAACGCTCCTTATTCTGGAGCGACACATCGCCCTGCCACAGAGTCTCGATGGCGCCGCGATCCGGGCCGCGGTCGCCATCGATCGGGGCGAAATTCATGCCGCGGGACGCGCCTTCGCCAGCGAGCTGGCGCCTTCGCTCGCCGTTCTCGCCGCCGTTCTCATTGCCGCCGCCTGGGTGC
>CAZRWU010000224.1:0-4854 GCA_964603915.1 uncultured Rhodospirillaceae bacterium
CCCTCGGTTCGCGCACGAACCAGCCGGTTGCGGCGGCGAGGCCCTCCTTGACGTATAGCAGACAACATATCGCGAGGCACGTAGTTCCTTAACTGTAAGGGGTTTTTCTTTGATTTTGTCAATTGCTTGTAGGAGCCGATAGAACGCCGAAAAAACTTGCGGCATACTATCGAATAGCGCCACCGTTACAAGATTTGTACAGCGAAAAAGTGCGCGACGCCATAATGTTGATGCATTCTAGGACAGGCGACGCGATGCGATCAAGAGTGATCCACGGGAGTGAAGGAGATCATGCGCAGGTGTGCCCGCTACGCATCAGTTGCGTTCGGCTCGCCGCCAGACCAGGCCAAGTTTCCGGTAATGATTCGCTTGTAAGGCCGGTCTTATCAAGCTAGTCCGACGGTCGAGGCGTCGACAGCCACTCGCTGCGACCCTGACGCGTATGATGCAGTTGCCGAAGAGGAGAGCAGGAATGGCGGGCGCATCGAAAACGTTTGAGGAGGTGACTCCGGAGATCTGGAATTGCATAAGGGACGCCAGCAAACGCAAGCACGACACGGTCTACGACCCGCCCGACGCCGACCAGGGCACCGCGACGACGCTGACGATCGTGGGAAAGCTTGAATTGGCATACAGCTTTGATCGCGAGCAGAACAAAATAACGTTCACGATCGAGAGCAAACCGATTTTCGTCCCGGCGAGCCAGATCTGGGACGGCATTCAAGAGGCCATCGACACATGCGCCGGTAAATAAGCCGGCCCGCCGGCAAGCATGATCGATCCTGCCGGCCATCCCGGCCACCGCGCACACATCGAAAAGGACGCTGCGTCACGGCGCCCGACGTGCCCTCCGATCCGCTAAGGTTTTCCGGCGCCTGCTCGACGCAGGAGCCGGCCGCCGATGATCGGGCGATGATCAGGGCCGAAGACGCCCGGCCCTCATCATCCTGTCCCGGCGGTCAATGCGCGAACGCGACCTGCTTTTCCTCGAGCAACTGCTGCAACTCTCCGGAGGCGTACATTTCACGGACGATGTCGCACCCGCCGATGAACTCGCCGCGCACGTACACTTGCGGGATCGTCGGCCAGTTGGAAAACTGCTTGATGCCTTCGCGAAGGCCCGGATCGGTCAGAACGTCGATGCCCTGGAACTTGACTCCGAGGTTGCTCAGCACCTGGACCACAGCCGCCGAGAAGCCGCACTGAGGAAACATCGGCGTGCCCTTCATGAAGACAACGACCGGATGATCCTCGATTTCCCGGCGAATACGCGTGAAAACCGGATTGTCGTTCATCTGCTCCATCGTTCCACCTCCCTCTCGACCCTTAGGGCTGTTTCAAAACGTCCGTTTGCAAGGCAAGCGCATGCAACTCGCCGCCCATGCGGCCCTTGAGGGCTTGGTAAACCATCTGATGCTGCTGCACCCGGCTCTTGCCCGCGAACGCGCCGGACTCGACCAGGGCGGCATAATGATCGCCATCGCCGCGCAGATCCTCGATCGTCACCCGCGCATCGGGCAGAGCTTCCTTGATCAGCCGTTCGAGCTCTCCGGCGTCGATCGCCATCGGCCTGCTCCCTTGCCAGAAGGACTATGTCGGTCCGGCCATATAAGCCGGCAGCCATGCTTCGTTGCTGGCGCGCAACGCGCCTACCGATATGGCGTGACCGCCGTTCACCGTCAACCGATCGCCGCCGGTGATCCCGATGATGCGCGCCGGCACGCCCGCACGCGCCGCAGCCTGCAACGCCATCTCTACCGCGGATGCTTCAAGGGCAACGACATAGCGCCCCTGATCCTCGCCGAACAGCCAGGCATGCAACGGCTCCGCATCCGTGGGAGCGTCGATGGCCGCGCCAAGATCGCCGGCGATCGCCATTTCCGCGACCGCGACGAGGACTCCGCCATCCGCGACGTCGTGGCAAGTCGCGACAAGGCCCTCGCCGATCAGACGGCGCACGAAGTCGCCCGCCCGGCGTTCCGCGGCAAGATCGACGGGCGGCGGCGGCCCTTCCTCGCGGCCGGCGATCTCCCTCAAGTATACCGACTGCCCAAGCCAGCCGGTGGCGCCGTCGGCGTCGCCGACGAGCAACAGGACCTGATCAGGCTTTTTGAAAGCCGGTGACGCCATCCGATCCAGGCTGCCGATCAATCCGATGCCGCCGATCGTCGGCGTCGGCGGAATCGCGACTCCGTTGGTTTCGTTGTAGAAGGAGACATTGCCGGAGACGACGGGGAAGTCGAGGGCGGCGCAGGCCTCGGCCATGCCCTGAATGCAGCCGGCAAACTGCCCCATGATGAGGGGCTTTTCCGGATTGCCGAAGTTGAGGCAATTGGTGACGGCGAGCGGCGTCGCGCCGGCGGCGGTGAGATTGCGCCAGACCTCGGCCACGGCCTGGCGGCCGCCTTGCACCGGATCGGCGAGACAGTAGCGCGGCGTGCAGTCGCAAGCCATCGCCAATCCCTTGTCGGCGCCATGGACGCGGACCACGGCCGCGTCGCCGCCCGGGCGCTGCACGGTGTCGCCCATCACCATGTGATCGTACTGCTCCCAGATCCACCGCCTGCTGGCGAGATCGGGCGAGGCCATCAGGCGCGTCAGGGCCGCGATCGGATCGGGCGCGGGGGGCGCGAGCGTCGGATCGAGCGAGGCGGCCGGGGGCGTCGCGACCCAGGGCCGATCGTATTCCGGCGACGCCTTGGCGAGCGGATCGATCGGCGCGTCGACGACGACGGCGCCATGGTGGCGCACGACCATCCGTCCGGTGTCGGTCGTCTCGCCGACGACGGCGAAATCGAGCTCCCACTTGTGAAAGACCGCTTCGGCCTCTGCCTCGCGCCCCGGCTTCAAGACCATGAGCATGCGCTCCTGGCTCTCCGAGAGCATGATTTCGTACGCGGTCATCCCGGCTTCGCGAACCGGCACGCGGTCGAGATCGAGCGCGATGCCAAGGCCGCCCTTGGAGGCCATTTCGAACGACGAGGAGGTAAGGCCCGCCGCCCCCATGTCCTGGATGGCGATGATCGCGTCAGTGGCCATCAGCTCAAGGCACGCTTCGATGAGGAGTTTCTCGGTGAACGGATCGCCGACCTGCACGGTCGGTCGCTTTTCCTCGGTGTCGTCGGAAAACTCGGCGGAGGCCATGGTCGCGCCATGGATGCCGTCGCGCCCGGTCCTCGAGCCGACGTAGACGACCGGATTGCCGACGCCGGCGGCGGCCGAGTAGAAGATCCGGTCGGCGTCGACGAGACCGACGGCCATCGCGTTGACGAGAATGTTGCCGTCGTAGCGGGCGTCGAAGGCGCACTCGCCGCCCACCGTCGGCACGCCGACGCAGTTGCCGTAGCCGCCGATGCCGGCGACCACGCCGGAAACCAGGTGCCGCGTCTTGGGATGGTCGATGCCGCCGAACCGAAGCGCGTTGAGGTTGGCGATCGGGCGGGCGCCCATGGTGAAAACGTCCCTCAGGATGCCGCCGACGCCGGTGGCCGCGCCCTGGTAGGGCTCGATGTAGGACGGATGGTTGTGGCTCTCCATCTTGAAGATAACCGCCTGCCCGTCGCCGATGTCGACGACGCCGGCGTTCTCGCCGGGGCCGCAAATGACCCACGGCGCCTTTGTCGGCAGCGTTTTCAGCCAGCGTTTCGACGACTTGTACGAGCAATGCTCGCTCCACATCACCGAGAAAATGCCAAGCTCCGTGATGTTCGGCGGGCGTCCGAGGATGTCCAGGATCTTGGCGTATTCCGCGTCCGACAGACCGTGTTCGGCGACGACCTCGGGTGTGATCGCGGCGCGTTCGATTGTCGTCATGACAGCGCCGCGCAAACGCTCTCGAACAGCGCCCGCCCATCGCGGCCGCCGAGCCTCTCGTCGGAGGCGCGCTCCGGGTGGGGCATCATTCCAAGCACGTTGCCCTTTCCATTAAGAATGCCGGCGATCGCCCGCTGCGAGCCGTTCGGATTGGCGTCGTCGGCGACGGCGCCATCGGCCGTACAGTAGCGGAACGCGATGCGCCCATCGTCCTCAAGCCGGTCGAGGGTCTGCGGATCGGCGTAGAAATTGCCCTCGTTATGGGCGATCGGGACGCGGATGACCTGCCCGGGCCGATAGCCTTCGGTGAACGGGGGCGCCGGGTTGTCGACGCGCAAGTGGATGTCCTTGCAAATGAAGCGCAGACCGGCGTTGCGCATCAACACGCCCGGCAGCAGGCCGGCCTCGCACAGCACCTGGAATCCGTTGCAAATGCCGAGCACGGCGACGCCGCCTGCGGCGCGCGCCTGCACCTCGCGCATGATCGGGGAATGCGCCGCCATGGCGCCGGCGCGCAGATAATCGCCATACGAGAAGCCGCCGGGGATGACGATAAGGTCGAGCGCCGGCATCTCCGTTTCCCGGTGCCAGAGCATGCGCGGCGGGCGCCCGCTCACCTGTTCGAGGGCGACCGCGACGTCGCGATCGCAATTCGATCCGGGGAAGACGACGACGGCGGATTTCATGCCGGTGTGCTGGCCAAGTCAGTCGAGGATATCAATGGCGTAGTTTTCGATCACGGTGTTGGCGAGCAGTTGCCGGCACATGGCGTCGACCGTTTCGCGCGCCTTGGCGCGGTCGGGCTCGGCAAGATCGATTTCGATATACTTGCCCTGGCGCACGTCCTCAACGCCACGGAAGCCGAGCGCGTCGAGGGCGTGGGCGACCGCCTTGCCCTGCGGGTCGAGCACCCCGTTCTTCAGGGTCACGTGAATCTTGGCTTTCATGGCTTTCGCAGAATTCCCCTCAGCGCAGCCCCCGTAACCACGCGGCGCGCGCCGCGCGGTCCTTCACTGCATCGTCTCCGGCCCCTGCAAATCG
>CAZRWU010000225.1:0-4845 GCA_964603915.1 uncultured Rhodospirillaceae bacterium
GGAGGGCGTTCGCGTCCTTGATCTCAGTCAATATCTACCGGGGCCGTTTGCGACCCGCGTGCTCGCGGACATGGGCGCCGACGTCGTCAAGATCGAGCCGCCTGGGGGCGAGCCCGGGCGCAGGCTCGCCAGAGAGAGTCACGAGGGCGTCTCGCCCTACTATCATGTCGTCAATGCCGGAAAGCGGGTCATCGACCTCGATCTGAAGGTCGAGGCGGACGCTGCGCGGTTCGCCGATCTTGTGCAACGGGCGGATGTTCTGTTGGAGTCGTTCCGTCCCGGGGTGATGGAACGGCTTGGTTTCGGTGAACAACGATTGAAGGCGCTCAATCCGCGGCTCATTCATTGCGCTTTGTCGGGTTACGGGCAGACCGGACCCCTCCGCCTCGTGTCCGGCCATGACCTGAACTACGTTGCGCTGACTGGAGCCCTGAGCGCGACCGGATCGCCTGAAGCCCCCGCCATTCCGTTTCCACCGATGGCGGATCATGCCGGCGCGCTCATCGCCGTCTCGTCGATATTGGGGGCACTGCTGGCGCGCGGCCGCGACGGCAAGGGCGTGTTCATCGATGTGAGCTTGAACGAGTCGCTTTTGTTTCTACAGGAACTGGCGTTCGCGTTCGACGCCCGCCGGGGCCACGGTCTACTCACCGGAGGCGCGGCCGCCTACCAGATCTACCGCACGAGCGATCGTCGCTTTGTCACGCTGAGCCCGCTGGAGCCGAGATTCTGGGCCAACTTCTGCCAAGCCGTCGGGCATCCAGAGTGGATCGAGCGGCAATACGAACCTCTGCCGCAAGCCGAACTGATCGCCGAAGTGGCGGCGATGTTCGCGGCCCAGCCTCTTGCTCATTGGGACTCGCTTCTGACTGGGGCGGATTGCTGCTACCAAGCGGTGATCGGCCATGATGAGGTTCCGGATCATCCGCACGTTCGGGCGCGGGGGTTGGTGGGCCGGCTCGGCGACGATATCGCTATATCGTATCCCGCGATTATTGAAGGCGAGCCCCCGCAACAGCGGGTGGAGGTGGCGTTCAGCGATCCGGACAGCGTGACGGAGTCTTGGGCCGCGGATTAACGGACATTCCGTCGGCTTATGTGATGGTTGCGGTCTCAGATGCGATGGGCGCCGCGCCGCTCAAGAGCAAGGCATCTCATCGGCAAGTGTGGCGCTGACCGCTCCATCCGCGGGGTAGGGCACCACTGCGTGCGGGCCGACGATGAAGGTGCCGCGGTTGAGGTGGCCCGAAGACTCCGTGCGCTGGACGGCGACGGACCGGCACACGCCGCAGCCGTTCACCAGCAGATGCAACTCCCCTGAACGCGCGAACTGAACGCAGCGGCGGCCGTCGGATCGGCTGGCGAGGGCATCGCTTGAGCCTGCGTCTCGGCATCCTTCGTCGCTGGTCAAGAGGGTCCGACCCGGGCCGAGAAACGAGAGTTCTATTCGCCCATGCTCGGGTACGATGACGGTTCGGGCGGTTGGAAAGTGGGCGCCAAGCCGGACGCGTTCGACGCCAACGCGGCGGCAGTCTGCGCAGGCGTTGATCAGCACCTCGCCGCCGGCTTCGGCAAACAGCCGCACGCAGGTGCTCCCAAGATAGGCCTCTGACGCCAAGGCCGCGCGAGCTGCGGCCAGGGCGACGATGACGCTGGCGACCATGAGGACGGTTGAAATGGGGCGTCGATGCGATAGGCTGCTCATGGTCGCGATGGTACGGCGGGACTGGTTAACTTGCACTTTACGGAATCGCGCCGTCGCGGCGAAACGGCGACGCCGCGCTGAGCTCGGCCATTTCTTCCGCGACAGCGCGCCGCTCGGCAGCGAGGTAACGCGCGAGCGCGTCACGGAAACCGGGATCGGCGATCCAGTGGGCGCTGTAAGTGTGGAAGGGGAGGTAGCCGCGCTGAATTTTATGGAGTCCCTGAGCGCCTGCCTCGACGCGCTCCAGCCCCTTGCTGATGGCGAAGTCGATGGCCCGGTAGTAACAGGCCTCGAAATGTAAAAAACGATAGGTGTCAAGGCATCCCCAATAACGGCCATAAAGCGCGTTCGCGCCGCAGAGGTTGAGAGCTCCGGCAACCGCTTTCCCCTCTTTCGTTTCAGCGGTCACCATCACCACGCGGTCGCGCAATCGTTCACCGATTAAGCGGAAGAACTTCCGGTTGAGATAGGCGTGGCCCCACTTACGGTCATGTGTGTTGCGGTAGAAGCGATAGAATGTATCCCAGTGGCGATCCTCGATGGCACCTCCGACCAGCGTTTGCAGTGAAACACCATGTTCGGCGACGGCCTTGCGCTCCTTGCGGATGGCCTTGCGCTTGCGCGAGGACAGTTCGCTAAGGAAATCGTTGAAATCGCGGTAGCCCCGGTTGTGCCAGTGAAACTGATGACCGATGCGGGGCAAAAAGCCCAGCCGTTCCAAGTGTTCCCACTGTGTTTCCGTCGTGAATGTCACATGCGCCGATGAGAGGCCGAGCCGCTGAGCGAGTTTGATCAAACCGCTTCCCAGCGCGTCAAGGATGGCCGTCGGGGCTCCCTTGCGCACCAGCAGCCGGTTGCCCGTGATGGGCGTGAAGGGAATCGCTACCTGAAGCTTCGGATAATAGCGACCGCCCGCGCGCTCATAGGCGTCCGCCCAGCTCCAGTCGAACACATACTCGCCGTAGGAATGCGTTTTCAAATACGCTGGCGCGCAACCGATCAGCCTGCCGCTGTCGTCATAGGCAGCAAGATGACGGGGGATCCACCCGCTCTGGACGCTGACGGAGCCGCTATCTTCGAGGGCGGCGAGAAAGGCATGGCTGACGAAGGGATCGTCGGCGCCGGCACAAGCGTTCCAATCCTCAGGAACAATGTCGTGGATCGACGCGAGGATCTTGACAATGGTCAGGTCGGCTTCGCCGGGCATGTTGAAGGTATCGTTCAGATGATCAAGGAATGTCTCCCAACTATGGGATGGCCGGGCGCGTCTTCAAGGGGATCGACCGGGGCCAGGAGGAGCGGCGTGCAAGGTTTCGTCGCTTTCATCGTTGCCAGTCTCATACCCCCGATAGTTATTGATGCGGCCGAACCTCGCCCGCGCCAGGCCCGCGACGGCATGGTCGAGGCGCATAACGCCGTACGGCAACGCATAACGCCTGATCTGCCTTCCTTATCGTGGTCCGAGCGGGCGGCCGATCAGGCTCAAGCGTGGGCCGACGCCCTCGCGAGAGATGGTTGCGAAATGCGTCACAACCCGGATTTGCAGGAATATGGGCAGAACCTTTACTGGGCAGGGCCGGCGCGCGAGGTGGCGATCACCCGATTGACGCGAACCGGCGAGGCTGTCGATCGTGATGTCAAGATCTCGGTCCAGGAGATCGCTGCGGAAGACGTGGTCGCAAGTTGGGCGAGCGAGAAGCAATGGTACGATGCCGACACAAACGAATGTCAGGCTCCCAAGGGCGCAAGTTGCGGCCACTATACGCAAATCGTCTGGGCGGATACCACCGCGGTCGGTTGCGGGATGAGCGTGTGCGAGAGCCAAGGGCAAATCTGGGTTTGCGACTATTACCCAGCCGGCAATATTGCTGGTCAGCGGCCCTATTGAACATCCCGCGGCCGGATGCTTGAGATGACAAGCGGGGACAGAGGCCGCCGCTTGGTGGCACTGCGTCAGGGAAATCGCTGGCCGTTTGTTAAGGGATCTCGGGACGGACGATCGAGACGGCGCTGAAATTCTAGCCGGTTCTGTTCGCGCTCAACGAAGCCCTGTTGAAATTCGAGATTGCGCCGTTCCCGCTCAAGAAGAACCTGTCGCGGCGCTGCGCGGTAGCGGTTCTCCGGTTCGATGTTCACGCGCGCCCGTCGGCGCATTTCAATGATGTCGAGCTGGCGATCAATCGCCGTGATCCGCCCCCCGATCGTGCGCTCGTCGCGCTGAAGTCGGTCATTACGCAACCGTTTGTCTTTTTCCTCATCAACGATGATGGTATCCGTGGTTCGCCCGATTGCACGGACGGAACTTCCGGTCTTTGTTCCGTCGATGCTTGGGTTGGCGACGCCTGTTACCGTTGGCGTTATAGCTGCCGCATCCGCTGACGGCCCGGAGACCGGCGCGCGCGCGCATCCGGTTGCGAAGGTAAGAAGGCCGACGACGACGACGACGCTGGACAGTCGAACGATAACATACGAACGCTCCTGAATGCGCTTGGGTGTCCGCTGTTTGTCCATGCTACACCGCATGATCGCGACCTTGCCGTGGGAACTTCCGTCCATCATTTCTCGATTTAAGGGAGACAGCAGAGCAGACAAGCCATGATCCTCGATTCCGTCGACACATGACGTAGATTTCGCGCGCTGAGAGATCAGCGCCGGTGCTCAGCGAGGCTGTGAACGGACAAAGGAGTCTGAGGCCGTGCCACCGGGCAGATCCGCAAGCAGTGAACCAATCGCCGGGCGCGTGGGCATGAATTATGTCAGTCGTTTTGCAGCGGTACGGTCCATGACGCTCCTCGCTCATAATGCCTGCGTGCCCACGCATGAATTCGTCGCTGCCTTGGTTCATCGGATCCAGGCGCCCGCACGCCCGCGTCATTAACCGGCGGCGCGGCGGTGGAACGGTGTGTCCTTACGAGCGATAATCGCCGGCGGGTTGGAAATCCTCCCCAGAGAGGCGTGTTCATGGATTCAGCTTCAGGGGGATGAGCTGATGCTCAAGCCTTGCGCGATGTAGACATTCAGTCTTGTGCTGTAAGAACTTGCCGCCAACGCCGAAAGGCATGGCGCATTATCCATTCTTGGGGGGCGGTGATCTTGCCCCCGTTTGACCGGACGGTTAGGCGGTTGCGGTTTGAGCTGCG
>CAZRWU010000226.1:0-4843 GCA_964603915.1 uncultured Rhodospirillaceae bacterium
CTTTTCCTCGAGGATCTGCAGGCTGAACGTCAACCTGAAGCCGACGCTCCGGTCGAGCGGCGATGCCGGGGGCAGGCGCCGGTAAAAGTAGCCTGCCATGTCGCTCTTCGCTGCGGTGGTGTCGAGAACCGTTCGGGAGTCGACGAGCGACTGCGTCGCCCGCGTCCGGCTTGGCGGAAAGCTGGCGTAGACCCACCCTTGTTTATCAGGTGTCGAGCCGAGAGCCCCCTCGTAAAGCGTATCCGTCGTGGCGCTTGCAGCCGCCGAAAACGTGCCGACCGCCAGAGCGGCGGCGATAAGGGTCAGTCGCATCAGGCCGAGATCCCGCCCTATGATGGTGCTCTCTTCGTCTTGATGGCGTCGCTCTTGTAGCCGATGCTGCCGGCGGTGTTCAAACGGCTTTATAGCGACGATGCGTTAGCGACGAGGAGAACAACGAAATGATCGAAGCCACGCTTGACGACGCCTGCATTTTCTGCCGGATCATTCGCGGCGAAGTGCCGAGCTTCCGGGTTTTCGAGGATGACCGCAGCCTTGCCTTCATGGATATCAATCCCGCCAATCCGGGACATGTGCTGGTCATTCCGAAAACGCACGCGGAGACTCTCTTCGTGCTCGATGAACCGTGGCTGACGGCGACGACGCGCGCCGCGCAACACGTGGCGCGCGCTGTTCGGAAAGCGTTCGACCCTTACGGAATGAATCTTGTCCAGGCCAATGGACCGGGCGCCGCGCAGTCGGTGCCGCATTTCCACTGGCATGTCCTGCCCCGCGCCAAGGACGATGGCCTGCCGATGAACTGGCCGCTCCGCCCGGGCGATCGCGAGGCGCTCGCGACAGCGGCCGAGCGCGTTCGCGCCGCCTTGTGATCAGGTTTCCGCAGAGAAACCGAGCGCTTTGCGCGGTAAAAGCGCGGGACTCAAGGCGTGTGATTACCAGCGCCCAAATGTGGAGCGCTTCGCTGCATCAACGTCAAACCGATTACGGCGGCGAGGACGATGCTCCCTCCCAGCAGCGCCGCCGCGCTCGGCGTCTCGCCGATGCCGATCCACACCCAAAGCGGCGCCAGAACAGTTTCAAGCAAAGTCAGCAACCCGAGTTCCGCAGCACGCAGCTTGCGGCTGCCGCGAACGAACAGGAAAAGGCCAAGACCGAGCTGAAAGCAACCGAGGATCGCGAGGATGGCGAAGTCGGCCCCGACGATTGCCGTTCCGAGCGCCCACGGCGCCACCGCCGCCGCCGAGATCAGGCCCCCGAGCATGGTCGCCGGCACCATGTCGATGCCGCGCCAGCGACGCAGGACGACGATGTTGGCGCCGAACGTCACTGCGACGAGCAGTGCGAAGACATCGCCAAGCAGGCTACCAGTGGCAATTCCGTGGCTGAACATGATGGCGATGCCCACCATCGCCACGCCAATTGCACCTATCGTTGGCCGGTCCAGACGTTCTTTCAGAATCAGATGCGCCAGCACCGCCGCCACAAGCGGCGACACGCTCATCAGGATCATCGTATTGGCGACTTCCGTGAAGGTAATCGACAGGATGTAGCCGACAAACGCGCCGCTCAGCAGAGCGCCGGACAAAAACCCTGGCCATTGCACGGCAGCGATGACCGCCACCGCCTGTCGTCCATAGCCGATGACGAGCCCGGTCGCGACCGCCGCGGCCATGATCAGGGAACGCCAGAAAGCGATCACGATCCCATCGAGATCGAGCATGCGCACGAGAATGCCGCCGGAACTCCAGCACAGACAGGCGGCGGCGATCAGCAACACGCCGGCGACACGGTCGGGCAACCGCGGCATGGGTAGGGAATCTCCCTGGAGGGAAACGCGATCAGGACAATCGTGTTATAGGGCGCTTGCGCCCAATCGAAAAGCGTCAGTACGGAACGCCGCCGGCACGCGCCTTCTTGAGAGCGGCGGCGTACCATTGGAACTCGTCAAGGAATCGGACAACGCGGCGCTCATGCGCGGGATCGCGAGTCGTTCCATCGTCGTCGAACTGATCGTGGACACGCGGCATCGGATGAATGGTGGGAATGCTCGGCATGCCAAGCTCGCCGAGGGTTGCGCGGAGCTGCATGGCGGCGCGAACGCCGCCGAATACGCCCGCTGAGTAGCAGGCAATCGCCGACGGCCGCCAGAACCATTCCTCAAGGAAATGATCGAGCAGGTTCTTCAGCGCCGGCGGAATGCTGTGGTTGTACTCGCCGCTGACGATGAGAAAGCCATCCGCCGCGCGAAGAATATCCGCCAACGCGGGCAGCGGCTGCGGTGCTGACCCCGGCGCATACTCCTTGTACATCTTGTCCAAAAGCGGCAGCTGGTATTCGAGAGGATCGATAAGAGTGACCGTGTGCTGCCGCGCGGCCAGTTGCGCCGTAAGAAAGCGCGCGTATTTGATTCCCTGCCGGGCGCTGCGCACCGAACCATAAATTACCGCAAAATTGAGAGTCATGACATTCCTGGACGTGAATCGTTGCGGAGCTAATCAAGCGGATCACCAAGAGACCTGCAATGGCTCGTACGGACCAAGCTCGCGAGACGCACCGCCGACCCGGAGCAACATCGCCTCGCCCTGCTCAAGCGTTGCGACGATCTTCCGAGTCTCCCGGGCAAGATGGAGGTGAACGCGCCGATCCCGCCACTGCACGCGAAACGCCATCGTCGCCCACTTCGGCGGCAGATGCGGATCGAGGCCAATGCCTTCATTCTCGATCGTCAGCCCGGCGAAGCCGAAGATCGCGACCTGCCACAGGGCGCCTTGAGCGGCAATGCGCACACCGCCGGCGCTGCTTGCGGTGGGCTCGCTGAGGTCGGTGCCCGCAGTACTGTGGAAATATTCCTCGGCAAGCTCGACGTTTCCGATCCGCGCCGCGACCAAGGCGTGCATGCCGCGGCTGAGCGAGCTGCCGTGACCGCAGCGGGGCTCATAGTGGCGGAAATTAATTTCTCGCATCTCGCGATTGAACGCCTCGGGCAGCAATGCCAAGAGAGCGACAACATCGGCCTGCTTGACAACCTGAGAGGCTTGAGTCCGCTCCCTACCCAGCACGACGTCCATCGGCGCGGTCCGCCCGGCGTAATGGCTGAGGTCGATCTCTTCAAGATCGTAGTATCCGGCGAACTGTTCTATCATTCCGGTCTTGGGGTCGATGCCGGTGACGATACGTCCGGCGACATCGCGCCATTGGTCCAGTTCCTCCGCCGTCACATCCAGCCGCCGCGCCAAGGCTTCCCAGCGCTGCGGCCAGCGCTTGCGCAGTGTCGCCACGACCTCGAGCCCGCGCTCGATGTTCCAGCGCGCCATCATGTTGGTGTAGGCGTTGTCGTCGATCTCTTCGTGGTACTCATCGGGACCGATGACGCCCCGGATATGGCACTTTCCGTCGGCTTCGGGCGTCGCCCGGCTCGCCCAGAAGCGCGCCGTTTCGAGCAGTATTTCGGCGCCCGCGTCGAGAAGGAAGCGGTCATCCCCGGTCGTCCGCCAGTATTGCCAAACTGCGTAGGCGACATCGGCGCTGATGTGCTGCTCCTGCGTGCCGCACAAGACGCGGATCATCCGGCCATTCGGATCGATGATTTCGGCCGGTGTCGTCTCGTCGCCGGTGTCGGCGGATTCCCAGGCGTAGAGTGCGCCGCGATAGCCAAGCGCCTTCGCCTTTGCGCGGGCTCCGGGCAACGTGCGGTGGCGGTACATGAGGAGGGTCCGCGCCGCTTCCGGCCAAGTGATCGTATAGAAGGGCAGCAGGTAAATTTCCGTATCCCAGAACACGTGACCAAGATACGACTCTCCTGTCAGCGCCCGGGCGCCAATGGAAACACGATCATCCGCCGGATTGGCCGCGCTGTTCAGATGATAGATCGCAAAGCGCAGTCCTTTCTGCGCCTGTTCATCGCCTTCTATCTCGATGTCGCTGCAGACGTGGCGCTCGGCCCAGGCGCTTTCGTGAGCACTGAGCGCTTCGCGCCAGCCAGCCTGCTCAGCACGTTCGAGGAACACCCGCGCGCGCGTAATGACATTTTCATCCGGTTCGCCATCGCCGCGCGTCACTGAAACCAGCCGCCAGAAAAGAGCAGGGGCGCCGGGAACGGAAGTCCAAGTCCAGGTGCGCTTCAGAGGATCCCGAAAACTCGGTTCCAAGCTCCGTTCCTTGATCTGCAGACCGGCCGCTGTCGCCACCGACAGGCTTTTGTCGGACTCTTCAGTCCGCCACAGTGACACCCTTGGCTCCATCCGGGCAAGTTCAAGGCCCGGACCCGGATTTTCAAGAACGGCTTCGAGAGTGATCTCCGCCTTGCCATCTTCGATTTCCAGCTGGACGATCTGCAAGCCAAGCGCGCGGTTGGCAAGAGAGACGAGACGCAGCGTCCGCACGCGCGCCACGCGGTCGAAAACATCGCGCTGCCGCCAGTCGGAAAGCAGCATTCCACGGCGGAAATCGAGCGTCCGCTCATGCTTGAGAAGCGAGCCGGCGCGCAAGCGAAGAGGTCGGCCGTCAAGCGATACCCGCACCCGCAGCCAATCCGGAGCGGGGACCAACGCCGGAACTGGCGGCTCCGTATTGGGCGTGTCAAACAAGCCGGCGACATAGGTGCGCGGCCACGAGGCCCAGCTCAGACCTTGCGTCCAAGACATCCATACAGGACCACGGCTGACCGCGCGGGCTCCCCGCACGCCAAGAAAGCCGTTGCCGATAGCAAGGCGGGCCTCTATGCCGGCCTCGCGAATCGGATCGTAACTCAGTTCCTTAAGGCTCCACTGAGGATCGGGCGTCGGATCCAGCAAAGTGTCGTCGGCCCTGTAATCGACTTCTTGATCCGCTTCTGGCACTGGAG
>CAZRWU010000227.1:0-4783 GCA_964603915.1 uncultured Rhodospirillaceae bacterium
CGCCTCCGGGATCGGGGCCAAGCGAGACGCGGTGGTGAAGCTCCCGCCCGCCGCGCGAGGCGATCCGGACCCAGCGGCTGCCAAGCCTTCCGGTTCGCGCGCCCGCCATGCGTCAGCGCCTCCGCTGTTGGGTCAGCGCATAAATTCCGAGCGGCAGCGCAAGAGCGGCCAAACCGAGCGCGAGGCCGGCGCCCACGGAGCGTTGCCGCGGCGGATGTTCGCGGACGAGCCAGCCGCCACGCGCGCCGAAGCGGTCCGCCATCGGCGCGAACAGATTGCCTTCGGTCGATGGCGATGGCTGACCCTTCTGGAAATGATCCGTTTCCACCTGCCGGGCCATGATCCGTTCGCCGAGGGCAGGCGCGAGCGTGCGCAACGCGGCGATCATCCGTCCGGCGTTACCGACGAAGACCTCGCGTCTTGGCCGCTGTGCAAGGCGGACGATGGCCGCCGCGACCTGTTCTGGAGGATAAACCGGCGTCATCGCCTTGACCGCCCGGCCCGTGTAATTCGCCGCGTGCTGGAAGATCGGGGTGTCGATGGACGCGGGCAGCACGGTCGAGACCCGAATTCCCGGCGCGTCCATCAGTTCCATGCGCAGACACTCGGACAAGCCGCGGATCGCCCACTTCGAGGCCACGTAAGCGCTCGTATACGGCTGCCCGGTATGGCCGACCATCGACGACACGTTGATCAGGCGGCCTTCTCCCTGTTCCCGGAATTGGCGGATCGCCGCCCTGGCGCCGTTGACATAGCCAAGGATATTGGTGTCGAGCACCCGCTCGTAAGGCCCGCGCGGCGTCTCTTCGATCCGCCCGAACAACGACACGGCGGCGTTGTTCACCCACACATCGATCCGGTCATAGTTGCGGAGTGCGGTGTCGGCGAGGCGGTCCACCTGCTCTGCGTCGCTGACGTCGGTCGGCGCGACAAGACCCCGGCCACCGAGATCTTCGCACTCGGCGAGCGCCGCCTGCAACGCCTCCTCGCGTCGGGCGGCCAGCACTACCGTGGCGCCACGCCGCCCGAACTCGCGGGCGGTGGCCCGGCCGATCCCGCTGGATGCTCCGGTAATCACGACGACGGATCCGCGCAAATCTCGTGGCATCGGTTTGCTCCTCCACCTCGTTGCTTTCTGCCCTGGCTCGGCGCGCCACGTCGAGGTCAACGAGATCGCCGTGGATTTGTTCCTTTAGACTGAGAGGAAATAAAGAAAGGCTCGGCCAGGCCGAGCCTTTCACTGCAGAACCCAAAGAAGATCCCACAGATTATCAAGAATTTTTTTTAATACGTCTCTCGCACGTCAGCGCTTGATGCGGACGAGTTCTTCGAGCATTTCATCCGCGGTCGAGATGATTTTCGTCGCCGCCGAGTAGGCGCGCTGGACCATGATCATGTCGGTGAATTCCTCCCCGATGTCGACGGTTGATGCCTCGAGAGCCTTTTGCGTCACCTGACCGGCGGGACCATGATCGGCCATCCTCAACGTGGGATTGCCCGAGGCTTCGGTGGCGTTCCAGGCATTGCCGCTTCGCGCTTCCAGGCCGTTGGGATTGACGAAGGTCGCGAGCGGGATCTTGTAGATCGGCCGCAGCTCGCCGTTGTCGAACAGCGCCGTCACCAATCCATCGGAAGAAATGGTGACGCCGGAGAACACGCCGAACCGGGCGCCGTTCTGCTGAATGAATGTCGGCGTGAAGTCGGCGCCGAACTGGGTCATGCCGTTGGCTTCGCCGAGCGTGCCGAAGTCGAGCTTGACCCGCAAGACATCGACGTCGCCGTCGCTGTCGAGATCGGTGTCGTTGAGGTCGGCCGAGCCGTTGGCGAAGCCCGATACCGACATCGACGAGACATTGAAGGCTTCGGGCAGGCCTGCGGCGTTGAATTGGATCGACGGTCCGGTGGCGGTTGTCTGGGAGACGCGGAAAGGGTCCTGCTGAACGACGCCGCGGACATTATCGGTGTTGGTGATCGCGAGTCCGGTGACATCGAGAGAGGGGGTCGTCGCCGATCCGCGCAGGAGCAGAACGTTTTCGGCGCCGCTCTTGGTCGCGGCCAAGCCCGGATGCACGCTGTTGACGGCATCGCGCATGGCGCGCACGGCATCGACCGAGCTCATCCCGGCGGTGACCACGACTTCCACGGTGCCCGCCGCGGGGGTTCCGGGAGCATCGACGACCCGGAACGTCGTTGCCGTGCCCACGGCGGGATCTTGCAGGCTGAACGTCGAGCCGCTGGCCGGCTTGCCGATAAACTGGAGCTGGCCGATGCTCGCGTGAACAGCGCCGTTGTTATCGTAGAGGTTGAGCAGTGCGGCGCCGGCCGGCGGCTCGACCGTGAGATCCCATTGATTGGGAGCGCGCTTGCTGTATTCGAAGCTGATGTCGTTGGTGGCGCCGAGGGTGTCGAAGAACTGGACGTCCACCTTATGGGTCGCGCCGGCTTCGTCGCGGGATGGCAGGTTGGCGCCGATCGCGATTTTCGAGGTCGGCGCGGCCGTGCCGCCGATACGGCTCAAATTCACCGTCTGGAGAAAGTCCGTCGAAATGATGTTGGCGTTGGTGCGCCCGGCGTTGCTGCCCGGCGGCAGCATGACGTTGCCTTCCGGGTCCGTCGGCCACGCCTGAAGATAGAATCCCGCGGTGTTGCGCAGATAGCCCTCGTTGTCCTGATAGAAGGAGCCCGCCCGCGTGAACAGGAACTCGCTGTTGATCGAAGGGCGTGAGGAGTTGTTGACCACGAAGTAACCGGCGCCGGAAACGCCGATATCCGTCTGCGAGGTCGTTCCTTGCAGCAGTCCCTGAACGTCGTTGAGCTGCAGCGGCCGCGCCTGCACGCCGCCGGCGGAATAGAACGTCGCCGACGTCTGCTTGGTCACCAGCGACTGGAAGTCGGTCTTCGTATTCTTGTACCCGATCGTGTTGACGTTGGTGATGTTGTCGGCGATCGCGCCCATCGCGCTGGACTGGGCGACGAGACCGGATACGCCGGACGTCATTGCGCCAAACAGACTCATCTTTTTGCTCCTTTGGTCTATTTTGATCTACTGCTGGTCGCCGGCGGCGGCCGGGGCCCGCTGGTTGGCTGCTTCAGGTTGCTGGACGGACAGCACTTCCTCCATGGGCACCGCGATCTTGCCCATGAACAGGATCACTTGGCCGTTTTCGACCGCGGCGCCGCTGATCCTGCCGAACGTGGTCTGGGCGACCTCCGCCAAGGTGCCGTCGGCGCGTTTGGCCGCGATTTCCAGTGTGTAGCTTCCGTCGGGCAGCGCCTTTCCCGAGGCGTCCTTGCCGTTCCAGGCGAAAGCGTGTTGTCCGGATTTCGTTTCGCCCGGCGCGACGAACATGACCCGTCCGGCGGCGTCCTTTACGGTGATGGTCGTCGAGACGACGCTCTCGCCAAGGGAATAGGTGGCCTTCGCCCTGCCGTCATCGAGAGGCAGGGCGTTGCCGCTGGCCTCCGCGACGGTGCCGAGGTAGTTGACCATGGCCGCCACCTGACCGTTCTCGGCGACCTTCAACAGTTTCTCCAGATTGGCGTTCTGGTAGATCTGCTGTTCGACGCTGGCGAACTGGACCAACTGAGAGGTGAACTCGTTGGCGTCCATCGGATCGAGCGGGTCCTGGTGCTGGAGCTGCGTGACAAGGAGGTTGAGGAACCGGTTGAGATCGTCCTGCAGCTGACGGCCGTTGGCCGCCGAGCGGGACCCGTCGAGCGCGGTCGTTGCGGAGAGGCCCTGCATGATCATCGATGGAACTCCTATGCGTGGATATCGACGCCGTCAGGCCGCCCCGCTCCCGGGGCATGGGTTCGAGCCGGAACGTCTTCGGCATGGTCGCCGTCGTCCGCGTTGGCCTCATGCAGGGAGGCTCGGATCGCATGGCCGGCGTCATGGCCCTGCTTGCCGTCCTCGCCGCCGCGGAGATTGAAGTTCAGGCTGCCGCCGTCGGTTTGCAGCCCAGCTTCCTGTAGCGCGCGCTCGAGGCTCCGCGCATCGGCGCGCAGAAGTTCCAGGGTGTGGCGCTGTTCGGCGGTCACCGTGGCGACGACCCGGTTGTCGGGACCGAGCTCCAGGCGGACATCGACTCTTCCGAGCGCCTCCGGCTTGAGCCTGACCTCGATCCGGTCCATGCCTTCCTGAACCGCCTTGCGAATGTGCACGCTGACCTGGTCGCCGACGACGCGCTGCTGGAGAGCGCCGCTTCGCGCCGCCGCTTCCGCCCTGGCGAGCCGGACCGGCGGCTGAACCGTCCGGACACTGGCGGATGTTGCTCCTTCTGTGCCGATACCCGGCGCCGCGAGTCCTTCCGAAGAGGTTGCGGCCGAGGACGCGATCGCGGGCTTATCGGTTGGCGGCGAGGCGGCAAGCCCGGTTGTCCCGCTGAGCGTTGCTGCTGTTTGTCCGTCGGCGGTATTCTGTCCCAGAGCCGCCTGGAAGCCCGCTCCTCCGCCGGGGGTCGCGGTCTCGGCCGCCGCGGCGGCATTGGCGGCGCTCGTTGCTGGCGCACCGCCGGCAAATCGCCCTGCCGCGCCCGGTATCGACGAATTTTGCGCGCCGAGGTGAGACTGGCTGTCATCCGCGCCGAGGGGCAAAGTTGCGGCGTCTGTCGCCGTTCCCGCGGCGATGCCCGATCCCGTCGGGCGTAGCCGTTGTGGGTGCCCCTGGAGGCCTTCCGCGGCAATGACCGCGGCTGGCGCCAGCGCCGATCCCAGCTGCGAGACCAGGATGTCGGCATCGTTGATCACGGCCGCGGCTGTCTGTCCTGGAACCGGCGTCGTC
>CAZRWU010000228.1:0-4775 GCA_964603915.1 uncultured Rhodospirillaceae bacterium
GTCCAACAACGCCGCCGTGACCGCCGACGGCGGCGAGATCGGCCGCGCCCAGGCGTTGCAGGCGCGCGCCTGCCGGGTCCCTGCCGTAAGCGACATGAATCCCGTTTTGCTCAAGCCGCAGACCGACATCGGCGCCCAGGTGGTCGTTCGCGGTAGGGTCATCGGCAACGCCAAGGCGCAGGATTACCAGCGTCTGCGGCCGACCCTGCTGCCGGCGGTGCTCGACAGCTTCCGGCGTCTTGCCGCCGACGCCGATCTGGTTCTTGTCGAGGGCGCCGGCAGCCCCGCCGAGGTTAATCTGCGGGCAGGCGATATCGCCAACATGGGCTTTGCCGAAGCCGCCGATCTGCCTGTCGTTCTGATCGCCGACATTGATCGTGGCGGCGTCATCGCCAGCATCGTCGGTACCTGGGCGTTGCTTGAAGAGGCCGAGCGCCAGCGCCTGCGCGGCATCATCATCAACAAGTTTCGCGGCGACGTCCGTCTCTTCGACGACGGCCTGCGCATCATCCATGAGCGCACAAGTCTTGGCTGCTTCGGCGTCGTGCCGTGGTTTCAGGGAGCCTCGCGCCTGCCCGCCGAGGATGCTGTCGCGGTTCAGGATTATCAGGCGCGCAGCGGCGGAGACATTCGCGTCGCGGTGCCTGTCTTTTCGCGCATCGCCAATTTCGACGATCTCGATCCTCTGATCGGCGAGTCCGATGTCACTGTCGACTTCGTCGAGAGGGGGCGGGCGCTGCCGGTGTGCGATCTGATTGTCCTGCCCGGATCCAAATCGACTCTTGCCGATCTTGCCGTCCTTCGCGCCGAAGGCTGGGATATCGATATCCTCTCCCATGTCCGCCGTGGCGGAAAGGTGGTCGGGATTTGCGGCGGCTACCAAATGCTGGGCGTCAAGATCAGCGATCCCGACGGTCTGGAGGGATCCGCGGGAGCGGCTGCGGGTCTCGGGCTTCTTGCCGTGGAAACGGTGCTGACGAGGACGAAGTCGCTCGTCGAAGCGCGTGGCGAAGATGTCGGCACAGGGGTATCCGTGGAGGGCTATGAGATGCACCTTGGCCGCACGACCGGTCCGGGCCTTATCCGTCCCATGCTTCGCCTCGACAGCCGCCCGGACGGCTGCGTCTCATCCGATGACAGAGTATTCGGCTGCTACCTGCACGGGCTGTTCGCTTCGGACGCCTTTCGCGCCGCTTTCTTAAGGCAACTCCGGAGCGACCGCTCGGGCGGGCCCGCATATCAGCAAAGCGTCGAGGAGACTCTCGACGCCCTGGCTGATCACCTCGCGCATCATCTCGACATCAAGGCGATTCTTGCTTCCGCGGCTCCCGTTCGTAGGTGATTGGCCGCAGATTCACGTCGGCGCCTCCCGCCTCGAGCTTG
The DNA here is from genome assembly GCA_964603915.1 of uncultured Rhodospirillaceae bacterium. Lineage (GTDB taxonomy): Bacteria > Pseudomonadota > Alphaproteobacteria > Rhodospirillales > Defluviicoccaceae > REEP01. The sequence continues at coordinate 1,384 of CAZRWU010000228.1, forward strand.
TTCTATCCGACGGCGGACCTCTTCGCCTTGCCTTCCGCGTCGCTCGGCTCGCGCACAACGTCAGCCGCTTCGTCATCGGTGCCAAGCGGCGCCGCAGCGTGATCGCTTGCCGCCACCTTGTCCTTGGTCGCACCCGAATCGATCCGGTCGCGGACCTGCTCCCAGTTCAACGCTTTTTTTCGTTCCGACATGAAACGCCTCTTCATTGATGCCATTGTCGCGCTGCGAGAAACGTCGATGACGTTGCCCCAGTTCCGCCGCCAGCACCGATAAATGTCACCTGTGTTCTCCTGTCGCAAACCGTGCCTGCCGGATCGGTTCTGGCCAAGACGCCGGTTTTATGATCGGCTCTTTGCTTCAGCGTTACGATGCGTCGGATCCCGCCTTTTTGTCAGGCATCTCTCCGGTTTCCTCGGAGCCAGGCATGGCGTCGGCGCCGCCAGGACGTTCATCCGGCTCGCCCGTATTTTCCGGCCATTGTCTGCCCGTCTTGCCGGCTTTCGCTTCCATCCGTTTCGCCTTCTTGGCGGCCTTGGCCCGTTCTCGTTCAATGCGGTCGGCTCGATAGTTCGGCTTTTTTCCCATCGATTCTGCTAACTCCCTGTTGCGTGCGTTATCGGGAACCTCTGAGGCTATGGACGCTCCTCTGCGGTCCTTGGCGAGAAACGGCGCGGTTGGCGTCATCGGGCTTCGACCTCGGCGGCTTGAGAAACGAAATTCCGGAGAGATCGCCACGGCTGGACGCCGCAGATGCGGTGGAGCGGCGGCTGTCGGGTCCGCCGCGTTTTTTTGCATCCGACTGGCTGATCCTTTTCGCGGCCGGGACGTGGGACGCAGGGCGCGCCTCGACGCAGCCGGCAATGGTTCCGTTGCGCCGATCCTGCACCGAGAGCTTCTGGCGAATCAGCGCCTCGATGTCGCGCAGATAAGGGCGCTCTTCGGCATCGCAGAACGATATGGCGATGCCGCCGGCTCCGGCACGCGCCGTGCGGCCAATGCGATGGACGTAACTCTCGGGAATGTTGGGCAGGTCGAAGTTGATAACATGGCTCACCGCCTCCACGTCGATGCCCCGGGCGGCGATGTCCGTCGCCACCAGCACACGGGTGCGGCCGGCGCGAAAGCCGGCCAGCGCCTGCTCGCGCTGACCCTGCGACTTGTTGCCATGGATCGCCGTCGCCACGACGCCGGCTTCCGCCAAATGCCGCGTGACCCGATCGGCGCCGCGTTTGGTTCGCGTGAACACCAGCGCCCGATCGACGGCATGATCCGTCATCAGTTCCGCAAGCAACCGCGGTTTCCGCGGCGTCTCGACAAGAATGACCCGCTGATCGACGCGTTCGACGGTGGTCGTATGCGGAACGACGGAGACCTCGACGGGATCAACGAGCAACTCGGCGGCCAGCTTGCGGATCTCGCGGGGCATCGTCGCGGAAAAGAACAGGTTCTGCCGGATCGTCGGGAGGTTGGAGACGATGCGGCGAATGGGTTGGATGAAGCCGAGGTCGAGCATGTGATCGGCCTCGTCCAGAACGAACACTTCGACATGGCTGAGCTGAATGTTGCCCTGGCCGATATGGTCGAGCAGCCTCCCGGGCGTGGCGACAAGAATATCCACTCCCTTCGCCATCGCCCGGATCTGCGGTCCGGCGCCCACGCCGCCAAACACGACCGTCGACGTCAATTTCATTTGTCGGCCATAGATGCGGAAGCTGGCTTCGATCTGGCTGGCCAGTTCGCGGGTCGGGCTCAGCACCAAGGTGCGGCAGCCGCGGCGCGGGGCCGGGCGGCGATTCATGTCGAGCCGTTGCAGAATCGGCAGGGCGAATGCTGCTGTTTTTCCCGTTCCTGTTTGCGCAATGCCCAAGAGGTCATGGCCGGCGAGAATTTTCGGGATGCCTTGCGCCTGGATTGGCGTCGGCGCGGTGTACCCTTCGGCAGCAAGCGTATTGAGAAGCGGCGAGTTGACGCCGAGATCGCGAAATGTTGTCAAGGTATAGGAATCTTTCTGTCTATGCTCTGAACACAAGGATGAACAGAGCCGAAGGCGCGGCATGGCGCTCGCGGAGATTTTGTGAGGACGCCCCGCGTGACCTGGGCTGTCAATGAAAATGCAAGGCGCGACCGGGAGGGGCAATTATTCGCAGCTGCGAGAACCGTTCACGCGACCGGTGCGTTGATCAACTTGTGATAGTTACCGAGTGTATGTGCGTTACCAACATGATGAAGTCAAGCAGAATCCATGAACACGATCCTGCGATCGTTCCACCCGCGCCTGCCGATATCGTTGATAAGCGTGCCGGCGTTCATAGAACTTTCATGACCTTGTCGCGGTTCAGCAACGTTATGCAGATAAGTTGTGAACGTTTCGACACGATATCGCCTGTATGATGAGCGTCTACATCCATCATCTGCCGGGGCGTTTGCGCATTCGCACCGGAAGGGTCAAAAGCAATCCCCAAGCAGCGGACCTCGCCAAACGCCAACTGTCGGCGATGAAGGGAGTCTTGTCGGCCGAGGCGAACCCGGTGACCGGAAGCGTCACCCTGCGTTATGATCCGACCGCGCTCGCTCAGCACGAACTCCTCGATGTTTTGCGCCATAACGGCTACATTGGCGACGGTATTCGGCTCGACGCGCCGCCAGGTCCTGAGAACGTCGTCAATCGTCATGCCGAAGCCATTGCCGAAAAGCTTGCGACTCTTGTCGTCAAGAAGGCGCTCGAGCGCTCCGTCGCCGCGTTGATCCGCGTATTGACTTAAGACCGGCCTTTTTCGGTTCCAGGAAGACCGGGGATTTGCCAGACGGCATGCAGCCTTCAGTCAGCCTCGAAGCGCGTCGGCGAGATCGTTGGTTTCCCATGGAACGGACAGATCTGTCCTGCCGACATGCCCGTATGCGGCGAGCCGGCGGTAGAAGCCATGCTGGGAAAGCCCCGGAAGATAACGGAGATTGAACCGGCGGATGATGTTGGCAAGGCGGAAATCGAACGACCGGCCGATGCGTGCGGCGATCTCCTCATCGGCAATCCTTCCGGTTGCGAATGTTTCGACCTGCATGCTGACCGGAGTCGCTCGCCCGATCGTGTAACTGATCTGGATTTCGCATTCGTCGGCAAGGTCCGCCGTGATCACGTTGCGGGCTGCGTAACGGGCGGCGTAGGCGCCCACCCGGTCGATCCGCGAAGGGTCTTTCCCGCTCAGGGCGGAGTCGCTTTGCCGGGCGTACTCGCCATAGGTATCGACTCCGCTTTTGCGCCCGGTAAGCCCGGAATGCAGGCCGGGCCCGCCGCCGCGGAACGGGCCGCCGGGATTGACGAAGATGAACGTGTCCCCGTCGGGGCCGACCGGCTCGTCCTTGAAGGCAGGCTTGACCACGACGTCCATGATATC
>CAZRWU010000229.1:0-4716 GCA_964603915.1 uncultured Rhodospirillaceae bacterium
GCCGCGGCGTCCGGCGCAATGGAAACGACGGTGGCGCGCGACGGCGCGGCGGCCGGCTCGACAACAGGCTCGCGCGCGATCTCCGTCTCCGCCTCGGCCACGGGCTCGCCGCGCAGGCTGGCGGCGGCGAGGCGGTAGCGGGCCTGCGCCCAGGCCAGGGCGGACGCCCAGGCGGCGGCGGCGGCGGGCTTGACGATCCGCATCAGCCGCTGCCCCATCCGCGCGACGGCGCGGCCGAGCCGCATCCATTCCGAGCCTTTCAGCCCGAAGCTGCCGGCGCCGGCGGCAAGGCCGAGGATGGCGCAGCCGACGGCGACTAGCGCCGGGCTCTCCGGCCCGCCAACGGCGGCGGTCAGCCCGTTCAGGCACAGCATGCCGATCAGGCCGCCGAGCGGCACGGCGAGCGGCCAGGTCTCCGGCGCCGGCAGGGCGGCGAGCGCGGCGGCGAGCAGCACGCTCGCCACGGCCAGCGCCGCCACCCGAATCCACGGCACCGTCAGCGGCAGCCGGGTGACGATGCGCCAGCCCCATACGCCCATCGCCATCACCGGCAGGACGACGGCGAGGCCGAGGGTGTGCAGCATGAGGTCGGCGGCGTTGGCGCCGAACGCGCCGAGCAGATTGCGCGGCGGCGCGTCGGTGGCGTGATTGAACGACGGATCGCCGGGGGTGAAGCTGATCAAGGCGACCAGCAGCATGGCGGCGAAGGCCGTCAGGCCGATGCCGGCGGCGTCGACCGCGCGCCGCCGCAGCATTTGCGTCACCCGATCCGACAACCCGGCGTCGCCGCTTTGCATCAAGATTCGTGTCATGACGTCCTTCCCGACAGGCCTGGGGCTCACAAGACGTTTAAGACGTTCGCCAGCCGGGTCAAAGCCTGATGTGTGGCGGGGATGTCGTCGATCAGGGCGACGCGGATGAATCCGGCGCCGGGGTTGATTCCATCGGCGTCCGGCCGGCCAAGATAGCTGCCGGGCAGCACTCTGACGGCGGCGTCCCGCCACAACGCCGTCGCGGCGCGCGCGTCGTCGCCGACCTCGAGCCAAAGGAAAAACGCCCCTTCGGGACGGAAAAAGCCGAATCGCCCGCCCAGCGCCGCCTCGGCGAGATCGAACTTCCGCCGGTAGAGGGCACGATTCGCCTCGACGTGAGCGTCGTCGTCCCACAGCGCGGCGGCCGCCGCCAGCACCGGCAGCGGCGCCGTCGCGCCGCCGAACGTGCGCAGACGGCGCAGCGCCGCGATCAGAGCCTCGTCCCCGGCGACAAATCCGGAGCGCAGGCCGGGTACGCTGGAGCGCTTGGAGAGCGAATGGAACGCCAGGACGTTGCGGAAGTCGCCGGCGCAGACGGCGAGCACGCCCGGCGGCGGCGCGCGATCGTAGATCTCCGTGTAGCACTCGTCGACGACGAGCACGAAGTCGTGCGCGCGGGCGAGCCCGATCGCCCTGCGCAGGTACGTTATGTCCGCGACCGCGCCCTGCGGATTGGCCGGCGAGCACAGGTAGAACAACGCCGTCGCATCGAGCGTCCTGGCGTCGAGCGCGTCGAGATCGGGCAGGAAGCCGCTGGCGCGGGTCGCCGGCAGCGGCAGGGGCTCCGCGCCCGACATCGCCGCCGCGCCGAAATAGGTGTGATAGAACGGGTTCGGCAGGATCACGTTCGGCCGGCGGCCGTCCTTGCGCTCGGGCACGGCGAGGGCGGCGGCCATGAACAGCGCCTCCCGCGTCCCCGACACCGGCACGATGTGGCGGTCCGGATCGATGGCATTGTCGCCGAGATCGAAGCGTCGCCGCAGCCAGTTCGCGGCGGCGCGGCGGAAACCCTCGGTGCCCTCGACGGGCGGATAGCGGCCCCAGCCGTCGCCATGACGCGCCAGCGCCTCGGCGACCACGGCCGGCGGCGGGTGGCGCGGCTCGCCGACGGAAAGAACCATCGGCTTTAGGTCCGGCGGCGGAGCGACGCCGTCCAGCAGCGCCCGCAGGCGATCGAACGGATACTCGTTAAGGGCGGCAAGACGCGGGTTGATCATCAAGCCACACTCTACCCGCCGCTTCCGGCCCGCTCAAGGGCAGGGGAGCGCTCTGAACCGCGGTCCCTTCAACAAAGCCTCCTGCCAACACAATTGCTGGGCAGCCATGCTCGAGATACTGAACTGACCGCAGCCCCTCGCTATAGTAGAAATCCTGTACAACGTCTCACTCGTCCACCGCACCATCTGAAATCGCTCCGTTGGAGGCACCGTCCACACAATTCTTCATGGTCTTTATGTCTTGAACAATCTCGCTGCGTAAATTTCTATTTAAAGCTGAATCAACCGAATTATAAATGCATTCCGATACTTTACTGTAAAATCGGTTCGAAGGCCGAACGATGAGTTTAACGTCTTCAAACCACTCTTCTTCCAAGAACGGCAGGGCTTCCTTTACATACCTCTCTTTGGCAACTGCTTCAATGGTAGGCTGGTATCCTCCTTCCTTCGCACGCCATCTCTGAACCGCGGGACTGCTGAGGTAACGGACGAACTCGATGGCTGAGGCTTGGTTGCGAGAATACTTCGGAACGGCAAGCTGCCAGCCACCGAGCACACTGAAGCTCTTTCCAGCTTTGCCACGCGGCAGCGGCGCGACTCCAAATTCAATCCCAGCCTGCTTTATCATCACGTATTCATTGGACCAACCACGGTGGAAAGCGGCTTTACCGTCAATGAACCTTTGCAAGGACTCCCCCTCACTATGATCCCGAACATGAGGAGAAATGGGGTTGTCTCCCTTGACCCATCCTCGGGCACGGTCGAGAGCATCTAGCACTCCCGAGTGGTCAAAGTCAGGTAGCCCAGTATTTTCAATGAGAGCGCCCTCGGATGCGAACCACTCCAGCGCGTTGCATGTCAACCCCTCATACCGTTTTCCCTGCCATGCAAAGCCAATGAACTGCGAGTTGTTTTCCTCTATTTGTTTTTTCTGAATTATTTCTGCTGCCTCCGCCAGATCTTGCCAAGTACGAGGCACATCCCATCTGTGTTTGTCCTTTAAATCTTGACGATATTTGTCCAATAAATCTTGACGATAAAAAAGCAACCCCCTATTCTCAAACCAAGGCAATGCAACCAGTCTTTCCGCAACTCTATTGTTGCCAATGAATTTTTTATTATGAGAAATTATTTCGCCTTCATTAAAAAATAAATTAAGATCGACAAGATGAGTCGCAAGATCGTGAATCCAAATCATGTCAATCATGACGACATCAAATGCATCAGACTCCTCGTTAAACATCCTGATCAGCATGCTTAGGCGATCCTCCTCATCGTGGGGATTAGGAACAATTCTTATTGCTGTATCTATCTTGAATCGCCTAGATAATTGCTCGTCAAGTCGCACAGCAGTATCATTTCTTCTGTGTCCGTGGAATTTTAAGGACAAGTTTACTGGCAATGTTCCGAGCAAAGGGTTGATGACATCCCGAGGTGACGAGACTACGGGAGGAGGGCTGGTGACATTCGGGAATATTTCCCTCTCTGGCGGTACGCCGAATTCGTAAGGAAGCTCTTTCGCGGCGTGAGGAAGGGTGAATACCCGTGGTAAAAAGATGTCCCTCACCGGTCGGTTCCAGGAAGCAACGATTAGTGCTAAAAGTATCGCAGTCAAAAATACGAGGGGGGACCTTGCCTGCAGAATCCTTTTCCACCAAGGCGCCCGCAGCCCGTCGATGATGGCCGCCATAAGTTGCTCAAAGCCCGGATGCGTAAGAGTACCGTTCCAGTCGCTTAGATCTTCCGTGTGAACCTGCTGGAATTCCGGGGGAGGCTCGACAGTCTCGATCCTGGCTGGAACAAGAACCCGCCGCCTTAGTCCTTCTCTTGCTTCGATGCGAACCCAATGGCTCTGAACGGATGCGTCGGACCAAAGAACGACCACACAGCGTGCCGCATCCAACTCCCGCTCGATCACCTTGTCCCACTCTTCTCCAGCCTTAAGGCGCGTGTCCCACCACACCGACCAGCCTCTTGCTTGCAGAGCCGCCGCCAGGTGCTGCACGGTTTTCCGATCCTCCCGTGCATAGCTGATGAAAATGTCGCTCATCGTCTCGCGCCCTCCCGCCGGCCACCGTTCGCCATTCAGAGAGAACAGCCCGGCGCGGTTATTCGCAATTCTGCCTGCTTATCTTGCCAAAGCTGTTCCGGCGTTCCAACCTCTTATCACCCGAATAGAGAAGGAGGTTCCTTGAACGCTTGAAGCAGAAGGGAAGGAGGCCAACGCCGCCACGCGCCGGCGCGCCGTTCAGGGCATCGGCGGACGCCGCCGCTTGATGAGAACGTAGAGCGCGCCCATGCCGCCATGCGCGGGCGTGGCGTAGGCGAAGGCGAGCACCAGGTTGCGAGTCCCGGGAAGGTTGAGCCAGTGCGGCACCGCCGCGCGCAACACTCCCTCCGAGCGGGTGCCCTTGCCGGTGATGACGAGCACGCAGCGCCGGCCCCGCTCGTGCGAGACGGCGATGAACTGGTGCAGCGAGCGATAGGCCTCGGCCTGGGTCATGCCGTGCAGGTCGATCGTGCTTTCGATCGGCAGCAGGCCGCGGCGCAGCCGGGCGAGGGTTCGCTTGTCGAGGCCGGCGGCGGCGCCATGACGAAGCACGCTTGGGCCAAGCTCCACCGGCGGCGTTGCCGGCGGCGCGGGTTGCCGCGTTTCCGTGCGCGCCCGGCGCGGCGGCGCCTCCGGC
>CAZRWU010000230.1:0-4678 GCA_964603915.1 uncultured Rhodospirillaceae bacterium
GTTGTGAGGCCCCCTATTCGCTCGTCGACCGCTCCTCTACAGGTGACGCTGTCGGGGCGCGCCATGGCGACGTCGGCTGGCCGGGCAACCGCTTTCGAGCCGTCCGGTCGGCATCATCACTTGTTCTCTCCGCGGGATGGTCGCAGCGCCGGGCAATTTCATTCGCTTTCCGTTGTCGCGGCCCAGGCGATCGTGGCGGACGCGCTCTCGACAGCGCTCCACGTCATGCCGCGGCGCGAAATGCCGAAACTCATCAACGCGTTTCCCGCCGCCGAAGCGTGGCTTGTCGGTGCCGACGGGTCGATCGCTCACCTGAAACGGGCGTGATTCTTTGCATCCCTTGCTCGGCCGTCCTACAAGTTGATGTTCGTCAAGGCGCGCCGCCGCGCCTCCGACCAACGTGCCTTGTTCGAATTTGACCTAGGATATTTCCGCGCCGGCGAGAAGGGTTTAACAGAGACTCCGGCGCTAACGACGAAGAACGGGAGAGCAAGCAATGAAGCTCAAGCAAACTCTAACGATCGGCGCTTTTGCGATGGCGGCGACGGTCATGATCACCCCCGTTTCCCATGCAGAGGGCGATCCCGAAGCCGGCGCGAAAGTGTTCCGCAAGTGCGCGACATGCCATGAGGTCAAGGAGCCCAAGAACAAGGTTGGGCCGCACCTCGTCGGGATCTTCGGGCGGCATGCGGGCGCGGTCGAGGATTTCAAGTACTCGGACGCGATGAAGAACGCCGATATTGTTTGGGATGAGGAAACGATCAGCGCCTATGTCAGGGAGCCGAAGACTTACGTCCCTGGCAACCGCATGATCTTCGTCGGATTGAAAAAGGACGAGGAGGTCGCGGACCTCGTCGCCTATCTGAAGGAAGCGACGGCGCAGTAGCGCGAACGACGGGTCGTTCCTATTACAGTCTCTTCTTCATCGCGTGCAAACCGACGCCAGCGCATCGAAAATCGCTGCGTCGGTCGCGCGCGAGAGTCTGGTTGCAACAGTTTGCAACGGTTCGCAACGGTCGCGCCGCCGGCCGGGAAGCGGCGTCAGCCGTGCAGGTGCTTGTGAAGCCGCGCGTCCATGGTCTTGGAGTGCGCGACGAACCATTCGCGCAAGCGCGCGGCGAGGGCGTCACGACGGTCGGCGTAGCTTCCGTCGGCGAACGCATCCATGATCTCGCGGATGTCATCGAGCAGCCGCTCGTGGTCCGTCTTGTGCTGGGCGTACTGATCGTAGCGCCGCTCGCGCATGATCTGCTCTTCGAGAGCGAAATGAGCGGTGATTCCGGCGTTGACCTCGCCGAGACCATCGAGGATCGGCTCGGGTTCGCCGCCCGCCTCCAGCGCGTCGATGATCGCGTTGAGCAGCGCGATCAGTTCGCGGTGTTCATGATCGATCGCCGGCACGCCGACGGAATAGCTGTCCCGCCATTCCAAGCGTGGTAGTTTTTCCTCTTCCGTCACGAATCCCTCGCTTATTCGAAGCGAAACACGCCGCCGAAGCCGTCGAAATCGATGGCGAAATTCTGACCCGCCGCCAATGTTGCGGCTTTCTCACCGACATAGTCGAAACCGCCGGGACCATCGCTGTCGCGCAGTCGAACGATCACCGAATGAGGCCCGGCGGGCACTTCGAACCGTTCGTAGACGCGCGACGGCCCGTCGCGGGAAAAACCGGTCGGCGGCAACGTCGCCGCGTAGATGATCTCGCCGCTCACTTCCAATTCGACCGTCACCGGCGCGCGTCCGCGCAGACAGACGACCGTCTTGCGCATGTTGGGCGGCAGCTTGGCCAGTTCCTCGGGCGTGCGCTCGCGGCAGTCGCCGCGCTTTCCGCCATGCACCAGGCTGAGCTTGATCACCGCGTTGTCGGGGGAAACCCGCTCGTAAGTCGGCACGTTGGCGAAGTAGCCGATCAAAAGCGCCACCGCCGCGTAGACAGCGCCTTGTCCGGCGTATCGGATGAACCGGCTCATTGCGTCACCCGTTCCGCCACCGGCTGTTCCGGGCCGACGCCAACCGACGGCTTGGCGAGGGTCCGCAGCCTCTCCTGGAAATCCCGCAGTTCCCGCGCGAACCGCCGCCCGTCGATGGGCGCCGCCCAAATCATGGCGATCCGCTCCCGCGGAACTCGCGCCCGCAACTGCGGATCACGCAGCCCGTTGACCCGCTCCTCGGTCCACTGCCGGCCCAGGCGATAGTTGCACTGGCCCTCCGGGCAGCCGGTCAGGACGACGCCATCCGCTAGCCTGCGGCTGAGCACATAATCGATCATGGAGGGCGGCAGCAGGCCGATGCAAGGGAGAGAGACGGCGCCAACATCGACGCTCGCGCGCCGATCGACAGCAAGACCGTGATCGCAGCCAAAGATCAGGACACGGCCGGTTCCCGTCAGCCCCGCGGCGGCCTGATGCGCGCGCTCCCGCACCCCCGCGAGCGGCAGCCAGGCGAGATCGATCCCCGGCGTCAACGCGGATGCGCGGCGGAACGGCGTCGCCGTCGGACACGATCCCGTGCAGATGCCGCAGGCAACGCACAGCGAGGGGTTGACCACGGCCTGCTTGTCGAACGGCTTGCCGTCGGTGCGCGGCCGCATCGCGATCGCGCCAAAGGGACAATCGACGGCGCATCGCGTACATCCGTTGCAGTTGTCGAGATCGACCGCGGCGATCGCCTTCTCCCGTTTGGGCGGCAGCCACGGCATCAGCATCAACGCCAGCGTCGCCGCGAACGGCAGGACCCAGACCGCCGCCGCGCCCGAGACATCGATCAGCGGGTAAATCCACAAGTAATACCAATCGAGCCGGACCGGCGATGGAACCTCGGCAAGGTTGGCCATCCCCTGGCTTGTCGCCGGATAGGCCAAACTCAAGACCAGCAGCATCAAGAAGGCGCCCACGGCGAGGCCGCGGGCGGGGTTGATCTTCGGATAGCTGACGCGGTTGACGTGAAACCACATAATGAACAGCATCAACAGCGGCAGCGCGATGTGAATGAACAGCATCAAGGTGAAGAAGCGGCTGTCCAGGTAACTGGGCGCAAGAAAATTGCGCGCGATCGGCAGGCCGAAGATCGGCAGCGCGTCGAGCCATTCGCTGGTCGCCTCGGCGACGAATTGGGCGAGCTTGTCCCAGACCAGCCAGTAGCCGGTGATGCCCGACGCGAACATCAGCCACAAGATCGGCACCCCGAGCACCCACGAATACCAGCGGGCGCCGCGGTAGCGATCGAAGGCGAACTCGCGAACGATGTGAACGAGAACGACAATAACGAGGCCATCCGAGGCGTAGCGGTGAAGGCTCCGCATCACGCCGCCGAGCCACCACTGAGTATGAGTCAACGCTTCGACGGATTCATATGCCGCGGGAATGCCCGTATCGAAGAACGCATAGATATAGAGACCGCTGACCGCGACCACCCAGTAGAAGAAAAATCCGAGCGCGCCCAGCGCGTAAAATGGATTCCACGAGCGCCCAAAGACACGATCGAGGCGTCCCTCGACCCACTGGAAGGCGATGCGGATCGGCCTGCGCATTGGGCCCTCCTTTTTTTAAGGCGCGGCGTCGGTATGGCGGGCTTGCCACCACAACCGGGCGAGGACGACGCCGACGGCGCCAAGACAGAGAGCGCCGACGATCGCCCCGATGAAAATGGCGTAGCTGAACCGATAGCGGCCGCTCGCCGGGTCATAGACCGTGCAGATCAGGCGCACCTGCGTCCACAGACCGGCGAAGCTGTCGAGCGAGGATCGGCGGCCGAGGATCAGTTCCTTCAAGGGTTGAACCAGCAGCGGCGGATCGAAGGTCGCGCCATAGATCTGGCGATAGACTTTGCCCTCCGGGTCGATGATGGTGGCTTGCGTGACGTGATCGAAGCCTTGCGGCCCCGGCCAGAACGAGAACCCGACGTCGCGGGAGAGTCCGTCGATCGCCCTTAGATCGCCGCTCAAGAAATCCCAGTTGCGCAGTTGCAGGCCGTGTCGGCGGGCGAACGCCTGCATCCGCTGCGGCGTATCGTTGCGGACGTCGAAGCCGACGCTAGCCACGTGGAAGCTGTCCGGCCCGAAGGTATCCTGAGCGACCGCCACCGCCTTCGCGAGCGCCTCCGACACCGTCGGGCAGATGTCGGCGCAACTGGTGTAGATCAGGGTGAGGACGACAGGCTTGCCGCGATAATCGGACAGCCGCAAGGGGCGGTTAAGGGTCGTCGTGAAGACATGGTCGCCGATCTCCCGGCCGATCGCCGCTTGGCTAGTCGCCAGCGCATCCTGCGCGCTCGGCTCGCGCCTATCCTCGCCCGCCGCGGAACCGGCTATCGGGATCACGCCGAGCATTGTGCAAAGGATGCCGACCGCCAGCCATGGAATCGAACGCGTGTCCTGCGATCGGAGCGTGCTCGTCCAGGGACTCGTTCCGGCGATCGACAACAGTGCCGGTCCGGAGGCGATCGCCATCGCTAAGACAGAAAACAGATACCCGGCAAAGGCCATTGCTACCCACGGCTTCCATCGTGAAGCAGTCCCGCGCCATGGACGGGGGAAAGAAAGTGACGGCGGTGCTTTCTTTCCCCTGATCCAAACCCTCAACTGAGCGGCCAAACTTCCGACAGATACTTCCAGTTGATGTAATAGTAGAGGACGAACGCGATGAAAAAGCCGCTGACCAGAATGATCGTTCCGGGCAGT
>CAZRWU010000231.1:0-4633 GCA_964603915.1 uncultured Rhodospirillaceae bacterium
GCGGGTGCCGGAGGCTGCGCTGGAGAACATCGGGGCGCGGGTGGGCTCCCGCGCTGAGGTCAATCACTGCTACAGCCGCGAGCATGCCTACAATCTGTGGTTTGTCGTGACCGCCGGCGATCGAAGCGAGGTCCGCCGCGTCGTCGACGAGCTGGAGGAAGAAACCGGGTATCCCATCCTTGTCCTGCCGATGGTGCAGGACTACCACATCGACTTGGGATTCCGGCTGCGATGATCCTCGATGACGCCGACAGCCGTCTTCTTGCCGCGATCGAGGACGGCCTTCCCTTGAGCCCGCGACCGTTCGCCGCCATCGGGCGCACGATCGCCCTAAGCGAGGAGGACGTGATCGGCCGGATTCAGCGGCTGATCGATGACGGGATTATCAAACGCTTCGGCGTCGTCGTCCGCCATCATGAACTCGGCTACACGGCCAACGCCATGGTCGTCTGGGACATTCCCGACGACGTGGTGGACGACGCGGCGGCGCGGATCATCCGTTTGCCCTTCGTCACCCTTTGCTATCGTCGGCCGCGAAGACCGCCTGCCTGGCCCTACAATCTGTTCTGCATGATCCACGGCAAGGATCGGGCGACGGTGCTGAGGCAGATCGAGCATTTGCGCGCGCACGCGGACGTGGCGGCCTTCGCGCACGAGGTCTTGTTCAGCGGCCGGCAATTCAAGCAACGCGGCGCCCGCTATGCGGCTCCGCGACGCGCCGAGCCTGTCTGATGGACGATACCGACCGGCGCATCGTCAACGGCTTGCAGGGCGGCTTTCCGATCTGCGATCGGCCGTTCGCGGTGACGGCCAGGCGGCTCGGGCTGGGCGAGGACGAACTGATCAGGCGCTTGCGGCGCCTTTGCAACGAGGGCTGGCTCAGCCGGTTCGGTCCCCTCTACAACGCCGACCGGCTCGGCGGGGCGGCCGTGCTCGCCGCGATGTGCGTTCCCGAAGACCGCTTCGCGGCGGTCGCCGAGACGGTCAACGCTTATCCGGAAGTGGCGCACAACTATGCCCGCAGCCACACGCTCAACATGTGGTTCGTCGTCTCGACGGACGATCCCGAGCGGATCGACGCCGTGGTTGCATCGATCGAGGCGGAGACCAACCTGAAAGTGGTTCTCATGCCGAAGATCGAGGAATTCTTCGTGGGATTGCATTTGCAGATATGAGCAGGGCTGAGGCTTCACCTCCAATCGATTCGGTCGACCGGGCTCTCATCCAGGCCACTCAGAGCGGGTTGCCGTTGTGCCCGGAACCCTACGCGGCGGTCGCCGACGCCGTCGGCATCAGCGCCGACGAGGCGATGCGGCGGATGCAAAGGATGTTGGCCGCAGGAGTCATCCGCCGGATCGGGGTCGTGCCCAATCATTACCGGCTTGGCTACGTCGCCAACGGCATGTCGGTGTGGGACGTGAGCGATGACGCCGTCAGCGAGGCGGGCCGGAAGATCGGCGCGCTGCCGTTCGTTTCGCACTGCTATCACCGCCCGCGCCACTTGCCGGACTGGCCCTATAACCTGTTCGCGATGGTGCATGGCCGCCGTCGCGCCGACGTCGAGGCGATGGTGGAGACGATCGCCGACATGTTGGGAGCGGCTGGCCGCGCCCATGAGGTGCTTTACTCGACGCGCATCCTGAAAAAAACGGGATTGCGGCTCTCGGATTGAAGAGATGGATTGAGGAGACGGCGATGCTGCGCGTCACGCAGATCATGAAGACGCTGAAGGAGCCGACTTCGCCGAACCGGGCGCGGAGCAACCCCCCGGCGCCGGTGGTGATCTGGAACCTGATCCGGCGGTGCAATCTGAAGTGCAAGCACTGCTACTCGATTTCCGGAGACGTCGATTTTCCCGGCGAGCTGAGCACCGAGGAGGTGTTCGCCGTGATGGACGATTTGAAGGCGTGCGGCGTATCGGTGCTGATCCTCTCGGGCGGCGAGCCGCTGCTGCGCCCGGATATCTTCGCCATTTCCCGGCGCGCCAAGGCGATGGGGTTCTTCGTCGGCCTTTCCTCCAACGGCACGCTGATCGACGCGGCCGCAGCCGACGCCATCGCCGGCATCGGCTATGACTATGTCGGCGTCAGTCTCGACGGCATCGGCGGCACCCATGACGATTTTCGCGGCAAACAGGGCGCGTTCGAGGCTTCTCTCGCCGGCATCCGCCTGTGCCGCGACCGCGGCCTCAAGATCGGCCTGCGCTTTACCCTGACGCTCGACAATGCCGACACGTTTCCCCAACTGATGCAGCTCATGGAGCGCGAGCGGATCGCAAAGTTCTATCTTTCCCACCTCAACTACGCGGGTCGGGGAAACAAGAACCGCGGCCGGGACGCGGCCTCGGCCGTCACCCGCTGGGCTCTCGATTATCTGTTCGAGGCGAGCTGGCGGGCGATCGAGAACGGCGAAGAGCGGGAGTTCGTCACCGGCAACAACGACGCTGACGGCGTTTATCTGTGGCAATGGATCAAGAAACGAGCGCCGGAGCATGCCGATCGGGTGCGGCGGGCGCTGGTGCGGTGGGGCGGCAATGCATCGGGAGTCGGCGTCGCCAACATCGACAACCTCGGCAACGTTCATCCCGACACGTTCTGGTGGCATTACACGCTCGGCAACGTCCGGGATCGCCCGTTCTCGGAGATCTGGCGCGACACCGCCGATCCCATCCTGGCCGGGCTCCGGCAGCGGCCACGGCCGGTCCACGGCCGATGCGGGCGCTGCGCCCATCTCGACATCTGTAACGGCAACACCCGCGTGCGCGCCCTTCAGCTGACCGGCGATCCCTGGGCGGAAGATCCCGCCTGCTTCCTGAGCGATGCCGAGATCGGCATTGCGGACGAGGCCGACGCGCGCCTGGCGCCGCCTCGGGAGATCGGGTATGCCCCGACGTGACCGGACGGCCTTGCCGTTCCCGCTCTCTTTGGTGCTGGCCCTGTTTTCAGTCACGCTGCTGACGGCCGATCGAGCAGCGGCCCAGCCGCCTCTCACCGCCGATCGGCTCTACGGCGAGCATTGCCTGTCGTGTCATGGGGAAGGACGGCTTGGCGGCAGCGGCCCGGCGCTGTTGCCGGAGAACCTCGGCCGGCTCAAGCCGGACGAGGCCGCCCGCGTCATCGCCGATGGGCGTCCAGCGACGCAGATGCCGGGGTTCGGGGACGTTCTCGGCGAAGATCAAATTTCCGCCCTTGTCGCGCTGATCTACACGCCGCTGCCGATGATTCCGCCATGGGGGATGGAGGAGATCGAGGCCACTCGGGTCATCCATACGCCTGCCGATCGGTTGCCGGAGCGGCCGGTTCACGATGCCGATCCGCTCAATCTCTTTACCGTTGTCGAGACCGGCGATCAGCATGTCACCATTCTCGATGGCGACCGCTTTCAGCCGCTTTGGCGCTTTCCTTCGCGTTACGCGCTGCACGGCGGCGCCAAGTATTCTCCGGACGGCCGCTTCGTCTATCTCGGATCGCGCGACGGCTGGGTCAGCAAGTACGATTTGTTCGCGCTTGTTCCGGTCGCCGAGGTCCGCGCCGGGATCAATCTGCGCAACATCGCGGTGTCCGCCGACGGTCGATGGGTGATGGTCGCAAACTATCTGCCGCATTCGCTGGTCATACTCGATGCGCGCGACCTTCGTCCGGTCAAGCACATCGTGGTCCAGTCGCAAGGCCGCTCGTCGCGGGTCAGCGCCGTCTATACCGCGCCGCCGCGGCAGAGCTTCGTGGCGGCGCTCAGGGATATTCCGGAAATCTGGGAAATTTCCTACAAACCCAATCCCGAGCCGGTGGCGACCGGAACGGTTCACAATTACCAGCCGGGCATGCTGGAGGGCGCCTTCGACTTCGGTCCTTTCCCGGTCCGGCGGATCGTCCTCGACGATTATCTGGATGATTTCTTTTTTGATCCATCCTATCGCCACGCCATCGGCGCCTCGAGGGATGGCGGCTCCGGCCAGGTAATCAACCTCAACGTGGGCCGGAAGGTGGCCGAGGTTCCCCTTGCCGGAATGCCGCACCTTGGCTCCGGGATCGTCTTCGAGCATGGCGGCAGGCAGGTGCTGGCGACGCCCCATCTCAAGGATGCCGCGGTCAGCGTAATCGACATGGAGACCTGGCGGCGCATCGCCAGGATCGAGACGCTCGGTCCGGGCTTCTTCATGCGCGGCCATGAGAACACGCCTTATGCCTGGGTCGACGTTTTCTTCGGCGACGACCGGGACGCCATCCACGTTATCGACACGCGCACGCTCTCGATCGTGCGAACGCTGCGGCCTTCGCCGGGACAGACGGCGGCGCACGTGGAGTTCACCCGCGACGGCCGCTTTGCGCTGGTGAGCATCTGGGAAGATGACGGCGCCATCGTCGTTTACGACGCGGCACGCCTGGCCGAAGTCACCCGCATCCCCATGCGCAAGCCTTCGGGCAAGTATAATGTCCACAACAAGATCACCTATTCCGCCGGCACCAGCCACTGAATCGGGTCTTCGGTCAGCGCCGCCCGCGCCCGCGGCGGCAAAGGCCGAGGATACGGCGGTGCTGCTCATCGGCCAGGGCTCGACACGATCGTCCCGCCCCCATGAGCTGCTGAGCCGGCATGCCGCAACCCTTGAGGGCCGGGGCCGCTTTGCCGAGGT
>CAZRWU010000232.1:0-4596 GCA_964603915.1 uncultured Rhodospirillaceae bacterium
GAAGCCGAATCGCTTCGTCGATCGCATCCCGTGTCTTGGCACCGATCGGCAGGTCGTGGGGTGCAAACCAGCACCGCACGCCGTTGCTCTGCAGGTCGCCGTGCAGGCGCTTGGCGAACGCGTCGTCCTTCGACGAGTAGCTGATGAAGCAGGAATAATACTGGATCGCCTCTTCGAGCAGCGAGGGCAGGTAATCGATCAGCCGGTCGGGCAGGCCGCAGCCGCGCAGGAAGGCGAGCGGCAACCGGCCCGACCGCCGTAGGGTGCGATGGTCAAGGCTGCTTGGCCCCCAGTGGATGCAGGCGTCTAGGCCCTTCGTCTTGCTCAAGTCGACATCCAGGAACACCGTCTCGCTTAGTCGCGCTCGGCGAAGATTTGCTCCATCCAGGTTCCCCCAACGGAATATTGCACTGCCGAGGCTCGCTCCTTCGAGGTTCGCCTCATCAAGGTTTGTAGATCTGAGGCTCGCGTCCTCGAATCTCACTCCTTTGAGGCTCGCTCCAACGAGGTTCGTCCCGTCGAGGTTCACATTATCAAGGTCCGGCCCCGCCGCCGTGGCTACCTGGACAATAGATGTTGCAGGTGCTTCAGGAAGGATCTCCCTGGCGATATCTGTCCAGCTGTGTTCTCCCAGAAGAGTCCTCTTGTTGCCGATGATCGTCCAGCTAAGGTGTGGTTCGGGGAGGGTTTCTACACCCAGGTTCGCCTTGCTGAGGTCGGGAACGATGTGGGGGTGTTCTCGCCGCCAAGCGTTCCAGGTAGTCACTCCTTGCCGCAGCACCGATAGGTGTTCTTCGTTTGCCATATGCCATTGCCCCGCGGTGACTTGCCGGCGGCCAGAATAAGCCCCATTCGGGTGGCCGGGAAGTCACCACCTGTCGCGGCTTGTTTCCAAGCCGCTACGGGCTTTCTCACACGCCGGCGGGAAGGCGGCGCGTCTCTCGGCCGACCAAGCGGCGGCGGATGATGCGCTGGCGGCGGGCGTCGATGGGGTGGCGCCAGATCAACGCGATCGCCGCTCCTTTCAGGATTGTTGGAAACACGGCATAGATCAGCGACAGGGCAAGCAAAGCGCCGGCTGTATTGTTTCCGCCCGCGTCGAAGCCGAGGAGATCGAGGAGAGGAAAGGCGATGCCGACGGCGCACGCGAGGGCCAATTTGGTGGCCATGCTCCACAGGGCGAAAAACAGCCCGGCCCGCTGCTGACCCGTCCGCAGGGTATCGTAGTCGACGACGTCCGCCTGCATCGCCGGCGGCAGCGCCAGATCGGCGCCGAGCGCGGCGCCGGTGACAACGCAGATAACGGCGAAAAGGCCGATATCGCCCGGCGCGAGGAACGGCGCCCAGATGAACGCGGCGCAGGCGATGATCATCGCCGCGCACCAGGTCTTGTGCTTGCCGTGGCGCCGGCTGAGACGCAGCCACAGCGGGATCGCCATGACGCCAGCGAGGAAGTAAACCATGATCAGGCCACCGCGCGCGACAGGCCCTGCTTCAAGGCCATGTTGCAGAAAGAGCGGAAACAACACCGCCGGGAACCCGTTGGCGAGGCCGTTGACGAACCATGCCGACAGCAGACGAAGGAAAGGCCGGTTCTTCGCCACCTCGACCAGGGCCCGCAGCCGGTTTTTCTTCGCGAAAGACGCTCCCGATACGGCCTCGGCCGCGCCAGGATCGCGTTCGGGAACGCGCCACAGCAAAAGGGCCATCGCCGGAGCGCCGATGAGGATCGCCAGCCACGCGACCGCCCCCAGGCCGTCCCGTTCGGAGCCGCCCGCGGCCGCGACCACGGCCGGCACCGCGGCCGCGGCCAGGATGCCGATGATCATGGCGGCCTCGCGGGCGCCGGTGATCCGGGAGCGTTCGTGGTAATCGTCGGAAAGTTCCGCCCCCCATGCGGCGTAGGGTACGGCGACCAGAGTCCAGCCGACGTAGAGCACCATTGCCCATGCCAGGAGGTACGCTGGCCCCGCCGCCGACGCTGGCTGGAACAACTGGACAAGGCCAAGGGCGGCGAGGAGGGCGCCGATCAAAATCCACGGCCGCCGTCGCCCCCACCGCGAGCGGTGGCGATCGCTCAGCACGCCGACCATGGGATCGGTCACGACGTCAAGAAGGCGTGCGGCGAGGAGAACGGCGCCGGTCGCCGTCAGGCCAAGTCCGACGGTGTCGGCGTAGTAGCTCGGCAAATAGACATAGACCGGAATGGTGGGCATCGCGAGCGCGAACGCCGGAAAGGCGTAGCACGCGAGAATGCTTCTCGGGAGCCTCTCTGCCCGGCTCATCGGTACGCTTCCAGGACTCAGGCTTGTTCGATTTTGTACTGAGCGACGTCGATGGCGTCGGTGCAGAATCCTGCTTCGCAGTAAGCAAGATAGAACGCCCACATCCGCTGGAAGCGTTTGTCGAAACCGAGCGCGCGGATCTCCGGCCACGCCCGCTGAAACCGGTCCTGCCATTCCGCCAGGGTCCGGGCGTAAGACCTGCCAAAGGCGTGAACGTCCGTCAGACGCAACCGGGCGCGGGCGATCTCCCGTTCGAGCGTCGCCAGCGAAGGCAGCATGCCGCCCGGAAAAATGTATGTCTGAATGAAGTCGGCGCCGCGGCGGTACTGCGCGAACCGTTCGCCGGCAATGGTGATGATCTGCAGGCCCGCGACTCCGCCCTGCTTCAGCCGCTTGCGGACGACGTCGAAAAAGGTCGGCCAGTGCTTTTCACCAACCGCCTCGAACATCTCGATCGAAACGATCCGATCGTAGGCCCCGTCGACATCGCGATAATCCTGCAACCGGACATCGATGCGGTCCTCCAGCCCCACCTCGCGCGCGCGGGCCTTGGCGTGGTCGTGTTGCGCCTTGGATACCGTAATGGCGGTTACCCGGCAGCCGTAGTCCCGCGCCGCCATCACCGCGAAAGCGCCCCAGCCGCAGCCGATTTCGAGGACATGTTGGCCGGGGCCAAGGCCGACCGTCGCGGCGATGCGGCGAATCTTGCGCGCTTGCGCCGCTTCAAGGGTCATATCCTCGCCGTCGAACAGGGCGGACGAGTAGGTCAGGCTTGGGTCCAGCCAAAGCTCGTAGAACTTGTTGCCAAGGTCGTAATGATAGGCGATGTTGCGCCGGCTGCCGCGCGGGCTGTTGAAGCGGGCGAGATGGCGCCATCGGTCGATCCAGCGGCTGAGCGCGACCCCATTGATCGACGGGCCAAGGGCGGTTTCGTTGACCTGAGCGAGCCGCAGCAGGGCGCGAAGATCCGGCGTGTCCCAGTCGCCGTCCATGTACGACTCGGCGAAACCGTTGGAGCCGCCGAACAGCAGCCTGCGCACGGCGCGCGGGTGCTTGATCTCCAGAACCGCGCGCGGCTCGGCACCGCGATGGCCCGAGAACACGCGGTTGCCGCCGTCCGGCAACACCAGGGAGAGTTGACCGATCTCGATGCGGCTGGCCATGCGGGCGACCATGTCGGTCCATGGGCTCGTCCATCGTGCGATGTTCCACGAAAGCTGCGCCTCACGGGTCCTCTCCTTGTCTTGCGCCATGGCTTACGCTCCCGCGTTGTGGGATTGCGGCGAGGTGACGATCGTCACCGGCTGACGGGGTGACTCCGGGCGCTCGACCAGGCGCAGGCCTTTGCGCCACAGGCGGAACGCCTCCCAGTGAATGGCGCCGATGATCTTGAGGGTCATCAGCGGGTAGCGAAAGAAGGCGGCGAGCAGGGTCCGGTCACTGAGCGCCACGCGGCGGCCTTTGAAGGAGGCATGCAGCAGCGGCCCCTCGCCGTCGCTGTGGTTGATGACAAGGGAAATGGCTTGGTCGGGTGGATCGACACGGAACCGGTACTGGCCCGCGACTGCGTTGAACGGCGAGACATAGAAAACCTTGCGGCACTCCTGGGTAACCATTCCTTTGCGATCCAACGCTGCCGGAATGACGTAGGTGTGCCGTCCGCCGAAGGTGTTGTTGACCTCGTAAAGGATCGCTGCAAGGGCGCCGCCCCGCCGATAACAGAAATAGACCGTCAGCGGATTGAACACGTAGCCGAGCAGCCGCGGATAGCACAGCATCCGGATCGGCCCGCCATCCAGCCCTATTCCCGCCGTCGCCAGGTGGTGCTCGACCCATGGCCGGAGTGGACCGGCCTGGCCCGGTCCATGATCGCGATCGAACAGACTGAACAGGTTAAAGCGGTTGTGGGAGAAAAGCCGAAGGCGGCGGTCGAGGTCGTTCAACTCGTCGAGATCGATCAGAAGCGAAAACACCCGGTAGGCCAGCCGGTGGCGGCGCGGCTTGACGCGCTGGTGGATGACCTCGCCGCAATAAAGGGCGGAGGTTTGGCCAATCACGGCACGCTCTCCGCCATGGGCGGACAGGCAAGACGGATGCGGCCCGATTCATTGGGCACGGTCCATGGCCGGCGCACGCCGCCGATGGCCTCGGCGACGGCGAGCCCCGCTTGCAGCGCGTCTTCGTGAAATCCCGAGCCGAAGTAGCTGCCGCAATACCACGTGTTGCGAACCCCCTGAAGGTCCCATAGCCGGCGCTGCGCACGCACCGACTCGATGCTGTAGGAGGGATGGTCGTACTCGAAGGTGCGCAA
>CAZRWU010000233.1:0-4511 GCA_964603915.1 uncultured Rhodospirillaceae bacterium
AGGTCGGCTATCTGTTCGAGCGTTACACCGACGATCAGGAAATGAACGTCCTGCTCATGTGCACGCGCTGCGACATCCAGATCGAAATCACGACCTTGAAGCCCGTGCTCGACAGCTGGGTTCACTCCACCCAGGGGGAAACGCCGGCCGCCCGGGCGGAGCGGCCGCCCGGCCTGGTCTGGGTTATCACCCAGCTCGACAAGCGGCTGATGCCCGTGCCGGGCCAGTCTGACGCCGCCTTGAACCAGTTGTGGGGAAGCATGATTCATATCACGCTTCTGGAAAGGTTCGGGCAATGCGAATGGCTGCAGGAATGGGCTGACGGCAAGCCCTTCGACAATCTCTTTCTGATGCGCAAGCCGGGTTTCATGAGCGCGGTCATCGACACGGTGGAGGCGGCCGGCGAGACCGAAGAGCGCGATTTCAAACCGGGAGAACGAGAAAGACTTGTCCGCCAGCGCGCTATTTTCGTCGCGAACGAAAACGTCGGCCGCCATGTTCGCGATCCGGAGGAAGCCTGGGACGCCGTGCTCATGCCGAATGACGGCGGCATGGGCCGCCTTGTCGTCTACTTGAGCAAGGTGTCGGCCAAGGAAATCAAGCTGAACCGCATCCAGGAACAGATTGAACAAAGAACCGAAAAAATCGCCCAGCACCGGTTGGGACTCTACTTCTTCGCCGAAGGGGCGGGCGAAGTCGAGAAGAAGAAGAAAATTGCGGACGCCGTCGTCGCCGCCGTTGAACTCCATCCCGACTCGTTCGGCGAACTGTTGTCCAGCATGCAGCCCGCCTCCGAACAATTGCGCGGACTCTATCTGCGCGCCGACGCGGCGCCTTTGGCCGAGTCGAAAGACGCTTCGGTCGCCGACCCGCGTGCAAGGCGGCCAGGACTGGTGCGCCTGCCGATCGCGCGCAAGGAGACGCAAGCGGAAGTCCGGCCGCCGGCGACCGGTCGGGCCTGGATTTTCGCCAAGGCGGTGCTGAGGGAATGGTTCAAGCAGTTGCGCGATCTCCCCGGCAACATCGAGATGCAGCGCTTCCTTGGCTTGCCGCCCGATGTTCTGCGGGCTGTGACCGACGAGGTGATTACGGCATCCGATCGCCACCGCGTTGAGGACAGGCTGATCGAGGCGTTGCGGACGCTTGAGGAGAAGCGCTCGACAACGCGAATGGGGATCGTCGATCAGCAAGTTCTGTTGGCGCGCAACGTCATCACCGACTTCGTCGATTTCCTGGGCATCTCCACGGTTCCGCTGGACGATCGACCGCCTTCGCCGGTGGACGGGCGCAAGATCTTCGAAGCGCCGCCGGCGATCCCGCGCGGTGAGCTGCCGGTGCTGCCCGTCGATGAAATTCCCTATCCAGGGATGTATGTGCTCGATTGGCTCGAGGCGTTTCGCGCGCTCGCCATCGGCAACGCCGGACACTCCGCCGGCCGCGAGATCACGCCGGAGCAAAACTTGCGGTTGGGGGAAATCCTGCAAATGATTCGCGGTGGCGCGGGCGACGGGCCGGTCTCATGAATACGGGAGAAGAGGCGTGGCGATAAAGGCCGATCTCAGCGCGGATCGGGAACGTGGGGCCGGGTATGGCCAGTTCAGGATCAGCGGTTTTGGCGAGTCCGCAGGTCCGGTCGACTTTTCCCTGATGCGCAACCAAGGCACGCAACCTTACCTCGGCAAAGGCGGGATGTGGCAAGCGAGCGAAACGTGGCATACGGCGGACGCAATGGACATTGACGGGGACAACGTGGTCATTCCGGTCGGCCCCGACATTGTTGACGCGATTGTCGGTCAGTCGGCGAATGTCGCGTATCGCCTGACGGTCGCCGCTGGAGCCAAGATACAGCGTGCCACTCTGAGCGTGCATCGACCGCTACTGGGCTCTGGCGCCGCGGCGGCGGACGAGACCGTCATGCTCGAACGGCAACAGCAAGAAGACGCGGCACGGCGCGCGCGGGAAGAGGAGGACGCTATGCGCCGCGCGGCCGAAGAAGACGCAACGCGGCAAGTCGCGCCGGCGGCCGAGGAGGAAACGCAAGTCCGTGGCGAGGAGAGCGCTCCCGATTCGGAGCACATACAGCAAGATCCTCAGGAGCACGTGGCAAAACGACGGCGCTGGCCCGTCGGCGCAGCGCTGCTGGGGGGTTTGACGCTGCTCGGTGGCGCCGGCGCGTGGTTTGGCTGCCTGATCCCGGGTTTCGGGCCGCCGGCCTGCACGGCCGAACCCTCCGCGGACATCGCCCTCGCGGAACCTCCCGGAGAACCGGAATCCTCCTGCGTCGGCCTGACCGACGGCAACGCGTGCTTGGCGATGGCGCAAAAGGCGCTTGAGCAAAAGCGGCTCGAGCCGGCGCGGCAAATGTTTCAGCAGGCGGCAGAGCTGGGTTCCGTCGAAGCGAACATCTTCGTTGCGCGGATGTACGATCCCGAGACCTGGTCCGCGGATGCAAGCCCGGTTGCCGCGGCAAACTGGGAGACTGCCGTCTACTGGTATGAGAGGGCGGCGCGTCAAGGCGATGACACCGGCCAGTTCCATGCCGGGAAGCTCCTCTGCCAGAACGCGTCAACCGAGTTCGAGAAGGCTCAGGGCCGGAGCTATCTCGATCGGACGGCAAAGGCGGGCAGCGCCGAAGCGCGGACGCTCTTGGCGGAGTGCCAATGATGGTCGCCCTGCGCATGACGATGCGGTCCTGCGTTGCCCGCCTGTCGGCGGCGTTCACGATTCTTGCCCTCGCCGTTTTCGTCGCCCCCGGCGCCCTGGCTCAGAGTCGCACGCCGCTCTTGATGGAAGGCAAGCAAACCCTCTTTCAGCGGGTGCTGACGCGCCCTGGCGCCTACGTGGCGGCGAATCCGGGCGATGCCGCGGGCAAGGCGGTGCCGGCGTTCTCGCAATACTACGTCTACGACCGCAAACCCGTCGCGGGCCGGGAGTGGTTGGAGGTCGGCGCCGGAAGCCGTGGCGCGACCGAGGGATGGATCAGCGCCGAGGCGACGCTGCCGTGGAAGCATCAGATGGCGCTCGCCTTCACCAATCCCGCCGGCCGCGACCGGACCTTGTTCTTCGAGAACCGGGAAGACGTCGTGAGCCTGATCAGGGCGCCCGACTCCGGCGCGGCGGTCGCGCCGATCCGCAAATCGGTCGAAGACGGCCCGCCCGGCGATCCGCGAGTCCTATCGATTGAACCGGAGACTCATGTCGATATTCTCGAGCAGTTCTACCTCCTGCCAATCCTGCAGGCCGCGGAGGAGGATTCCGGCAAAGGCTTCAAGGTCCGCGTTCTTGAGGTCGCGTCGGTTACGGCAAAGGAGGAAGGAGAAGACGCACAAAGGCCGAGCGACTCGCCAGCCGCACAATCGGCAGGCGCCATCAGGACGTTTTCGGCGGCGCTTGTCTTCGTCATCGACTCGACGATCTCCATGGGCCCTTACATTGATCGCACCCGCGACGCGGTAAATCGAGTCTACAACGCGATCGAAGCGGCCGGTCTGGCGAGCCAGGTGCGGTTCGGCTTGGTCGCCTTTCGCTCGTCGACCAAGGCGACGCCCCAGATCGAATACGTCGCCAAGGTTTATGCCGACCCCAGCGAGGTAAAGGATGGCGCCGACTTTCTCGCCCGGGTCGCCGACCTGAAGCCCGCATCAGTCTCAAGCGCGAAGTTCAATGAAGATCCCTTCGCCGGGGTCATGGAGGCGGTAAACCAGATCAAGTGGGATCAGTTCGGCGGCCGGTACGTGGTGCTGATCACCGATGCCGGCGCGATCGAGGGAAGCGATCCCTTATCCTCGACCGGTCTCGACGCCCAGCAGGTCCGCCTCGAACTCGAGCGTCTCGGCATCGCGCTATATGCGATGCACTTGAAGACGCCGGAAGGCAAGCGCACCCATGCGCAGGCCGAACGGCAGTACAAGGACCTCTCGAGCAACGCCGTCATTCGCCGGCCGCTCTATTTTCCCGTCGAGTCGGGGTCGGTCGCGCAATTTGGCGGCATTGTCGATACTCTTGCCGAGAGTGTCGTCGGCCAAGTCGGCAGCGCCGCAAAGGGCGAGCTGGTGCCGGGCAGCGCCCGCGCCGCCGCAAGGAGCGCCGCGCCGGCGCAGGCCTCTCCCGAGGAACTTCAGGCCCGACTGGCCGAGGATACAGCCTTGCTCGGTCGGGCGATGCAGTTGGCCTACCTTGGTCGGGTATTGGAAACCGAAGCCCCGCCCGTCTTCAGGGCATGGCTCAGCGACCGCGATTTCGCCCAGCCGGAGCGGGCGACCACTGAAGTGCGCGTGCTTCTCACCAAGAAGCAGCTGGGCGATCTGACGGAGGTCGGTCAGCGTCTGCTGGTTGCGAAGGGCGGCAAGGGCGGCTGGGGGAATACCCGGTTCAAGAGCAGCACGAATCGCGCGCCTCGCAAAGCCATGCCGGGGTTGCCCGGTGAATCGCGGCAGTTGCGATTGGAATTGAAGGTCCTGGCCGATGTGGGGCTGCTGGGTCTGCCCAATGCCGGTAAGTCGACACTCATC
>CAZRWU010000234.1:0-4447 GCA_964603915.1 uncultured Rhodospirillaceae bacterium
GCGGGTCGGCTGGATGTGGGGGATGATCGAGGACCGCCTCAAGGACTCGCTCAAGTCCCATCCCAAGGTCG
The DNA here is from genome assembly GCA_964603915.1 of uncultured Rhodospirillaceae bacterium. Taxonomy (GTDB): domain Bacteria; phylum Pseudomonadota; class Alphaproteobacteria; order Rhodospirillales; family Defluviicoccaceae; genus REEP01. Next base: position 72 of record CAZRWU010000234.1, read on the forward strand.
TCGAAATCCTGCCCCAGGTCCAGGAGGACGTCGCCGAAGGCCGCCTCACCGTGACTCTAGGCGCGCAGCGGATACTCCAAGCTTATCACGGGTGAGGTGAGCGTCTCTAAAGCAGCATTCTAATACTGTTACGCGGCCCAACCACCATTGCAACTGCAAAACTCTAGCTATCAAGTGGCAGCAGAGATCCTAAGAGAGTTTACGGCAGGCTACTAGGCCAATGAATCTGTTCATTGATACAAATATTATTTTATCATTCTACCATTTAACCAGTGAAGATATTGAAGAAATTAATAAGCTAGTGACCGCTATCCGGCATAAAGACATAAAACTCATGTTACCGTCTCATGTTAAGGATGAATATTTGAGGAATCGAGACCTAAAAATCAGCCCGCGTAGGGCGGAATAGCCGAAGGCGTATTCCGCCGGATGCAAAACAAGCGACGGCCTTGTCGGCTTGACATGATGATATCATGCGGCGGGTTACGCTGACGCTAACCCGCCCTTGTAATAGCGAATGCGGTTATGATTGGCGTGTTCCGAAGGGAATGCTCCGCCGTGGATGGCCATCCGCGGCGGAGCCGCTGGCGATCGGATCGCACCCGACCTGAGCCGTCTTAGGCTGAGCCGTAGCATGATCGCGCCAGCACCTTCATCGGACCCGGATGGTTGCCGGAACACCTTGAGGTTCGCTTCACAAGGCAGGGTCGACGAAGATGAAACAGGATATCATGACAACGGCGGGAATCGATACCTCCAAAGCCACCCTCGACATTGCGGTTCACGGCCGCGCGGAACGCTGGCAGGTCGCCAACGCTTTGCCCGGCTGGCGCGCCCTCGCGGCCAGCCTGGCCGCGGCCGGCGTCACGCGCGTCGGCATCGAGGCGAGCGGGGGCTACGAGCGCGGCGTCGTCCGGCACCTGCGTGCCGCCGGCTTCACCGTCCTGGTCTTGCAGCCGGCCCAGGTCCGGGCCTATGCCAAGGCCTGTCTGCGCCGGGCCAAGAACGACGCCCTCGATGCCGCGCTGATCGCCGCCTGCGCGGCGAACCTCGATCTGGCGAACACCGAGCCCGACCCGCGCCTGGCGGATCTGGCCGGGCATCTGACCTTCGTCGAGCAGATCGAAGAGGATATGGCACGCTCGAAAATCCGGCTCGAACACATCGACGACCGGCGGCTGCGCCGTCTCGTCACCGCCGACATTGCCCGCCTGAAGGCGCGGCGAGACGCCGAGCTGCGGCGCATCGCCAGACGGCTGCGGGGCCACGCCGATCTCGCGGTGCGCTTCGATCTCGTTCTCACCATCCCCGGCATCGGCGCGCGCACGGCGATCGCCCTTATTATCCGCATGCCGGAGTTGGGGCACGTCAACCGCGAGCAAGCCGCCGCCCTCGCCGGTCTGGCGCCATTCGATAACGATAGCGGAAAGCACAAGGGCCAGCGTCATATCGCCGGCGGACGCGGGCGGTTGCGGCGCTCGCTGTTCGCCGCCGCCCTGCCCGCCGCCTTCCGCTGGAACAAGGCGCTGATCGCCCTTTACGCCCGCCTCACCGGTCGCGGAAAGCCCCATAAAGCGGCGCTTACCGCCTGCGCCCGAAAGCTCCTCATCTACGCCAACACCGTCGTCCAGCGCGGAACGCCCTGGACCGAAAAAACCGCCTCACTCTAATGGTTGCTACGGCCCTCAGCCGGGACGCGATGGCAAGCCGGTGGCGCTCGTCCTCGACCACGGCTCGATCCATACGAGCAAAGCCACCCGCGTCGCCCTGGCCGCACGGGCACCTTGGCTGACGATCGAATGGCTGCCGAAATACACCCCGGAACTGAATGACATCGAAGCGGTCTGGCGGGACCTGAAACGCCATCATCTCGCCCATCAAACCTTCACCGATGCCGATCATCTCGACCGCGCCATCCACAAAGCCGTCATCAAGCGGAACCAAGAGCGAAGCTCCAATCCGTAAGGCAATCAGCAAAGCGTTGCTTAGCTGCAGCGACGCACGATGATGTGCGGCCCGACGCAAGATTCAGGGCAGTTTCCAACGCAGATCGTTTGGGGACGCCTCCACTCCTCTCAGTGCGCGTGGAAACTGCGCCCGGGTCTCGGATCGGCTCGCCTGGTGCGCACCGCTGCACGTGGACCAAGGGTCCTGCGTCAGCAGGCGTGCGAGGCGCGACACGGCCCTGCCCGACCTCACAGCGCCCGAGACTCTGCCCAGGCGGGGTGATCGAAATGCCGTCCGTAAGCTTCGATTGCCTGAATAACTCTCATGGATCCGCCCAGGCGATCGGACCCGCTCTTCATTGCGTCGACGCCCTCGACAACCTCAACCAATACAACGTGCAGCTCCGCGTCGGCCTCCTCGGGCAGCCGGCAGTTGCCGACGACATGGTCGACCCGCTCCTGAATCTTTGCCGCCAGCGCGCCATATTGCGCCGATGAGAACCGGCCCATATGGATCTGGGGAAAAGCCGTCGCCATGGCCGCACGGATGTCGCTCATGCCCTGGCGCAGCGGCTCGTCGGTGGGCCATCGCTTACCTTGGTCGAGCCTCAGTTCTTGCACCGCGGCGCCGTGGCCGTCGTTCGGATGCGATGTGCTCGCAAGCGCGCCGCCCGCGAGGCCGGCCAGCCCGATGGCGAGCACAGTGGAGGCAAGGCGTTTGCTATTCAACATGATCTCGATCTCCTCAAAGAGACAATTGCATCCCGACTTGGGTTCGGTGTCGTCGGGATCGAATGCTGGACACCATAATGGCCAGCCGCTGACCGCCCGCTGTTCAACGATGTCAGCGATTTGTCAGCCTCCATTCCCCACAATGCGCATCATGCCGCGTCTGAACCGCCGAGATCTGATCCGCTTTGCATTATGGGGGGCCGCGGCCTTGATCGGCTCTTCTGCCATTGCCGACCCGAACGGCGAACACAACAGCGCTCGGCGAGCGGTCGAGGTGGGTGAGGCGCTGCCTCTGGTCGATATCCTCGCGAAGGTCCGCCGCGATCTCGGCGGCGAAATCGTGAGCATATCCTTCGAGCGCGAGCACGGCCTATGGGTCTATGAATTCAAGGTGCTCGAGCCCAGCGGTCGCCTGGTCGAGGTTTACGTGGATGCGGCAAGCGGCCGCGTGCTCAAGCGCGAGGTTGACTGATGCGCGTGCTCGTGGTCGAGGACGACCCGCGCATCGCGCGCCGCCTAACCTCCGGTCTAGAGGAGGCGGGATATGCCGTCGATTACGAGAAGAACGGCGAGGAAGCTTGGTTTCGCGGTGACACGGAGGATTATGACGCGATCATCCTCGATCTCGGATTGCCGCGCATGGACGGACTGACGGTGCTGAAGAAATGGCGGGAGGGCGGCCGCGATGTCCCCGTGCTGATCCTCACCGCCCGAGGAGCTTGGGCCGAACGCGTCGCCGGAATCGACGCCGGCGCCGACGACTATCTCGCCAAGCCGTTCGTCATGGAGGAGCTGCTCGCCCGCTTGCGGGCGCTTTTGCGCCGCGCCGCGGGACGCGCCTCGCCGCTGATCGCCATCGGCCGAGTCGTTCTCGACACGCGTCAAATGCGCATTACCGTCGACGGCGATCCGATCGCGCTCTCGCCCCTTGAGTATCGCTGCCTGAGCTATCTGATGCACCACGCCGGCCGCGTCGTCCCGCCGACCGAACTGATGGAGCATCTCTACGCTCACGACCATGACCGCGAGACGAACGCCGTCGAGGTTCTGATCGGGCGTGTGCGCAGGAAGCTCGGCGTCGATCTGATCGAGACGCGCCGCGGCTTCGGCTACATCATCCCCAGCCCGACGGCGCCGTGAAGCGCGGCTCGCTCCGGCGTCCGCTGCTGGCGGCCGGCGCCGCGTCCATCGTGATTGCGCTCGCCCTCGGCGGGTTCGGCCTGACGCTGCTTTTCGAGCGGCACGTCGAGCGCCGTATCGTCGTCGAGCTGGAGCTGAACCTTCGTCAGCTCATCGGCCATCTCGGACGCAGCGAGAATGGCGCCCTGCTTCTGGAGCGGCCGCTCGCCGATCCTCGTTTCGAGGCGCCGCTCAGCGGGCTCTACTGGCAAATTACGGAAGAGCCCGGTGGAATCGTGCTGCGTTCGCGCTCGCTCTGGGACAATACGCTCGACCTTCCGGTCGATCGTTTGCGAACCGGCGAGGTTCATCGTCACACAATCGCCGGCCCCGGCGGGGCAACGCTCCTTATTCTGGAGCGACACATCGCCCTGCCACAGAGTCTCGGCGGCGGCGCGATCCGGGCGGCGGTCGCCATCGATCGCGGCGAAATTCATAGTGCGGGGCGCGCCTTCGCCAGCGAACTGGCGCCTTCGCTCGCCGTTCTCGCCGCCGTTCTCATTGCCGCCGCCTGGGTGC
>CAZRWU010000235.1:0-4443 GCA_964603915.1 uncultured Rhodospirillaceae bacterium
AGCAGGGTTTCTTCGATCAGATCGTCTCCGCCGAGCCCGCGGAGCACGAGGGCGAAGGCGCTGGCGCCGACAAGGATGCCGAAAATGAATGCGGTCGTAATCGTTGTTTGCCGCACGACATCCCGCCAAACCGGTCCGCTCAGCCGCCTGTTGAACAGCGCGAGAAGGGTGGCTCCGAGAGCGCCGACGCCCGAAGCCTCGGTGGGTGTGGCGATGCCGAAAAATATGGTGCCGAGAACCGCCAGGATCAGGAATGCAGGCGGCAGTGCGGCGCGCAGTACCCCCCAAAGAACCTTCGCATTGACCGCGGTGGCATCGGGCGGCGCTGGCGCCAAGTTCGGCCGAACCATCGCGACCACGATGATGTAGAGCATGTAAAGCAAGCCGAGCAGCAAACCCGGAAAGACCGCTCCGAGAAAAAGATCGCCGACGGATATCGCAAGCCGGTCGGCCATGATCACCAGCATGATGCTGGGCGGAATCAGAATGCCAAGAGTTCCGGCGGAGACGATCGTGCCGATGGCGAATTCATACTGGTAGTTGTTCCGTATCATTACCGGCAAGCCGAGCAGCGTCAGCAGAACCACCGACGCGCCGATGATGCCGGTGGACGCGGCGAGAAGGATGCCGATGATCGCCACCGTGAGGGCAAGCCCGCCCCGCATGCGGCCGAACATCTGGGTGAAGCTCTGCATCATCTGTTCGGCGATTCCGGAGCGATCGAGCATCAGTCCCATGAAAATGAACATGGGAAGGGCCACCAGCACCCAGTTCTGCATGGTGTTCCACAGGTCGTCGATGATGAGCGAGACGTAGGCCCAGTCGATTCCGATGAACGTGTCGAAGTAGGTGTCCAAGAGCATCGAGATCGCGGCAAAGATCACCGCGATGCCGCCAAGCGTCCACGCGACCGGAAAACCGACGAAAAGCATCGCGATGAGCGAAAGAAACATGAGGATCGCCAGGATCTCATTGATTTCCATCACAGGCGACTCCGGTCTCGATTCTTGGCTTGCCGGCGTCCAAGAAGCAGGGCGCAGGCGCGCGACAAGCGTGACAGCGCGGCGATCAGAATCAGGAGATAAGCGAGGAACATGACCGACTTGATGGCCCAACGGTAGGGCAAACCGCCCGGCGCGCTGGAGATCTCACTCATGCGAAACGAATATTCGATGAACGACGGTGCGTAAATCAAAACAACAGCGGCATAGGGAATGAGAAAAAAGACAATGCCCAGTACTTCGATCCAGGCCTTGGTGCGAGGCTGGAAACGTTCTTGAAAGATATCGATGCGGATATGAGAGTCGTTCTGGATGCAATAGGACAGGCCGATGAGAAACCCGATGGCGTAAAGGTGCCATTGCAGTTCCTCAAACTCGATCCGGCCTTGGCCAAACGCATAACGGGCGACGACATTGATGACGATCACCGCGACGAGAAGGATCCATACCCATGAAACGGCGTTTCCAATGCCCCTGACAAGAGCGTCAAGGACACTGGAAAGCCGGGTATGCGGCAGCTCGGTGTGGTGAATGAGTTGCTCGATGTCGACGTGCGGCGCATCGCCGGCGCTCGGCGCTCCCTCCGTCATAGTTCCGCTTCCCTTTCACCACTGACCCTGTGGTCGCTACTGTTGGCTCGGTTCGTCCGTAGTGCCGACAAGGGAGTTCTGGAAGTCGCGCGGCAGGTAGCCGTACTGTTTCCAAAGCTGATAAGATTTGCGGAAGTCGGTTTGCGACTGAAGAATCTTGCTGAACATTTCATCCTTCGCCGCTTGCTCTTCGAGAACTTCGGCGGTGACCTTTTCGAGTTGCACGAGAATTTCGTCCGGGAGAATGACCGGCGTCACGCCGATGTCCTTGAACCCGGCGACGACCTTGCCCTGATTGGCTTCGGCTTTGCTGAGGCCATAAGTCGTGCCCGCCATGCACGCCATATTGATCAGGGCTTGGCTTTGCTCATCAAGAGCGTCCCAGATCTGCTTGTTGACGATCAGATGCATGGTCGTGAACGTCTGATGCCAGCCCGGGAAGTAATTGAACTTGGCCACCTGGTGAAAACCGAGTTGCTGATCGACCTCCGGCAGCGAGAACTCGCTGGCGTCGATCGCCCCCTTTTCCAGCGCCTGGTAGATCTCTCCGCCGGGGATCTCGGTGACGGAAGCGCCGAGCTTTTGCAAAACCTCGCCGCCGAGGCCGGCGAAGCGGATCTTCAAACCCTTCAAGTCGTCGAGGGTTTTGATTTCCTTGCGGAACCATCCGGCCGTTTCGGGACTGGTGATGCCGCACAGTATGGGATGAACATTGTGGGGCGCATAGAGTTCTTCACCAAGCGCCGAGCCGCCGCCATGGTACCACCACGCCATGAACTCCCATGGCTCCATGCCGAACGGCACCGCGGAGATCAGCGGCAAGGCCGGAATCTTGCCACGGTCATAACCGATCCAGGTGAAACCGGCTTCAACCTTCTTGTCCTTGACCGCTTCCATGATCTGGAACGGCGGAACCAGCTTTCCCGGCTCATAAATTTTGAGTTGGATGTTGCCGCCGCTCGCCGTGCTGAGCGTACCGAAAACCCATGCCGACGTGTCGCCAAGCGCCGGCAACGTCGATGGAAACGCGAGCGGCACTTTCCAGCGCACTTTTTCCTGAGCGCTGGCGGGGGCGGCCACGATTCCACAACACAGCAGGACGGCCGCTACAGCAAAGGCACTTCTCCTTGTTATTCGACGCCAAAGCTTCGCTTGATTCATCTTGAACATTCTCCCTTCGACCCGGCCGAGGCCGGTGCGCAGTTCGCGAAATGTCAGCATGAGATTCCTGGGAAGATGGAAAAACACGAGGGGCCCTTGCCCTTATGAAGGGTTGACACGGAAACGCGGCCTTGGCCTGATCGGCTTGCCGCCAGTGTCGCTGAGACGCCTTGATTGCGGACAATATCCAGCACGCTTCCACGGTATCGGGGTCGCTTGTTCTGGCCCGGGCCGGTTGCGCCTTTCTTCCCAACAAGAGGGATACCGGCATACCATCGATAAAGCAATGGTCATTGCCGCGACAATAAATGCAACCGATGAGAGCGGCTCATGACCGCCGTCGCCTTGCCTGCTCAGCCGATCTGGAAAATTCCGTCCACCTCCACCGCCGCATCCATCGGCAGCGCGGCGGCGCCGACAGCGATGCGCGTATGCCGGCCGCTTTCCGCAAAGACTTCCATCATCAAATCCGAGGCGCCATTGACGACCTTCGGCTGATCAGTGAAATCCGGCGTGCACTGAACGAAGCCTCCCAGCTTGACCACCCGCGTAATCTGGCCAAGGTCGCCCGCGCAAACGTCGCGCATGTGCGCAAGGAGGTTGAGGCCGCACAGCCGCGCGGCGGCGTACCCGTGCTCGACGGTGAGTGTCGCGCCGATACGGCCAGCGTACTTCAGATCCCCATCCAGAATCGGCAGTTGCCCGGAGACGAAGACGAGATCGCCGACGACGACGTGAGGAACATAAGCGCCCGCCGGCGCTGACTGTCTTGGCAAGACAATGCCGAATTCGACGAGTCGCGCTTCAATCGCTCCTGTCATCAGCACAAATCCTTTCTGCGGCCGCTGGTCAACGATATGATCTCACTCGGCGTACTTGATCGAGCAGCCGTAAGGCTGGGTGGCGGCGGTTTCGATTGGACGCTGCGCCGCAAGATCGCTCAAAGCCTGCCGGACATAGTTATGCGCCATCGCCGGATCGCCGCGGGCCAACGGCGCGTTGTCAATCGCGCCCATGTAGACGAGTTTCCCCGCGGGATCGATGACGAACATGTGCGGCGTCGTCTTGGCGTCGTAGGCCCGGGCAATCGCGCCGTCGGCATCGACAATGACCGCTGTCGGCGCCGCGTTACGGCCGCTTGTCAACTCATCCGCCTCATCCGGCGTCACGTGACCTTGGGTCCCCGGCGCGGACGAGACGATCGAAAACCAGACCGCGCCGCCGCTGCGCGCCTCTTTCTGCAGGGCTTGCATGGCTCCTGCCCGGTAATGCTTGATGGTGTAAGGGCATTCGTGGTTGGTCCATTCCAGAACCACCGGAGATCCACGGTAATCGGCAAGCGCGTGAACGACTCCTTGAGTGTCGATGCCGGAAAAATCCGGGGCAGGCTCGCCAATGGCCGCCGCCATTGCCGGCACGAACCAGGCCTATCGCGAAGATCGCCGGCCGACGGCCGATTTGCATCTGCCTCGGCTGGACGAAGCCTCGATGGGCCAATTTTTCCAGATGCTCATGCTGGCCACCGTGGTCGAAGGACGCTTGATCGGCATCAATCCCTACGGTCAGCCGGGCGTCGAAGCGTATAAGAAGCACATGAACGCCCACCTGCGTAAAAGCTGACAACGACTGTTGGATTCCACGTGTCCGGATCCTGGCCGCCGGGGCAGGGCAGGGCATCGCAGGGGACCATC
>CAZRWU010000236.1:0-4442 GCA_964603915.1 uncultured Rhodospirillaceae bacterium
GGCTGCTCGGAATTCTGCTGTTGTTTCAGTGGATGGGGTTCGTCGGCGTGGTTCGCGCCGAGTTCCTGCGAGCGCGCAACTTCGACTATGTGCGGGCGGCGCGCGCGCTCGGCGCGTCCAACATCGTCATCATGTTCCGCCATGTCCTGCCGAACGCCGTGGTGGCGACGATGACGTTCATGCCGTTCATTCTCGCAGGCTCGGTCACCGCCCTGACCGGACTCGATTTTCTCGGCATCGGCTTGCCGCCCGGTTCGGCGTCTCTCGGCGAGCTGCTCGCCCAGGGCAAGGCCAACCTGCAAGCGCCGTGGCTGGGCCTGACCGGCTTCTTCGTCATCGCCATCATGCTCTCGCTGTTGATTTTCATCGGCGAGGCGGTGCGCGATGCGTTCGATCCGCGCAAGGCGTTCATCCAGACACCGGCGGTCCCGGGACCCGCCACCGGCGGTTATGTCGCTCCGGCCTCGGCGCCGGCGGAGGCGCGCGGGTGACGCCGAACCAAACGGCAGGCGGTCCGCTGCTGGCGATCGACAACCTGGCGGTGTCCTTCGGCCGGGGAGCGCGGTCGGTCGAGGCTGTCCGCGGCGTGTCGTTAAGCGTTGGCAAGGCCGAGACCGTCGCCCTCGTTGGCGAAAGCGGCTCCGGCAAGTCGGTCACCGCGCTCAGCGTGATGCGCCTTTTGCCCTATCCGATGGCTTGGCACCCGGCTGGATCGATCCGCTTCGCCGGCGAGGACGTGCTGACCCTGCCCGAGGCGCGGATGCGGGCGCTGCGCGGCAACCGCATCAGCATGATCTTCCAGGAGCCTTTGAATTCGCTCAATCCGCTGCACACGATCGAAAAGCAGATCGCCGAGGTGCTGGTGGTGCATCGCGGAATGAATCGCCGTCAAGCCCGGGAGCGCGTCATCGAGCTCTTGCACATGGTCGGCCTGCCCGAGGCGGAGCATCGGCTCGGGGCCCTGCCGCATGAATTCTCCGGAGGCCAGCAGCAGCGGGTGATGATCGCCATGGCGCTCGCCAACGAGCCCGATCTGCTCATCGCCGACGAGCCGACGACGGCGCTCGACGTCACCATCCAGGCGCAGATCCTGAAGCTGCTCGGCGATCTTCAGGCGCGGCTGAAAATGGCGCTTCTGCTGATCACGCACGATCTCACCATCGTCCGGCGGGTCGCCGAGCGGGTGTGCGTGATGAGCCAAGGGGAGATCGTCGAGCAAGGCCGCGTCGCCGACATCTTCCAGCAGCCGGCTCATCCCTATACCCGGCATCTCCTCGACTCCGAGCCTCGCGACCGGCCCGAGCCGGCGCCCCAACACGCGGCGGCGCTTATCGAGGCGACCGAAACACGGGTGTGGTTTCCGATCAAGCGCGGCTTGTTGCGGCGGACGGTCGATCACGTCAAGGCGGTGGAGGGGGTTTCGCTGACGGTGCGCAAGGGGCATACGCTTGGCGTCGTCGGCGAGAGCGGCTCCGGCAAGAGCACGCTTGCCCGCGCCCTGATCCGGCTGCAGAAGTCGCAAGGATCGATCGTGTTCGACGGCCGGCAGATCCAAGGGCTGTCCTGGCAAGCCTTGCGGCCGTTGCGTCGGCGCATGCAGATCGTCTTTCAGGATCCCTTCGGCAGTCTGTCGCCCCGCATGTCGGTCGGCCAGATCGTCGAGGAGGGGCTGAAAATCCACAAGCTCGGCACGCGCGAGGAACGGCGGCGACGCATCGTCGAGACGCTTGAGGAAGTCGGCCTCGATCCAGACGCCCGCGACCGCTATCCGCACGAATTCTCCGGCGGGCAGCGTCAGCGCATCGCCATCGCCCGGGCGCTCGTCCTCAAGCCTGACTTCATTGTACTCGACGAGCCGACCAGCGCCCTCGACGTCTCGGTCCAGGCGCAAATCGTCAAGCTGCTGCGCCGTTTGCAGAAGACCTACAATCTTACCTATTTGTTCATCAGCCACGATTTGCGGGTGGTGCGCGCCCTGGCCCATGAGGTCGTGGTGATGCGCCGCGGCCAAGTCGTCGAGCAGGGTCCGGCCGAGACGATTTTCGCCGCGCCACGCCAAGCCTATACCCGCGCCTTGATGGCGGCTGCGTTCAAACTCGAAGCCGATGAAACCGGCGCCATCGCCGTGTGATGTTCTTGCGTCAAAAAAAGAGCGGCCCTTATAGCCGCTCAAAAAGGCGTGGATAAAACCGCTGACGGTCTATCCACTCTTGTGTGGAGATCCAGTATCTAATTACTTGATCGCACTGATCGCCGCCAGCTAGACCATCTCCTTAAGGGAAATCACGGATGGAAAATCCAACCTTTATGATCCGCCCAGGGTTCCGGCGATCCGCACCAGATCGGGAAGCGTCGTCACCTGCATCTTTTCCATGACCCGTTTGCGGTAAACTTCAACAGTCCGTGGACTGATGCCGAGCTGGGCGGCAACGCGCTTGTTCGATGCTCCAGCGACGACAAGACCCATCACCTCGCGCTCGCGAGCCGTCAGGGTTTGCAGGCGATCTTGATACTCCTTGAGGCGCGCGGCGCGGCTGAAGCGCTCGGAGGCAACTTGCATGCCTTGCCCGATGCTCGCCAGCAAATCCCCTTCGTCGATCGGTTTTTGGATGAAATCGAGCGCGCCCGCCTTGAGCGCCTGGGTCGCCATCGGAACGTCGCCATGGCCCGTAACGAGGATGATGGGGATCGCGCACCCGGACGCCGCCAGCCGCTTTTGAAGATCGATGCCGCTCATTTTCGGAAGGCGGACATCGGCCACGACAATCTCGGGCGCTTCACCCGGGACAAAAATGTCGAGAAACGCCTCCGCTGTCGGATAGGCGCGAACGTCCAGCCCCGCTGTCCTCAAGACCAGCGAAACCGCGTCCCGGACCGCCTCGTCGTCCTCGACGAAATGGACCGTGCCTTCAGCCATCGACCTTGGATCCATTGGCGGCGAGGGGCAGCGAAAACAAGAAATGCGCGCCGCCCTCGTGCCTGTTGGCGAGCCACATCTCGCCGCAATGGTCCCTCACAATGGACCGGCAGATCGACAGTCCCAGCCCCAGTCCGTTCCGTTTCGACGTCACGAACGCCTGGAACAGACGGCCGATCAACTCGGGCGAAATCCCCGGTCCGGTGTCGGCGATCCCGACCACGGCGAATTCTTCCTGCGTGCTGGTGGCGATGGCGATTTCGCGTCGGTCGCACCCCGCGCCAACAAGCGCCTCGACGCTGTTATGAAAGAGATTGAGGATGACCTGCTCGATCGCGATCCGCTCCGCTTGCACCGTTATCGGTTCGGGCGCGAGATTCAGGGTCAGCTCGATCCCATGCAACGTGGCTTCGCTGCGGGCGAACGCCGCGGCTTCGCGGACCAGATCGTTGACATCGCAGAGGCTGCTCCGCGGTTCATCCTTCTGAATGAATCGTCGAATATGCTGGACGATCTCGCCGGCGCGGCGCGCCTGTCCGGCCAGCTTCTCAAGGTAACCGACGACATCGCTATCGGCGCCGTCGTGTTCCGCGATCAACCGTTGGCAGCCCTGCGTGTAACTGAGGATTGCGGCCAGCGGTTGGCTGAGTTCGTGCGCCAGCGCCGCGGCCATTTCGCCCATGGTGTTGACCCGCAGGACCCGCGCCAGTTCGACCTGTTGCTGGTAGGCCGCCCGCTCCGCCGCCTTGCGCTCGGTGATATCGACGCCGATGCCGAGCACGCCCAGGCTGTTGTCGCCATCGACCGGAAGCGCCGCGCAGCGCCATTCGATATCCCGCAGCTTTCCCGTTTTGGTTATCCAAGGGTTCTCGTGCGGCTGCCGGACCTCCGGGGCGCGGGGATCGGCAAAACGCCGCTGCACCGTTGGCCACCAATCGGACGGAACGAACATTTCAAGCAGATTCTTGCCGATCGCTTCCTCGCGCGGGTAGCCCGTCAGCTCCTCGCAGGCGCGGTTGAACAGCAGGATGCGGCCGGTCGAGTCGGCCAGGACAACGAGCGTCGGCGCCGTCTCCACCAGTTCCGAAAGCAGCTTTTCTTTCTTGGCGAGTTCGCTCTTGATCCGCTCGCGGTCGGCGATCTCTCGCCGCAACATTTCAATTGGCTCGCTCAAGTCCTCGCCCAGCACGAAGAAGCCGCGGGCAATCGAGGATGCCGCGTCGGTATCGCCGATAAACGTCATGCGCAGCGTGCGGCGGCCGACGCTGAAGGGCGCGGTCAGCTCGAAGCTTACGGTTGCGCCGGCGAGAGCCGCGTCGATGTGCGGTTTGATGGATTTGTAGACGACCGCGCCGACCACGTTGCGCACCAGGCGTCCGCATATTTGCGCCTGCGAAAGACCGAACCAGCCATCAAAGGTTTTGTTGGCGAAGCGAAAGCGCTTGTCGCGTCCGACATAGGCGATCAGGACCGGCATGATGTCGGCGAAGGAAATGAGCGCGTCCCCAACGCGTGGGAAAAACGC
>CAZRWU010000237.1:0-4423 GCA_964603915.1 uncultured Rhodospirillaceae bacterium
CCATGGGCTGTATGCTGGGATCGCGCATGAGCGCGTGAACGAAGAGGGTTCCCGGCTCATCTGCGATCTCTCAGTCAAGGAAGTTCGAGGGAGGAGCCTATGCCCAGGAAGATCCGCCGCGTGGTGACCGGCCACAACGAGAAGGGCAAGTCGGTGATCGTCAGCGATGGCCCCTCGCCTCACGTTCTCGCCTTGCCCGGCGCGGCGGACTTCGCGTTGACCAACCTGTGGGTGACGGATGGCGCGCCCGCCGACAACGCAGGCGACGCCGACGCGGCCGCTCGCCCGGTCGTGCTGGAGCCGCCGCCGGGTGGGACGATCTTCCGCGTCGTCGAGTTTCCCCCGGACAGCAGCCTCGGCGCGCGCTTCGACCGCCAAGCCGCCTTCGCGGCGATGGGCGCCGGCGATGCGATGGATCCGGATGCCTCCCGCCACCCTGGAATGCACAAGACGAGGAGCGTAGACTACGCGATCGTGCTCTCCGGCGAGATTTACGCCGTCATGGACGAAGGGGAAACGTTGCTGCGGGCCGGCGACGCGTTGGTCCAGCGCGGCGCCAACCACGCCTGGAGCAACCGCGGCCAGACGCCGTGCCTGGTGACGTTCATCCTGGTCAGCACGAGCCGGCGTTGATCTCGAACACGATCTCGCCGCGCTCCCGCCCGTAATCACGCGCGGCGCCATCGTTCTCCCCATGCGCCGCGTCGTCGATAGGCTTCTTCCACCTCTTGCACCGCCCGGGAATCACAAGCCGGCCGGATCGGCAGGGCCCGCGCAAGTCCTCCCCTCGACGCTGCCTCGTGAGCATCTATGGGGTACCGCAGCACATTTGAACTTCTAAATGTAGGGAAGAAAATTTTTATCTTCCCAATCTCGGAAAGTATACCTAAAAAACCTTCGCCGCCGCCATTCGCGGTGGGACGTTCCTCGCAACTTCAGCCCGTTGTTCGATCGCTCTTAAGAGAACTGACTTTAAAGGAAAAGAGTATGGCGCAAACCCACGAATGGATGTTCTACGAGGTGTCTTGGCGGCAGTGGACTGATAAAGATCGGTACCCTCTACCCTGGTGGTGCCATCAGTACTTCCGCGCTTGGAGCGAAGATTATGACAGTGGCCTGTTTTCCTCCAAAGAGGGGGCTTTTGCTTCGAACGCTCATTACCGCTACTGGCATATGGTTGGAGTCAAAGATCACCATCAGGAAAGCCTGGTTGGCCAGGCGGGAGAAGTCGAACCGGTTTATGACAATTATGGACTGAACTTTTTCCTTTTCGATCCTGCAGCGCGCGCCTTGCACCTGCCGCAGTTTCCAATCGCCATCAACGGACGCCGGCCGTTGTCGCAAGCGCACGAGAACGGCTATCTGCCGATTCTGCACACCCGCTACGACGGCCCGCTGCACCTTGAGGTCGACCAGGAGGTGCATGCGACCGTGCTCGGCCCGCGGCGCCGGTCGGTCGTCGTCGTCCGCTTCACCATCCGCGCCCTTGCCGCGAGCAGGCCAGGCTGGTTGTGCGTCGCCATCAGCCCCGCCGGGCCAACAGGGTTTCAGCGTCATGACAAAGCCGGCCGCTATACCGACGACAAGCGGATCAGCTTCATCCGCTTCGATCCCGCCACACGGCTGGTCGAGGTCAACAACGGCTGGGGCCCGATTTTCCGCACCGCGCCCGACCGGTTCGGCGTTTACGGCAATCCGACGGGTTCATTCGATCCGAATTCATACCTGAACAACAACCCGTATCGCGACCTGATCACCTCCGGCGCCCTCAACGGCAGCAACGTCGGCACCGACTTCGTGGCCGGCCTGTGCACGGGCGTCTTCGCCTGGAACCTTCCGGCATTGGCGGCGGGCGCTTCGACGGTGGTCGACCTTTACCTGCCGGTCGACGATTACCGCGGCGACGACCTTGCGGAGTTTCATGCCGCGGATCCTGACGCGCTGGCGTCGGCGAACCGGGCGTTCTGGACAAACAAGCTGGATGGCCAAGGAACGCAGCTGGCCCTGCCGGCGCCGGTTGCCCACCTCAAGGACCTGTTTCGCGTCTGTCGGGCGAACCTTTTGATGCTGGCGGATGCCGGTCAAATCCACCCGGGGCCGACGATCTACGACTCGTTCTGGGTCCGCGATTCCTCCGTCGAGGGCATCGCCTGTGCGTTGGCCGGCGACCTCGATCTGCCGACGGAGCAGTTCGGCACCCACTACCCAGGGGTCTTCCATCGCGGCTACGAACAATGGGGTCCTGTCAATCTCCACGGCTTCTTTGGCGGCGAGCACGAGAAGAACGATCATGAGTGGGACGCCAACGGGCAGGCGCTGTGGGCGATCGGGCGGTTGGACCGAATCCACGGGCCGGCGCGCGCCTTCGGCCTCGGCCTCTACTGGCCCTATGTTCTGGAAGGCGCCCGCTGGATCCGCGACAACCGGAGCGTCTACGGCTTGTTGCACAGCGGCTGGAGCGCCGAACACATCGGCGACAAGGGTCAGCCGCACTACTGGGACGACCTGTGGGGGCTGGCCGGCCTGTGGGAGGCCGCGCAGCTCGCCACCCGGATCGGCGCTCATGAAGTTCGAGAGATCTGGGACGCGTACGATTCGCTCCGGCAGGCGACCATCGATTCCATCCGCTGGGTGCTGGCCCGCCAGCGCGAGCGTGGGTTCTGGGAAACCTTCGTGCCGACCGGACCCGGCGACGTCGGGCGACTGGACTCCACAATGATCGGCGCGGTGGCGTATTTCCATCCGTGTCGGCTCTACGTCGGCGCCAAGCTCGGCGACGACGTCGATCTGGCTTTTCGCATGACCCTGGAGACGATCTGGAGCCATTTCATCGATGGCGGGTTTCGCCACGACGCGGCGTGGCATTGCTATGGTCCCTACCTGACCTTGCAGCTCGCGCACGCCTTCCTTCTGACCGGCGATGTCGAGCGGATGGACCGGCTGCTGGCCTGGAGCGTCGGCAACGCCGGCTACGCCCGCATCGCTCGATCCAGCGGTCTTGCCGACGATGTCTGGGACGTGGCGCTCGGGGCGTGGAACGAGCAGCATTGCTATCCGATCGCCAAGGACTTCCAGGAGGTTCCGGACCGCTGGTGGTACATGGGCGATATCCCCCATGGCTGGGCTTGCGCCGAGCTTATTTCGCTGATCCGCGACATCCTGTTCTTCGAAGTGGACGAGGACGGCGATCCGCAGATCTTCCTGGCGGCGGGCGTGATGCCGCACTGGCTCGCGGACTCCGGGTCGGTCGGCGTCGATGCGGCGCCGACGGCGCTCGGCGGTCCCTTCGGATACCGATTGGTTCACGACTCGACGCAAAAACGGATTACGATCTCGATCACTCACGCGCCGCCGAGAGCCCCGCGCTACGTCTACCCGTGCCGATTCGGCGATGTCGTAAGCGCGAGCAGCGATGCCGGCGCGGCCGCCGTCATCGGCCGCGATGTGCAGCTGCCGGCTGGCGCGACGAGCGCAACGATCGTGTATCGGTAGGCGCATGGGGTGCGGGCGCCGGGGAGCGGGTCATAAATCATCCGGCGCCCGTACCTTTTCCCGGCAAGAGGGGAGGCGTTGCGGCGATCCTCGCCGAGCGGCGCTTCCGGGTCGGAACAAAGGGTGCCCGCGAGGCCATCCTCTCCTGCTATCGTCGAACCTCCCGCCGGCCTTCTCTCACGGCTTCAAGGTGGCTACGGCAGAGGGGTTCTTGCGCCAAACGACGCGGTTTTCCGCACCGAGGCGTACCGCGCCGTCAGAGCGTGAGCGGGCGGATGATGAAGGCGAGGGCAGCCGATTTTTCACCGAATCCAGCGCGATCGACGGCTTGCGCTTGAGGACCTGGCGCGCCCACGCGTCGATGGCCATGAGGGACCGCCTCATTTCAAGGAACCTTTGCCGGCATGTTCCGTTACCTGGGACGACTGCGGAACGGCGAAGGAGGACGACGATGGCGACGGACCAACAGCTCCGTACCGACGAGACCGGCGAGCTGATCTCGGCCGACAAGGTCGAGGGCACGGCGGTCTACAATCGCGCCGGCGAGAAGCTCGGCACGGTCGAGAACATCATGATCCACAAGTTGAGCGGCAAGGTGGCCTATGCCGTCATGTCGTTCGGCGGGTTCCTCGGCATCGGCGAGAAGTACCACGCGCTGCCGTGGGGCGTGCTGACCTATGACACCAGCATGGGCGGCTACGTCGTCGACATCGACAGATCTCGCCTGGAGGGAGCGCCGGTTCTTGCCGCGGACGAGACGAGCCGGCTTCAGGACCAGGCTTACGGCCGCCAGGTCCATGACTACTACGGCGCCCGTCCGTATTGGGGAGAATAGACGCCTCACACTACTTTGGCAGTCTGACTGGAACGGATTGCCTTGACGACGGTTCCTCCCGAGGTCTCGGATGCGGGAGGCGGCCATGGCTTTAGA
>CAZRWU010000238.1:0-4403 GCA_964603915.1 uncultured Rhodospirillaceae bacterium
TCTGCTCGATCGAGAACGTCGATCCGATGGGTGTCCACACCGGCGATTCGATCACGGTGGCGCCGGCGCTGACGCTGACCGACAAAGAGTACCAGATCATGCGCAATGCCTCGATCGCGGTGTTGCGGGAAATCGGCGTCGAAACGGGCGGCTCCAACGTCCAGTTCGCGGTCAATCCGGCCGACGGCCGCCTTGTCGTTATCGAGATGAACCCGCGCGTCTCGCGCTCCTCGGCGCTGGCGTCCAAGGCGACCGGCTTTCCCATCGCCAAGGTCGCCGCCAAGTTGGCGGTGGGCTACCGCCTCGACGAGTTACAGAACGACATCACCGGCGTCACTCCGGCCTCGTTCGAGCCGTCGATCGACTATATCGTCACGAAAATCCCGCGCTTCACCTTCGAGAAGTTTCCCGGCGCCGAGCCGCTCCTGACCACATCGATGAAATCGGTGGGGGAGGCGATGGCGATCGGCCGTTGCTTCGCCGAGTCGCTGCAAAAGGGATTGCGGTCGATGGAAATCGGCCTGACCGGACTCAACGAGGTCGCCCTCAACGGCTCGAAGGACACGGTGCTGGCGGCGGTGACCCTGCCGCGGCCGGACCGCTTGCTCGCCATCGCCCAGGCGTTCCGTCACGGCCTGTCGATCGAGGAAGTCTACGGCGCCTGCCACTACGACCGATGGTTTCTCGACCAGATCAAGCAACTCGTCGATATCGAGGAAGAGGTGCGGCTGCGCGGCCTGCCCGGCGACGCGCCCTCCCTGCACCGCTTGAAGGCGCTCGGCTTCTCCGATCAGCGGCTGGCCCAGCTCTGCGGCAAGACGGCGCAGGAGGTGGCGATGCGCCGCCGCGTGCTGGCCTTGAATCCGGTCTATAAGCGCGTCGACACCTGCGCCGGCGAGTTTCCATCGCAGACCTCGTACATGTATTCGACCTATGAAGGCGACGGCGTACGCCCGGCGGAATGCGAGGCGGCGCCATCGCAACGCACCAAGGTGGTCATCCTCGGCGGCGGCCCCAACCGGATCGGGCAGGGCATCGAGTTCGACTACTGTTGCGTGCACGCGGCCTACGCCTTGCGCGAGGCCGGTCACGAGGCGATCATGGTCAACTGCAACCCGGAAACGGTGTCGACGGATTACGACACCTCCGACCGCCTCTATTTCGAGCCGCTGACCGACGAGGACGTCATCGAGCTGATCCGGGTCGAGCAGTCGCGGGGCGCGCTGCTCGGCGTCATCGTCCAGTTCGGCGGGCAGACGCCGCTGAAGCTGGCGCAGCCGCTGGCCGAGGCCGGCATCCCGATCCTCGGCACCTCGCCCGACGCCATCGATCTCGCCGAGGATCGCGAGCGTTTCCAGGCGCTTCTCACCGAGCTCGGCCTGCGCCAGCCGCAGAACGCGACCGCGCCGTCGGCCGAGACGGCGCGCCGGGTCGCCGAGCGGATCGGCTATCCGCTCGTGGTGCGGCCGTCCTACGTCCTGGGCGGACGGGCGATGGACATCGTCTATGGCCCGGCCGATCTCGACCGCTATTTCGAGCGCATGATCCTGGAGAAGCTCTCGGGCCTGGGGCCGGAAGTGATGATCAACGAGGAGTATCCCATTCTCCTCGATGAATATCTGCAAGAAGCGATCGAGGTCGATGTCGACGCGGTCGCCGACGGCGAGAGCGTCTATGTCGCCGGCGTGATGCAGCATATCGAGGAGGCCGGAATCCATTCCGGCGACTCGGCGTGCTCCCTGCCGCCGCACACGCTCAGCGAGGAAATCATCGCTGAGATCAAGCGCCAGACCGCCCAGCTTGCCCGGGCGTTGAACGTGGTCGGCCTGATGAACGTGCAGTTCGCGGTCAAGGACGGCCGGATCTACATTTTCGAGGTCAACCCCCGCGCCAGCCGGACGGTGCCGTTCGTCGCCAAGGCGACCGGGGTGCCGATCGCCAAGATCGCGGCGCGGGTGATGGCCGGCGAGAAGCTGACCGCGTTCCCGCTGAACGGCGAGCAGCGGCGCGATCACGTCGCGGTCAAGGAGGCCGTGTTTCCGTTCACCCGCTTCCCCGGGGTCGACATCATTCTCGGTCCGGAAATGAAATCGACCGGCGAAGTCATGGGCATCGGCCCCGACTTTCGCCGCGCCTTCGCCAAGTCGCAGCTCGGCGCCGGAATCAAGCTGCCGACGCAAGGGACCGTCTTCCTGTCGGTCCGCGAGCACGACAAGCCGGCGGCCGCCGAGCTTGCCCGGCGTCTCGCCGATCTCGGCTTCGACCTCGTCGCGACCGACGGGACGGCGAATTACCTCAACAGCCGAGGCTTGCGGGCGCGCCGCGTCAACAAGGTGATGCAGGGACGGCCGCATTGCGAGGACGCCATCATCAACGGCGACGTGCACATGGTCATCAACACCACCGAAGGGGCGCAGGCCATCAAGGACAGCTTTTCGATCCGCCGCTCGGCGCTCATGAACAACGTGCCGCATTACACGACCATCGCCGGCGCCGCGGCGACGGTGGGCGCCATCGCCGCCTTGAAAGAGGGGGACGGGCTTGAAGTGGCCCCCCTGCAATCGTATTTTACTCCTTCTTTCTGAAGTTTGCCTTGCGCCGGCCGGAGCGAAGCCCCGAAGTGTTGGGGAGCGGCGCTGTCACTTTGCAGAAGAGGTTGGAGAGTTGGTCGAGAAATTTCCGATGACGCCCGAAGGATACGCACGCTTGGAGGAGGAGCTCAAGCGGCTGAGGACGGAGGAGCGTCCGGCGGTGATCCGCGCCATCGCCGACGCCCGCGAACACGGCGACCTTTCCGAAAACGCCGAATATCACGCGGCGCGGGAGAGGCAGAGCTTCATCGAAGGACGCCTTGCGGAGCTGGAGGACATCATCAGCCGGGTTCAGGTCATCGACGTGACGAACCAGAATTCGGACGTGGTCCGCTTCGGCGCCACCGTGCTGCTGTGCGACGAAGACACCGAGGAGGAGAACGCCTATCAACTCGTCGGCAGCTACGAGGCCGACGCCGGACAAGGCCGCCTTTCGGTGACCTCGCCCCTGGGACGCGCCTTGATCGGCAAGCGCCTTGGCGACGTGGTGGAGGTGAAGGCGCCGCGCGGTCACAAGAGCTACGAGATCATCCGGGTCGTCTACGAGTGAACCGCGCCGGCCCGCAGACGCTTGGCGGGACGCCGGCGCGCGTTGTCGCGCCGTGACCGCCGGGCGCGACGGTCTCCGCCGCCTGATCGCGGCGCATCTTGACAACGTTCTGGTCGACGCGCGCTTTCCGGAGCTTCCCGGACACAGCCGCGGCAAGGTCCGCGACAGCTACGACCTTCCCGACGGCCGCCGCGTCATCATCGCCACCGACCGGCAAAGCGCCTTCGATCAGGTTCTCGCGGCGGTCCCGTTCAAGGGCCAGGTCCTGACGCAAACGGCGCGGTTCTGGTTCGAGCGGACGGCGGATATCGTCGCCAACCACGTCATCGGCTATCCCGATCCCAATGTCATGGTGTGCGCGACGCTGGCCATCCTGCCGGTCGAGGTCGTCGTGCGCGACTATCTCACCGGCTCGACCGCCACCTCGATCTGGCCGATGTACCGCGCGGGTGAGCGCACGATGTACGGCCTGACGCTGCCGGACGGCTTGACGAAAAACCAGAAGCTGCCGCAGACGATCCTCACGCCGACGACCAAGGCGTCCGGCGGCGCGCACGATGCGCCCATTGCGGCGCGGGAGATCGTCGGGCGTGGGCTGATGAGTGAGCGCGAATGGGCGGAGGTGGCGGAGAAGGCGCTCGCCCTGTTCGCGCGCGGACGGGAGATCGCGGCGCGCCACGGCCTGATCCTGGTCGACACCAAGTATGAGTTCGGCCGCAAAGCCGCGGGCGAGATCGTCCTCGCCGACGAGATTCACACGCCGGACAGCAGCCGCTACTGGAAAAGCGACAGCTACGAGGCGCGGTGGCGGGCGGGAGAAGAGCCCGAAAGTCTCGACAAGGAGTTCCTGCGCCTGTGGATCGCGGCGCGCTGCGATCCCTACCGCGAGCCGCTACCCGCCATCCCGGCCGAAACCATCATCGACTTCAGCGCCCGCTACATCGCCCTTTACGAGCAGGTGACGGGCGAGACCTTCCAGCCTCCCGATCCCGCCATACCGATTCGCGAGCGCATCCGCGCCGCCTTGCAAAGGTATTTGTGACCGGCGCGTTCCGTCCGGTTCCTCAATCCGGCTTTCAACGGATACTCCCCTTGGAGTAGGCTGTTACCGGAACCGAACATCCGCCACCTTCATGAAGGAGAGTCGGTAACGGCGCGAGCCTCTTGCTTCAATCCTGCTCGACGCCGTCGATGCGGATCGGCACGCCGGGCTTGAGCTTGGAGGTGCGGATCGACAACGCCGACTTCACGTGGCTGACGTT
>CAZRWU010000239.1:0-4375 GCA_964603915.1 uncultured Rhodospirillaceae bacterium
CGTGGTCTTGGCGGAATCGTTCGCCTGATCGACCGCGCCGAGGATTTACCGGCGGCATACATGCTCTCCGACGTCGTCGTTTCCGCGTCGACCGAACCCGAAGCTTTTGGCCGGGTTCTGGTCGAGGCGCAGGCGCTCGGCCGGCCGGTGATCGGCACGGACCACGGGGGAGCGCGCGAGACCGTGCTGCCGGGAAAAACTGGCTGGCTGACGCCTCCCGGCGACGCCCAGGCGCTGGCTGCGGCCATCGACGAGGCGGTCAACTTGACGCCCGCGCAACGCCTTAAGATGGCGGAGCTGGCCATCGCGCATGTCCGCGCAAACTTCGGCAAGGACGCCATGTGCGCGAAGACCTTGGCGGTTTATGACGAGGTGCTGAGCGGGCATGGCTGAGACATCGATTCTTGTTATCAAGCTCGGCGCCATGGGCGACTTCATCCAGGCGCTTGGGCCGCTCGCCGCGATTCGCACGCATCATCCTCAGGCGAGACTCACGTTGTTGACGACGGCGCCATTCGTCGCGCTGGCGAAGGCCTCGCCCTATGTCGATGACGTCTGGGTGGATGAGCGCCCGAAGCCGCATCATGTGGGCGCTTGGCTTTCGCTGCGGCGGCGGCTGCGCAATGGTCACTTCACGCGGGTCTATGATTTGCAGACCTCGGGCCGCAGCAGTCTCTATTTTCGCCTGTTCTGGCCGGGCCCTTACCCGGAATGGTCAGGCATCGCACGCGGATGCTCGCATCCTCACGCCAACCCGCAGCGGGATTTCATGCACAACGTCGACAGTCGCGCCGAGCAGTTGCGAATGGCGGGGATCATGCGCTGCTCCCTTCCGGATCTCTCCTGGGCGCAAGGCGATGTGGCGCATCTGGGCGTCGGGCCACGCTACGCCTTGCTGGTCCCGGGGGGCGCGCCGCATCGCCCGGCCAAGCGCTGGCCGGCGGAGCGGTATGCGGCTGTTGCCAAGCATCTGGCGGCACGAGGCGTTCAGCCGGTGCTGATCGGCGCGGCCGCGGAAGAAACCCTGCATGCGGCGATCCAAGGGCGCTGCGCCGATGCCATCAGCCTCGCAGGCAAGACAACGCTTCTGAATCTCGCGGCCCTCGCGCGCGGCGCCCTCGTTGCCGTGGGCAACGATACCGGTCCGATGCACATGGCCAGCGCCGCCGGTTGCCCATCGGTGGTCCTGTTTTCACACGCTTCAGATCCTGCCTTGTGCGGTCAGCGAGGGCCGAGCGTGATCTATCTCCGCCGACCCTCGCTGAGCGATGTCAGCGTCGCTGAGGTGCTGGAGAAACTCGTTGCCTTAATAGAGCAGCGGGCGGACACGCGGCCGACGGTTTTACCAAACACGGTTGGCAGCGCCGCGCCGGCCGCGTCTTAACAGCTTGCTTGACTATGGACGCTGCCGATCTAGATTGCGGAACTGTTGCGATCTCTTTCTCAACAAGATGAGTTGCATTTTCGTTGGAACAGCATCTGGCCGACCAAGATCTCATCCACATCACGCTTCCCGACGGAAGCGTGCGTCGCTATGAGCGTCCGGTTTCTGGCGTCGAACTCGCCGCGGATATTGGCGTCGGTCTCGCCAAGGCGGCGCTGGCGCTGCGCGTTAACGGCGTCATGAAGGATCTGGCGACGGTGATGGACCGGGACGCCCGCGTTGCGGTGGTCACCGCGAAGGACCCCGACGCCCTCGAACTTCTGCGGCATGACGCCGCCCATGTCATGGCCGAGGCGGTGCAGGAGCTTTATCCTGAAACGCAAGTAACGATCGGCCCGGCGATCGAGAACGGCTTTTACTACGATTTTGCCAGGAAGCAGCCGTTCACCCCCGAAGATCTAGAGAAGATCGAAGAGCGGATGCGGGAGATCGTCGACCGGGGCGAGCCGATCGCGCGCGAAGTCTGGTCGCGGGATCAGGCAATCGAATATTTCAAGTCGATCGGCGAGCACTACAAGGCTCAGATCATCGCCGACATCCCGGAGAACGAAGAGATCTCGATCTACCGTCAGGGCGAGTGGCTCGATCTGTGCACGGGGCCTCACTTGCCTTCGACCGACCGGCTCGGCAAGGCGTTCAAACTGATGAAAGTCGCCGGCGCCTATTGGCGCGGCGACTCCCGCAACGAAATGCTGCAGCGGATCTACGGCACTGCCTGGGCGGACGAGAAACAGCTCAGCGCTTATCTGCACATGCTCGAGGAGGCGGAGCGCCGCGATCACCGCCGCATCGGCCGTGAACAGGATCTCTTTCATGTCCAGGAGGAGGCGGCGGGCGCAATTTTCTGGCATCCCAAAGGCTGGAGGCTCTACCGCACCCTGCAAGAGTATATTCGAGGCCGCCTCGAGCAGGCCGGCTACGTCGAAGTCAACACGCCGCAGCTGATGGACCGCAGCCTGTGGGAGCGGTCGGGCCACTGGGAAAAATTTCGCGAGAGCATGTTTGTCGCGGAGGCGGACGACAAAGTGCTGGCGCTCAAGCCGATGAACTGTCCCGGCCACGTCCAGATCTTCCGGCAGGGGATCAAAAGCTATCGCGATTTGCCGCTCAGGATGGCGGAATTCGGCTCTTGTCACCGCAATGAGCCTTCCGGCGCCATGCATGGCTTGATGCGGGTTCGGGCGTTCACGCAGGACGACGCCCACATTTTCTGCACCGAGGCGCAGATCACTTCCGAAACCAAGAGCTTTTGCGAACTTCTCCTCAGCGTCTACCGCGACCTCGGTTTTGAAGATGTGATCGTCAAGTTCTCCGATCGTCCGGCCAAGCGCGCGGGCTCGGACGAGGTGTGGACGCGGGCCGAGCAGGCGTTGCAGGAGGCCGCCGCCGCCGCCGGCTTGGCGGCGATTCCCAACCCCGGCGAGGGCGCTTTTTACGGGCCGAAGCTGGAGTTCGTGCTACGTGACGCGATTGGCCGCGACTGGCAACTCGGGACCCTCCAGGTCGACTTCGTCCTGCCTGAAGCCCTCGATGCCAGTTACGTCGGCGAGGATGGCGAGAAGCACCGCCCGGTGATGCTGCACCGAGCGATTCTGGGCTCATTTGAAAGGTTTATCGGCGTCTTGATCGAGCACTACGCCGGTCGTTTGCCGCTATGGCTGGCTCCGGTGCAGGCTGTCGTGGCGAGCATCACCAATGACGTCGATGACTATGCCCGCCAAGTTTCTGCTTCGCTCGCCGCCTCCGGAGTGAGAGTCGAGAGCGACCTTCGCAATGAAAAAATCAATTACAAGGTGCGCGAGCACTCCCTTGCAAAGGTACCGGTTCTGCTCATTGTCGGCGCCCGCGAGCAGGAACAGGGCACGGTCGCTGTCCGCAGGCTCGGGAGCAAGAATCAGGAAATTCTTGCCCTGCAAAAGGCAATCGATACACTCTGCAGCGAGGCAGCAGTTCCTCAGGCGGCGGCCGCGGTTTGTTCTGATCAAGCGGCTGAATGAAGGAGAACAAGGCGAGATTCCGGTCGTGACTCGAGCACGCCTATCTGCGGTGGGCGCCAAGAGATGGGCACGAGATTGGATCAACTATCCGGCAGCCCGACGCCGCCTGATGCAGGCAGAGGGCGACAGGCCTATACTGATAACCGGCCACGCGCGGAGCGGAACGACGTGGTTCGGCCATATGCTGCACTCCCAAGAAATGCGCCATTATCATGAGCCGTTTGGCCGTTATACCGCGCTTCACTGTCCCCGCTTGGCGGAACAGAGGTCCGGTTTGGATACAGCAGGAGCCGAAGCCGTCGCGCAGCGCATGATGGCGGGAGCCGATTTATCCCGACTCGTCCCGTTCTCGCACAAGGGCAACGCTTCTCCCTTCCACCGTCTCGGGCCGTGGAGATTGTTCAAACATCCTTTTGGCAGAATCCTCATAAAGGACCCGACGGCCGTGCTGCTGAGCAAGTGGCTGGCCGAAAACTTCGATGCTGTCGTTGTTGCGGTTTTTCGACATCCCTGCGGCGTTGTCGATAGCCTGAAAAGGCTTAAATGGGACGGTCGCCAGACGGTCGAGCGGTTGTCGAATTGCCCGGAAATCATGGCGTTGGGTTTGCATCCCTACGCGAAGTTGCTTAAAAAAGTAGATAATATGGGTTATATTGAGCAACTTGCGGTTCGCTGTGCTGCAATCAACCGAATCCTATGGAATTTTGTAGAAAACGATCCTAGCTATATATTCTGTAACTACGACGAGTATTGCATCGGTCCTTTTATCCGATTTAAGAAATTGGATGAGAGATTGGGAATTCGTCCAGATCCGGCGCTCCGCCGTAAGCGTCAGATCTTGGTTAGCACGCAGAAGAAATATTATAATCCCCATGATGTCGCTAGAGAGAGCGCCATTATACATCACCGGTGGAAGCGGAACTTGTCGCGCGAC
>CAZRWU010000240.1:0-4356 GCA_964603915.1 uncultured Rhodospirillaceae bacterium
CGCTGTAGCCTTCCTGGTAAAGCGGACGCACGCCAGCCCAGGCGCGCAAGATGCAAACAGATGTCGGCGCTGGAGACCACTCTGCGGGCATCCTCGCCATGCCGGGAATTGACCACGACAACACTGACCGACTCGGCCCGGCGAAGAAGAGGCATGGCGTCATTGACGGCGCGGGCGGCGAGGCGGCTGGCATCCCAGGCGACCATGATTCGCTTTCCGGTCACGGGGTAGATCCCGTTGCTCGGGATCACCAGGACAGGACGGCCGACAGAAAGAATCAGGCGGTCCGGCAACTCGGTATCGGCTGTCGCATCTATCTCTTTCCGGTCGCGCTGGCCGACCATGCAAAGATCGCAGGAACGCCCATGAAGACTGAGCACCGGCTCCGGCTGGCCCTCCACGACTCGCCATTCCGCCTTGACGCCGGCCCGCTTGACGGTGATGTCGAAATCCTTGCCTGCCTTTTCTGAGAAGGCGACGATCGCCTCGGCTTGGCTTTTGATGAATTCCTCGGGAATTTGTGCGCGCACGAAATCCGGAATATGAGGATGCGTCAGCACGTAAACGCCAACGAGGTGCGCGTCGTGGGCCGCCGCGAGTGCAATTGCGGCATCCAGACGCGCCGCCGACCGCCGCGTATGATCGACATGCACCAAAAGATCCTTAAGCGGCATGGGATTCCTCCATCGCGAAGATCGCACCCAGGCAGCGATCGACGCCTATTCGCGGAGCGAAGTGTACCTCCGCGCCCCGCCGGTTCAAGAACGCAGATCGACGAACGCCACCGAAGACAGCGCACGTCGGGCAACGGCAACATGCGGAACTTCCCATGTTCGAGTTCCGTTGTCCCGATCAGCCAGGGCAAAAAGCTTCTCTCTCCTACAGCCGGATCTCTTCTCATGTCCGGCCGAGACGTGGGATAAGGACTTCGGAATGTTGAGAATTCTCCGGAAAATCGTTGTTGCGGAAATCATCAGGCGTGTGCTGGGAAGGCGCGGGCGGCGGCAAGGCTGGCGATAGCCCGCGAGTCGTTCTTCAACGGGGAGTCGCTTCGACCTCCAGAACGGAGCGGTGAGCGGAGGCGCCATCAAGGATGAGGACAAGGCGGCGGGTCGGATAGGCTGCGCCCATGTCTGGCCACCATTCCGCCGGCTCCACTTGCGGCTCCTTTTCGAACGTTGCAACAATCACCACATCGCCACATGAAATCCGGGTCTCGGCGCCATGGACGCGAACGGCGCAATCCGGGTGAAGCAGGAATCGCGCCGTCGCACGCTGGGGTCCCTCGCCATACGTGATCCGGTCGTCGATGACGATCCGCCCCGCGCTCACCGTGAACGTGCGCGCGTGCGCCGCGCCCCCGGGCAGGTGCTCGAAACCGGTGTGCGTTCCGGTGAGAGCAAGGCCGCCGTCGGCGCCCTCATAGGAAAGCACCCGCGCCCGCGCGCGGCGGCCGCAGCGGAACGAACCGATAAAATCGCATTGCTCGGCGTCCTGTATGGAAACCGTATTGTGGGAGAGCGTACTGCGCGACGCCTGCCGCCTCGCTCCCGGCGAATATTCATAAACGCCCTGATCGACGATGATGCGTCGCCCCGCGACCGACCATTCGAACGACAGCATGTCGCCATGGCCATGGGCGACAAGGAAGTCCGGCGCGATCGCTCCGCAATCGGCGAGAAAGAGCATGTCATCGCTTCGAATCCCGAAGTACCCGGCATCCGGCAAATGAATTTGACGGCGCGGTTCGACCTTATAGCCGGTTGTGTGGGTATAAGCCTCAAGGCATGCTTCGGGCGCGTACGCCGACGTCAGACCGGCATCGTTGAACAGCGGCACCAATCCGTCCGGATGGCGAAGATCGGCTGTAACCTGCGCCATCCGCGCCAACGCCGCAGTCAACGCCTCGTGAATGGGCCCCGGCTCAACAACCGTCAGACACTCGATCAAATCGGCGAATACCTGATTGTGGTAAGCCGGCGAACGCTCGTAATGCATGCCGTCGCCGAGAATCTGGTCGCTGATCTGCTCTGAGAGGAGCCGCTCGCCCAGAGCGTGCCACCAGCGCGCTTGAGGTCCCGTGAAAAACCGCCCGGCCCAAAGAAGGGCCTTGATGTTCTTGATGAGGTGATTGCCAAGAATATCGCGCTCAAGATTATTGGTGAGAAAGTTCATCTGCTTCCACAGCGACACAATCATTGCCCGCTGAAGATCGACATCGAGACGCGCGCGGCGCGCCGCGAACTGCTGCATCCAAACGACGCAGCGAATGGAGAGCGCGTAGCTGTTCCAGTTGTCCCGCCAGTAGCCCGCAGCATAGGGGGGATTGGATGCAATCCAGTCGCGCACAATCGTTGCAAAGGCGCAATCGTCGAGGCTCTCCAGGAACTCCATGTAGTTCAGGTGCAGATCCCAAAGCCACGTCGACACATCATGGCGCCGGTCTCGCCACGACAACGGCACGCGCATTCGCCGCCTGCGGTTGAGGAATTCCATTTCATAAGCGCCATCGGGCTGCGCCACGCAAAACTGTCGAGGCGCGAAGACCGGCTGAGGCAACCGATCCTGGAGCGGCTCCGGATCCCCCACCCGCAGGTCTCGCAACCTTGGGAGAACCTGCGCCGCATGAACCAAAGTATGGCGCTTGGCGGTCAGCCACAATCGCGCGAAAATTTGCGACGGCTTGACGTAGCGAACGAAGTTGATGTCGTGCCGGGAGATCTTGATCATGAACCTTCTCTATTCAGTGCTGCCGGAGGGTCGGTTGCGTCAGCTTCGCGACCAATTGACATAAGGACGCTGTAATACGCTCGTCGCTCACTGCCAGAACCACCATATGATGGAGCCCAGGCAGCGACGGCCGTGGCAAGGTGGGCGCAGCAAGAACGATTGCCGCAATCGCATCAGCCGCGTTACGGGGCGCCAGACACAAAGGTACACGATATATGAAAAGGGCGGCGTTGATCGTTAATCGGCAGGGTCGCCGCGGACGCTGGGCCCTCGACGCGGGCTTGCGCGTTCTGGAGGACGCTGGCATCGACGTGTCCGTTCACCTTGTCCGCGACCCTGAGAGAATGGCGGAGACGGTGCGGCGCGCCGCTGTCGACGCTGACATGCTCATTTTGGGCGGCGGCGACGGAACCCTTTGCCTGTCTCTTGAGGATGTCCTCCGTAGCGGTCTGCCTCTCGGCATCCTGCCATTGGGTAACGCCAACGATCTTGCTCGAACATTGTCGATTCCGGTGGCCATCAAAGCCGCATGTGAAATCATTGCGCAAGGCCACACGACTCGAATCGATCTCGGTTGCGTCAACGGCAAGCACTTCTTCAATGTCGCGAGCATGGGCGTCAGCGTGCGCATCGCTCGCCGGCTGACCAACGAAAGGAAGCGAAGATTTGGCATCGCCAGTTACGCCATCACAGCCTGGGAGGCGGTGACAAAAGCGCGTTCGTTTACCGCGGAAATCGTTTGCGACGGTAAGCGAGAACGCCTGCGCGCCATCCAGATCTCGGTCGGCAACGGCCGCTATTACGGTGGGGGAATGACCGTGGCGGATGATGCCGCCATCGACGACGGGCGACTCGACCTCTACGCCCTTGGGCGCGCGCCGTTCTGGAAATTGATGCTGTTGGTTCCCCTTCTGCGCCTCGGCAAGCACGGATACGCGAAAAACGTGGAGATGCGGCAGGCGGAAAAGATACAAATCACCACAGACCGCATTTTGTCGATTAATACCGACGGTGAAGTCACGGCCAGAACACCCGCGACCTTCACGGTTGTCCGCGGCGCCCTTGAGGTCTTCTTACCGCCGGCTGGAAAACGGCGTGGAGGGGGATTATCGGATGAGCATTCTACGGGAACAGCGCGCGATCCGGCTGAACGAAGTGATCGAAGCCGCGACTGAGGCTGCGGATCATTACGAGGAAGAGGCGACACGCGTCGGTGATGATCGACTCGCCCGGCTTTTCGTCGATCTCGCGCGGCGGCGGCGGGAAATGAGCGAGACGATGAGCACGCACATCATAAGACTGGGAGATCTTCCGTTTGAGCCTGATGTAGAAGCGGAACTGCTCCATGAGATGGCTTCAAAGCTGAGAGCAATGACAGAGGATTCCCGGCGGGTTCTTCTTGAAGAACGGATTGAGGCGGAAGCCGAGCTGCAATCACGGATCGGGGCTGCCCTGGCAACCGACCTTCCCACCGATACTCTCGGTCTCCTCGAACAATACAGGGAAGATACAAAAGCAGCGCAAGTTCAGCTTAGGGAAATGCTGACATATTTCTCTTGAGTGGGTCAGGGAAGGCTAACTCGACCACCCTGTCGAGCCTGTAACGTTCACGTGCCACCGAGACTC
>CAZRWU010000241.1:0-4316 GCA_964603915.1 uncultured Rhodospirillaceae bacterium
GGTGGCGATCAGGGTGATCTTCTCGTTGCCCAGCGCCGAGGTCTCCCACACCGGGCCGTACTTGGGATGGGTGAAGTTGGCGCCGCGACCCGGGTGCGGGATCTTGTCCACGTCCACCAGACCGACCATCTTCTGCTCCTTCGAGTCGACGATCGCGATCTTGTCGGAGTTGTTCGCCGCGGTCAGGAAGTAGCGCTTGGAGCTGTCCCAGCCTCCGTCGTGCAGGAAGCGCGCGGCATCGAGCGTGGTGACCTTGAGCGCATCGATGTTGCTGTAGTCGACCAGCAGGATGCGGCCGGTTTCCTTCACGTTGACGATGAACTCGGGGTGCTCGTGGCTGGCCACGATGGCGGCCACGCGCGGCTCGGGGTGGTATTCCTGCGTGTCGACCGTGGTACCGCGGGTCGAGACGATCTTGATCGGCTCGAGCGTCGGGCCATCCATGATCACGTACTGCGGCGGCCAGTAGGCGCCGGCGATCGCGTATTTGTCTTCCCAGCCCTTGGCTTTGGATGTTTCAACAGAACGGGCTTCGAGGCCGATCTTGATCGTCGCCACGGTCGCCGGCGGATCCATCCACAAATCGATCATATCCACCTTGGCGTCGCGACCGATCACGTAGAGATAGCGGCCCGACGCTGAAATTCGGGAGATATGCACAGCGTAGCCGGTCGTGATGGTGGTGACGATTTCCTTGCTGCCGCCGTCGATCAGCGCCACTTGGCCGACGTCGCGCAGCGTGACCGAAAACAGATTGTCAAGGTCGAGGTCGTTCAATTGCTCCGTTGGCCGTTGATCGACCGGAACGAGGACCTCCCAAGTCTCCTTCATTTGCGCCATGCCGAACTCGGGTGGCTGCGGCGGATCGTTCAACAGATACTTCGCCATCAGCTCGACATCGGCTTCCTCCAGATCGCCCGACGTTCCCCAGTTCGGCATGCCCGCCGGCGAACCATAGGTGATGAAGTCGCGCAAGTATTCGAAGCCTCGCTCCCGCGTCAGATCGGTGGTCAGCGCCTTGCCCGTCGCCCCCGCGCGCAGCACGCCGTGACAGCCGGCGCAACGCTCAAAGTAGATCTGGTTCGCGCGCTGGAACTCCTCGGCGTTCAGCGCCGGCACGCCGGGCCGCTCGCCGGGCGGCTCTGTGGGCACTTCTTTCAGGACATCGAGGCTGGGTTCGTACCGATCCCCCGGCTGTGTTTCGTGTTTCTTGAGATCTTCCGCCGCAGGCTGTTGCTGGGCAAGCCCAGGCTGGCCGGCGATGGCGATTGCAGCGACCACCAGCACAGTTGCAACCGTTGCCTTCATGACGCCCCTCCGTAAACTGAACTCACCGTTCAATTCTTGTCCTACTAGGCTGTACCGCCTTAACGTTGATCAAGCAAGTGTTCAGACACGCGCCATTCTTAACCGTCGTCAAGGCGCGTGCCCGCTCAGATTCTCCACAGTTCATGAGGTGGAGCGGAGACCACATGACCGGCAAGAATATGCTTACGGCGATGGGCGCGCGCAGCGTCGGCCGACGCAGCAGGCGATCCATCGGCGCTTGGTTTATAAGCATTCTGTTCGTGCTCGTCGCGGTGGTATCAAGCGCCGCCGAGGAGGGCCCGCTCGCCCCGATCACGCCGAGGGAATTGCAGGAGGTTTTTCCCGACGCGCAGCAGGTCGGGCCGTTCGAAGGAACGCCGCCGGCCGCGCCGGTATATCAGGATGGCCGGGTCGCGGGTTATGCGGTGTCGACTTTGGCCGCTGTCCGAACAACCGGATACTCGGGCAAGCCGCTCGATGTCTTGTTTGGAATCAATCTCGACGGCGTGATCACCGGCGCGCTTTTGCGGCAGCATACCGAGCCGATCCTGGTCATCGGCGTCTCGGAAACGCAACTGACCGCTTACGTGGCCGGCTTCCGCGGAATCTCGGTCAAGGCCGAGGCGGCTGCGGTCGACTCGGCGGCTGCCTCCTTCCCTGCGGTTGTCGCCGGAGCGACCGTTTCCAGCGCCGTTATCCGGGACGGCATCATGCGCGCGGCCAATGCGGTGGCGCTGTCCCGCGGGATCCTGAAGGGCGGCGGCGAGAGCGGGACCCTGGATCCCGGAACCTTCGAGCCCGCGAGTTGGGAGGATCTGCTTGCCGATGGCTCGATCGTCTTTCGCCGCTTTACCGAGGGCGACATCGCGCCCGCCGCCGATCCCGCTGGGCGCGGGCAAGACGGCGACGCCGGCGAACGGCTATTCATCGAGCTTTATCTCTCTCTTCTGCTGCCGCCACGGATCGGCGAGAACCTGCTCGGCACGCTGCCGTTCAACCGCCTGCTGGCGGAGATCGATCCCGGCGATCAGGCGATCATGATCGCCGCCAACGGCCGCTATTCTTTCAAAGGCACCGGCTTCGTTCGCACCGGGCGGTTCGATCGGATCCAGATCGTCCAGGAAGAGCGGACGATTCCGCTGACCACCGAAAAGTACCGCAACGTCGAGGAGCTGGCGATCGACGGCGCGCCCGGGCTGCGGGAAATCGGCATTTTCGTGATCCCGGAGGAGAGCGGTTTCGATCCGCTTGCGCCGTGGCGCCTCGACCTGATGATCGCCCAGGCCAGCCTGGGCGACGGCGCCGAAACGGATGTCCTGTCTGTCGATTATCGCGTTCCGGAGCGCTATCGTTTGGAGCCACCCGCGCAGCAGGAGGCCTTTGACGCGCAACCGCTGTGGCAGCAGACATGGGGCGAGCGGTGGAGCAGCATCGCCGCTGTTGTCCTGCTCCTTGCGGGACTGACCGGCATCCTGGTGTTTCAGGACGCCTTCGTGCGACGTCGCACGCTCTTTCGTCGGTTGCGGTGGGCTTTTTTGCTGATTGTCCTGGTTTGGCTCGGCTGGATCGCCGGAGGTCAGCTCTCGGTCGTCAACGTGCTGACCTTTGTGCATTCCCTCATGACGGATTTCCAGTGGGAGTTCTTCCTGCTCGATCCGTTGATTTTCATTCTTTGGAGTTACGTTGCGGTGGCCCTGATCTTCCTGGGACGGGGCGTCTTTTGCGGCTGGCTTTGCCCCTTCGGCGCGCTGCAGGAACTGTTGAACGCCGGCGCGCGCCGGCTGCGCGTGCCGCAGTTTCGGGTGCCCTTCGCGCTGCACGAGCGGCTGTGGCCGATCAAGTACCTGGCGTTCCTCGGCCTGTTCGCCGTCTCTCTCAATTCGATGACGACCGCCTTCGTCGGCGCGGAAATCGAACCGTTCAAGACGGCGATCTCGTTGCGGTTTCAGCGCGACTGGCCGTTCGTCCTTTATGCCGCCGGACTGCTGATGGCGGGACTGTTCATTGAGCGCTTCTTCTGCCGTTACCTCTGCCCCTTGGGCGCCGCGCTGGCGATCCCGGCGCGGCTGCGCATGTTCGAGTGGCTCAAACGGCACCCCCAGTGCGGTCGGGAATGCCAGATCTGCTTTCATAGCTGCCCGGTGCAAGCCATTCATCCGGAAGGACCGATCAACCCGAACGAGTGCATCCACTGCCTGACGTGCCAGATGCTCTATTCCGACGACACCATCTGCCCGCCCTTGGTGGCGCGGCGCAAGCGCCGCGAGCGGCGCGATGAGCTTGCCGCCGGACGACCCGTCCCCGCCAGAGGAGGACAGCCATGAACCCGTCGCATCGCGCGATTGTCAGCCGCAGGCGGGTGTTGACCGTGATCGCCGGCGCCGCCCTGGCCGCCGGCGGTCTGCCCGCCGGCGCGGCGTGGCGGGGCGCCTATGAATGGCGGGGCGTCGCGCTCGGCGCCGACGCCCGGCTGGTCCTCGTTGACGAGGATCAGGCGGCGGCGCAAAGGGCGCTGCGCCTGTGTCTTGCCGAGATCGAGCGACTGGAGAGCCTCTTCAGCCTGTACCGGCCCTATTCCGAACTCTGCCGCCTCAACCGCGACAGCGTCCTTCGCTATCCGTCTCTCGACATGGTCGCGGTGTTGCGCATCGCCCGTCGCGTCGGCCAAGCCAGCGGCGGCGCCTTCGACGTCAGCGTTCAGCCGCTCTGGCGTCTCTACGCGGATCATTTCCGGCGTCATCCAAACGATCGTACCGGCCCTCCCGCGCGGGAAATCGAGAAGACTCTCGAATGCGTCGATTTCTCTCGCATCCGCGTCAGCGACGCCGAGATCCGGATCGCGCCCGGAATGGCGCTGACCTTGAACGGCATTGCCCAGGGTTATATCACCGATCGTGTCGCCGCGCTGTTGCGGGGACACGGATGGCGTGATGTGTTGATCGACCTCGGCGAAATGCGGGCGGCGGGAACGACGCCGGAAGGCTCTCCCTGGACCGCTGTTGTGAGGC
>CAZRWU010000242.1:0-4287 GCA_964603915.1 uncultured Rhodospirillaceae bacterium
GACCTTGCCCGGGGTGGTGCCCATGTCCTTGCCGACCTTCAACGCACCCCGTTTGACCATCGACGGCATGCCGTTGTTGTGGATGATGTCATCGACAAGGTTCTGCAGTCCGTGGACCGCGCTGGAGCCCCCGGTCTCGACGAAGCGCTTCAACGCCGCCGGGTTGGTCGGCCAGTTGGACGGCGCCAAAGCCTCGGTGAGCGTCGAGAAGGCGAACCGAATGCGCTCGGCCTCCTTGTGGTCGACCGGCAGGTCGTTGACCAGTTTATCAAGGGTGTTGCGCACCAACAGATGGGTCTGCATCGCCTGCTTGTAGAAGGGTTGATTCGACCAGGCGGGATCGTCGAAGCGATGGTCCCCCTTCTCCGGGGCAAGATCCGATGCTCCGACATTGATCCGAAACAGGTCCATCCAGAAGCGCGCGATGTTCTGGTAAGCCACATCGGGCCGCTGGAACCACAGGTCTATCATCTTCTGCGTCGCGACGCCGATGTCGCTAAGCTGGGCGCCGACAATGTTCTGCAAGCCCGAAATGTACTGGTAGTCGGCGATCTCCCCCACCTGTTCGGCGGAGTCGTCGCCGGATCTTTCCGCCGGATTGCCTGGCGATCCGCCGCCGAATGCACCGGTCATCTTTCGG
The DNA here is from genome assembly GCA_964603915.1 of uncultured Rhodospirillaceae bacterium. Lineage (GTDB taxonomy): Bacteria > Pseudomonadota > Alphaproteobacteria > Rhodospirillales > Defluviicoccaceae > REEP01. The sequence continues at coordinate 641 of CAZRWU010000242.1, forward strand.
ACAGCGTCCTGGTAGCTCTGCAAATAGCCCGTGATCTGTTGCGAAACGTCTTCGCCTTTGGTGCTCTCAGCCATTTTCGACCTCCCTTACAATTTTGCCCTTGTCCCTTCGACTCCGCTCGCCGACCCGGAGGGACAAAAGGTTGCCTACCAGACCAGCGCAAGCGACTCCGCGGTCAGAGCAGGCTTCTCTTCGCCTTCGATTTCGAAGGTGTTCCCGGTTCTCAAGAGCAGGCGTCCCTTGCCGCGATCCTCGACCGAGAGCAGCGTCGCCCGCATGCGGATTCGCGATCCCGCCTTGACCGGGGTTACGAAGCGCAGCTTGTCCAGACCGTAGTTGATCGCCTGACCCGCGTCCTCGGGGATCACGCCGATCTCCTGCTGCAGCGGAGCCAGCATGGAGAGCGTGAGATACCCATGCGCGATCGTGCCGCCGAACGGCCCTTCCCGCTTCGCTCGCTCGACGTCGACGTGGATCCACTGGTGATCGCCGGTGCAGTCCGCGAAGGCGTCGATCCTGTGCTGATCGATCATTTGCCAGCTTGAGACGCCAAGCTCCTGACCGACGAACCCGGCGGCGGTCTTCATGCCGTATCCCGGTATAGCCATCAATCGCTCTCCAAAGTCAGCCCCTCTCTCAGGGGGCGGTGGCGGGCCGTTCCGCGGCTTCACGCGGAATCCCAGGCCGCGCTCAGCCCGAGGTCCGGGAAAAACCCACGCCTTCAACCTTTCGCGCGGCGCCGGAAGCCGCATCGCGCTCAGCCTGAGGCGTGGAAGAAGCCCAGTCCTTGAATCTCTCGCGCAGTTCCGCCTTGAGGAACTTGCCTGTCGAAGTGCGCGGCAGTGAATCGACAAACACGAAATCGTCGGGCAATTGCCACCTGGCGAAATGAGGCGCGATGAACGCCCGCAAATCCTCGGCGCTCAAGTCCTCGTCCGGGCACTTGACGACAACCGCGAGCGGGCGCTCGTCCCACTTCGGATGCTTGATCGCAATCACCGCGGCCTCGGCCACCGCCGGATGAGCCATGATCGCGTTCTCGAGCGCCACCGAACTGATCCATTCACCGCCCGATTTGATCAGGTCCTTGGTGCGGTCGGAAATACGCATGTATCCTTCGGGGTCGATCGAAGCGACGTCACCGGTGCGGAACCAGCCGTCCGCGCTCAACTTCTCGGCGTCGGGCGGCAAATTGTGATAGCCGCCGGTGACGATCGGGCCGCGAACCTGCAGCTCGCCAACGGATCTGCCGTCCCAAGGCTGCGGTCCGGCGTCTCCCATGATGCGCAATTCCATCAATGGGATCGGCAGTCCCTGACGGGCGCGGATTTCATACTGCTGCTCCGCCGGCAGGTTCGCGTGTTCCGGTTTGAGCCAGGACAGCGTGCCGACCGGCGTCAACTCCGTCATGCCCCAGCCATGCTTGATCGACAACCCGTGCCGCTCGAGACCGGCGATGAGCGATGGCGCCGCCGCCGCGCCGCCGACCATCATGCGCGTGCCGCGGCGCAGCTTCCAGCGGTCCGGCTGCTTGTCCAACGCCTGCTGGATCGCCATCCAAATGGTCGGCACGCCAAGAGCGAGCGTGACCTGCTCGCTCTCCATGATGTCGAGCAGGTCTTCCGCGCCCATATGCTGTCCGGGGAAAGACAGGTTGCAACCGATCATCGCAGCGGCGAACGGAATGCCCCATGCGTTGACGTGGAACATCGGCGTGACCACGAACACCGAGTCATGGCAGGAAAGGTCGAGGCAATCGGGCAACGACACGGAGAGGGCGTGCAAGACGACCGCGCGGTGCGAATGCACAACGCCCTTGGGTCGCGCGGTGGTGCCGGAGGTGTAGCACATGCCGCAGGGAGCATTCTCGTCGAGCACAGGATACTGGTAATCCGTCGCGTCGCGGGCAATGAACTCCTCGTAGTTCTCGTAGCGTGGAGACACCGCTGCACCGCTGGTCGGCACAACGATGATGCGCTCGACGTCGACCAGCGCCATCACCTCTTCAAGCAACGGCAGCAAGACGTCATCGACGAGAACGATACGATCACCGGCATCCTTGATGGTGTAGGCAATGTCATTCGGCGACAGCCGCAGGTTGAGCGTATGGAGAACCGCTCCGGCGGCCGGAATGCCGAAGTAGGCCTCAAGATGCCAAATGCTGTTCCACATCAGGGTGCCGACCGCCTCGCCGGGCTTCACCCCCGCGTCGACCAGCGCCGCGGCGAGGCGCCGCGCCCGATCATAGAGCCCGATATAATTGGTGCGCGTAATCGATTTGTCGGGAAGGCGCGAGACGATTTCGCGCTCCCCGAACAGTTGTCGACCCCGCTCAAGAAAGTGGTTCACGCTGAGCGGAACCTGCATCATCGTGGAATGCATGCCCGTTCGTCTCCTTAAATACTTTAATCTCAGTTCGCATCGCCTGATGCGAACGCCTACCCACAGGTCGATTTGCTCACGCTATTTTGTCAAATATTCTTGTAGTTCTGAGCAGTTCCCGCGGCCAAGGCATGGCAAAACTCGTGTCATGTCGTTCAGAGGCAAGCACGAGCCAGTCATTCCGTCGGACACATCGGGTCCATGACGGCATGACGGATGGAGTAGGCAAGATGCTGGCGCACCTCATGTCGTTTCTTTCTGTTGCAAGCAAGACTTTCGCGATTTGGCGGCGGCAAGCTTTAACGGCGGATTCTCCGCTGTCGGCGTCTGATCGACGTAGCCCATTTGATGAGAGAGCGATTGCGCCGTATTTTTCAGGGTGACGGCGATCGGGCCGTCCCAACGGTGATCGAACGTCTCTTCGTAGCCGAACACGGTCAACGTGAAGGCGATCACGCCGCGGCGATTGAACACCGGAGCCGAGAACGAGTTCATTCCGGGCATGCGAAGTCCGATTCCGCGGGTGAGACCGCGCTCGCGGACCTCGACAATTATCTGCTCGACGTCCTTGCGGGTCTTGATTGCCTTCAACTCCGGCGAACGCGACAGGCTCTTCAACTCCCGTTGCACAAACGGCTCCGTTTCGGCCGTCGGCAGATACGCGAGGAAAGTCCGTCCTGTCGAAGAGGTGAGCAGTGGAAAGACGGTCCCGACCCGGGTGCTGGCGGTGATCGGCTGACGCGCAGGCTGCCAATCCACCACCGTCGCGCCATGAGTTCCCCAGACCGCGACGAACGCCGACTCGTTGACCTGACCAGCCAGGGCGCTGACCGCCGAAGCGCCGAGCTTATGGGCGTCCAACCGCTCCAGGCACGCCAAGCTGAAATCAAGAGCGTAAGGGCCAATGTCATACCGCCCTGTCTCGGGATCCTGCTTGATCAGGCCGCCACGCATGAAACTGACCATGTAGCGGCGAACCTTGGCCGGATGCATTTTCGCCGCATCGGCAACTTCTCCCAGGGCTGCGGGCTGACCCAACATAACCAACGCTTTCAAGACCCGGAGACCGACCTCGACGGAGCTGACCCCCATCCTGTCACTTGGTGATCGCATGTCCATTGGGATGAACCTATCCCCCCGTTCCGTTGCTCGCCGAACATCCCAACCCACTCTGTTTTTCGCAAGAACCGCAGTTTCGCGGCGCATAATCGAATTCAACCATGTTCCAGAAATACGCCGCTTGACGACGGAACACAAGCGCTATT
>CAZRWU010000243.1:0-4283 GCA_964603915.1 uncultured Rhodospirillaceae bacterium
CGTCCCAACATTGCAGTGCGGCTTCTTCCGCTCAAACTTCGTCTTCGCCATCGCTTTTTTCTTTCATACAACTTGGACGACTCATCGAACGTTTCCAAGACCGTTGCACACACGCCCCGCCCGGCGAGGCTCTGGCTGTTGGAGCGGGTGAAGGGAATCGAACCCTCGCCGGAAGCTTGGAAGGCTTCTGCTCTACCACTGAGCTACACCCGCACTGCAAGCGCCGCCGAAGCATTGGCATGGTGGAGGGGGTTGGATTCGAACCAACGTAGGCGTACGCCAACGGGTTTACAGCCCGTCCCCTTTAGCCGCTCGGGCACCCCTCCGGCACGCTACTTCAGACCTTGCAAACCGGCGGAACACGATCAGGGAATAAAGAATGACAAGGCCTGTTGTCAACGCTAGTCCGCCGCCGACACAGTCACCCTACCCTGCGAACAACCTATTTCGCAGATTCGCTTGCCGTTGCTCCAGATGTTATGAATCGTAGTGGCCATGACGAGCAAACGCAAGCCCTCAGCGGTGGCGCAACGCCGCAGATCGCATGACCGCCACTCCAGCCGCGACTCGCAAGTAGGCGCGGTGTGGATCTACGGTCACCATGCCGTGCTTGCGGCGGTTGCAAACCCGCGTCGGCACTGCCTTCGGCTGATCGCGGCGCCGGCGACAGCGGACGCGCTCGCGGCGGCGGCGGAGCAAGCGGCGGCGGCGGAGCAAGCGGCGGCGGCGCGACCATCAATCGAAGTGCTTGACCGCCGCGATCTTGAAAGGCTTTTGCCGCCGCAGGCCGTCCACCAAGGCGTGGCGGTGTTGGCTGAGCCGCTCGCAGACATAGGCCTCGGTGATTTTCTTGTCCATCTTGAAGACGGCGAGAATGCGCGCCTTGTTGTTCTTGATCAAGTCAGCGATCCGCGCAACGTCGGCGCGGTGATGCGCTCGGCGGCCGCGTTCGGCGTCAAGGCGGTCGTTGTCCAGGAGCGCCATTCTCCCGAAGCCACCGGGGTGCTTGCCAAGGCTGCTTCCGGGGCAATGGAACATGTGCCGATGATCCGCGTGACCAACATCACGCGCAGCTTGGAGGCGATGAAGCAGGCCGGGTTCTGGTGCCTCGCGCTGGATGCTAGCGCCCCCCATGCGCTTGCCGCGATCCGCCCGACCCGGCGGTGCGCGGTTGTCATTGGCGCGGAAGGAAAAGGGCTCCGGCGCCTGGTTCGGGAGGCATGTGACGAAAGCGGCCGCATCCCGATTTCCGACGCCGTCGAAAGCCTCAACGTTTCGGTGGCCGCGGCCATTGTGCTCTACGAGTTCTGCCGGCAATCTTAATGTCTTCAGACGCCGGGAGATGATGCACAAAGATCCGGATCGAGGGACGCAGGACGCGGGTTTGACGCCGCATGAGTCTAGCGCTCCACTGCGCAAGGTGCCCGCCGTCGCGGTTCAATCGATGCAGATGCGCCGTTGTATAACCATCGTTTCGGCATGCGAGACTTGATGTCCCGATGACCACGAGGCCGCGAATCGGAGTGACGACCTCGCGTCAGCGCGGCAGTCTGATGTGGTGGTTCAACCGCTTCGCGCTGTGGCGGGCGAACGCCTATCCGGTGCGCCTTCAGCCAAGGCGGCGTCTCAACCTCGAGGATCTTGACGGCTTGGTGCTGGGAGGCGGGGACGATATCGACGCCGCCCTGTACGGCGCGGAGATCCGACCGCTCATCCGCGTCGATCCCGAACGCGACGAACTTGAATTGAGCATCATGGAGTTTGCGGTTGCGGAGGAGCTACCGGTCCTGGGCATTTGTCGCGGCGCCCAAATGATCAACGTCTATTTCGGGGGAACGCTTCACGCCGATATTTACGAAGTCTACGAGGCGGCGCCGCGGATGCGCACCACCCTGCCGCGGAAAACCGTTACGATCGAGGCCGATAGCCGTCTGGAGCGGATCATCGGGCGGGAACGGGCGCGGGTTAACGCGCTCCACCACCAATCCATCGATCGACTGGGACAAGGCCTGAAAATCGTCGCCCGTGACGACTACGAGATCATCCAGGCCGTCGAACGCCCCGCCGAACCTTTCCTGGTCGGCGTTCAATGGCATCCAGAATTCATGATCCTGCATCACGGCCAGCAACGGCTTTTCCGCGCGCTTGTCGCCGCCGCGCATCGCGCCCGCAGTATCCGCTGAAAGTTGGAGATGATGCCTACAGGACGAGTATGTGGAAGGAGCGCAACAAAGGAAAATATGCCTATTACTTGTTTGACTCAATCCTGAGATCGATGATCTTTATGATCTCAGTGCTCCATGACGTCAGGGGCTGCCGGCTTCTGCCTCACTCCGGCGGTGGGTGGCGGGGTTCGGCCCGCACTGCCGCCTGCGCGAGGGCCGTCACGGCCACAACGAAGATGCCTATGCCGGCAAAGATGTAGCCGATCGTGAAGATCTTGCCGAGCGCGGTCTGCGGCGCGAAGTCTCCGAAGCCGACGGTGGCGATGGTCACGACGGCAAAGTAGGCAGCATCGAGCAGCGACCACCCCTCAACCAACCAATAGAAGATCGTCGCGATCAGGATCAGCGTGAGGGCGAGCGTGAAGACGCATTGTACCTCGGGTTCCTGAACGGCGTGAAACAAGCTCCGAAACAAGCGGCGGACGTTGACCAAATGGCGCACGACGATCTCCTTGGCGCGGGCCGCAGCCTCGGACGGCGCGGCGGTTCGGGGAGAATTATAGAGTTCTTCCTGATTGCCGGCGATGAAGCGTTTGATCTGGGTCAATGTCCACCGGGGGCATTCAACGACAAGGGCAAAGTCGCGGGGTCCGCCTTTCGTGGGCAAGACTCAACAAGGTCCCAATGAGCTTGCCAATGAAAATAGCCACAAGATTGCGCGCGGCTATGGAACGGTTACTATTCGCCGGGTATCCGACCGCCTATCAGGTCAGGCCTTATGCCTCGAACATGTTTGTGCAGGCGGGAGGCGAGAACTGAAGGGACATGATTTGACCCCGCCAACACATGCAGTTCGTTCTACAGGTCCGTCCGATGCGGGGCTGCGTCCGGATATCGTCGCGGGCCTGACGGCGGCGGCCGTCGTCCTACCGAAGGCCATGGCCTACGCGACCGTCGCCGGCCTGCCGGTCAGCGTAGGGCTCTATACGGCCTTCGTCCCGATGATCGTCTACGCGCTGCTGGGCACGTCCCGGGTGCTGAGCGTCAGTTCGACGGCAACTTTGGCGATCCTCGCCGCTGCCCAGCTTGGGATGGCCGTTCCAGACGGAGATCCTGCGCGGCTTATCACGGCGGCGGCGACGCTGACCGTCCTGACCGGAGCCATCCTCATCGTAGCGTCGGTCCTCCGCCTTGGGTTCATCGCGAACTTCATCTCGGCGCCGGTCCTAACTGGCTTCAAGGCCGGGATCGGGCTGGTCATCGTGCTCGATCAGGCGCCGAAGCTGTTCGGCCTCCACATCACCAAGGAAGGATTTTTTCGCGATGTCCTGAGCCTCGCGCACCACCTTCCGCAGACTTCCCTCATAACGCTGGCCATCGGTATTGTCGCCCTGGTCCTGCTCCTCTTCATGGAGCGGATCCGGCCGCATTCGCCGGCGCCGCTTGCTGTGGTTGGCGGCGGCATCGCGGTGTCCTGGCTCGCCGGCCTTGGCGCAGTCGGCATCGCGACCGTGGGCCACATCCCCCAAGGCCTGCCGTCGATCACGCTGCCGGACCTCGATCTCGTCATGCAACTCTTGCCCGGGGCGTTCGGCATCGCCCTGATGAGCTTTACAGAAACGATCGCCGCGGGACGCGCCTTCGCGGCCCCGTCTGAGCCGCCAATCCGGGCGAACCGGGAGCTTCTGGCGACCGGCGCCGCCAACTTGGCGGGAGGAGTCTTTGGCGCCATGCCCGCAGGCGGCGGGACATCGCAGACGGCGGTCGTCCGGGCGGTCGGAGGGCGAACGCAGAAAGCGTCGCTCGTCACCGCGGCGGCCTCGGCCGCCACCATGCTCGTTTTCGCGCCCCTGCTCGCTCTCCTGCCGAACGCGGTGCTTGCCGCCATCGTGATCGTCTATTCGGCAACCCTCATCCGGCCTGCGGAGTTTGCCTCGATCCGCAAGGTCCGCACGATGGAGTTCCACTGGGCGCTCGCCGCCTTCCTAGGCGTGCTCGTGTTCGGGACGCTTCAAGGCATTCTCGTCGCTATCGTCCTGTCGCTGCTCGGGCTGTCCAATCAGGCGGCGCATCCGCGGGTCCATGTGATCGGCCGAAAGCGCGACGAGGATCTCCTGC
>CAZRWU010000244.1:0-4189 GCA_964603915.1 uncultured Rhodospirillaceae bacterium
TGAGCCGAGAGATCCGGCCGGAGAGGGCTCCTGCCTTGTTCTTGGTGGGCTCACAAAGAGGTTCAGAATGAGCGGTTATCGCTTTGTATGGATATCCCGAGCCGCGCTTGCCCTGACGCTGGCGCTCCTCGGCGTCAGCGTCTCTCCTTCCCCATCATGGGCGCGGCCCGCGCCGGAGAGCTTTGCTCCCATCGTGAAGGAGCTTCTGCCCGCCGTGGTCAATATCTCGACCACGCAGGAAGTGCAGGTGCCGCAGCGCGGCGGCATGCCGCTCCCTCCGGGTTCGCCCTTCGAAGGGTCGCCGTTGGAGGATTTCTTTCGCGAATTTTTCGGTGATCGCGTTCCCGACACCCGGCCGCGCCGGATGACGGCCTTGGGATCGGGCTTCATCATTGATCCCACCGGTATGGTCGTCACCAACAACCACGTCATTGCCGATGCGACCCGTATCCAGGTGGTTCTTCAGGACGACCGGACATTCGAAGCAACCGTGGTCGGCCGTGATCCGGCGAGCGATCTCGCCGTTCTGAAGATCGAGGCCAACGAGCCTTTGAAATCCGTCGAGTGGGGCCGGTCGGACACCATCGAGGTCGGCGACTGGGTGATCGCCATCGGCAATCCGTTCGGCCTCGGCGGCTCGGTTACGGCGGGCGTTCTCTCGGCGCACGCGCGCGACATCCGCGCCGGTCCTTACGACGACTTCCTGCAGACGGACGCCTCGATCAACCGCGGCAACTCGGGAGGGCCGCTGTTCAATACCGAGGGCAAGGTTGTCGGGGTCAACACGGTCATCCTCTCCCCGACGGGCGGCAACATCGGCATCGGCTTCGCCGTACCGTCGTCGCTCGCGCAACCGGTTGTGCAGCAGCTGATCGAGACCGGGGAAGTCAAGCGCGGCTTCATCGGCGTGACGATCCAGCCCCTCACCGATCAGATCGCGGAGACGCTGGGGCTTGAGTCGGCGCACGGCGCTCTCGTCTCCGAAGTCGATCCCGATACGCCGGCGGGCCGGGCAGGCTTGCGGGCGGGCGACGTTATTCTCGAATTCAACGGCAAGCCGATCCGCGAAGTTAGGGAGCTGCCAAGGGTTGTCGCGGCGACGGAAATCGGCACCCCCGCCCGAGTGGTTGCATGGCGTGACGGCAAGCGCATTCCTTTCGATGTCGAGGTCGCGCGGAAGCCGGGCGAAGCGCGCGCCGAGGCTCCGGCAACGACACCGGAACACTCACAACCGGAAGAAGGCCGCTATGGCCTTTCCCTGGCGCCGCTCACGCCGGACGTACGCGATCAATTGGGTCTTGCCGCCGACGTTGAGAGCGGTGTTGTGGTGACCAACATTGTTCCCGGCGGCGTCGCCGACGGCGAAGGACTGCGCAGCGGCGATGTGATCGTCGAAGTCAATCGGCAACCGGTGGCCGCCCCGCAAGACGTGGTCGCACAATTGGAAAGGGCCAGGAAGGAGGGGCAGAACAACGTACTGCTCCGCATTTTCCGGGATGAAAGCCACATCTTCGTCACCTTACCGGTCATCGCCAACAACGGTGGGGGCGAAAGACGGCGCTGAAGCTGACATATTCTGTCTCCTCGCGAGGCCGGATCACGATACGCGTGCGTGCGGTCACCTGAGCCACTGGCGGACCGATTGGCTCCATTCGCTCCGGTGCCGCTCGCGCGCGAAACCGCAAAAGTGATGGCAGGCCGCCTCCAAGCCCTGCGTATCGGCGGCCAGCCATTCGACCTGAACCCAGCGATTCCATTCCGTGATCAATCCCCAGTGGGGATCGGAAAGCCGCGTGTCCGGGAGTCGGTAATGAAACGTCGGGCGCGCCTTGAGCAGCGAGCTGCGCACTTGCCGCCGCACGCGCTCCGGATCCAACGTGGCGAACAGAGGCAACATGTCCAATTCGCGATTGCGCGTCGGGTTGGCGGCGATGTAATCGTCGATCATCTGTTCAAGGGAGGGCCGATACGCGGGGTCGACAACCTTCAGGGCGTATGCGCGCGGCATGGGATCGGCGAATGGAAGGAGGCGCCGCTTGACGTCGCGAACGGCCTCCGCCCGCAATCGCGCGGACAGGATAAGGAACGCCTTCAGGTGGGCAAGGATGGCGCTGGCCTCGAAGGACGGCGTCTCCGGGTTGAGCTGGGTCGCGAACGCGTACATCAGCCCGTCGTCGGTCCCGTGGGCGCCGGCGCGCCGCAACGCGTCGGTTATCTTGTCCAGCTCCGGCAATTTTCTTAAAGCCACTGGAGGCGACACGATCTCGACAGGCAGCCACAGGCTTGCGACTCCGCCGAAACTCGCATGGAGTTCCGACTTCAGGGCATCGCCCAGCCATCCCTTGACTTCATTTCCGCTTTTCGCCGGGTGGGCGTACTGGCTATCCAGCTCGACCGTGAAATCGCCGAGCCTGCTCTCTTGCACGTGGAAGCGATGAGGGTCCTCCCCGATGAGTTCGCCCCCGAAGGTCTTCTGCACCAGCTCCGCCGCCGTGCGGCAATCGACATTCGAGAACTCGATCTCGACACCAATCCGCCGCTCCGATCCGTCGGGAGCGGTCATGTGCGGCGGCGGAATCATCTGCTCGACCATCGAGCCTCCCTCGCCGCCGTCATCTTGCCTGTCGTGCAAGATGTCCCGCGGCCAAGCGTCAGGGTTTCAGGACATCGCGCAACCGCTCGGGCAGATCGTGAATTGGCACGTTCACCAAGTCCTTGGCGATTTCCTCGGCGACCATGCGGGTGACGTTCTTCGACAGGGACGCGCGAAGATCGCCCAAGGCCTTGGGAGGAGCGACGAGGACGAGGCGATCGAAGCTGCCTTTGTTGGCCGCGTCCTCCAGCAGCTCGGCGACCGCCTTCAAAAAATCCGTCTGTTGTTTGCGCCGCGGATCCGTGGGCGGCTCGTAAGCATGCCGACCATAGGCGGCGGCATCGCCCCGGCCGCCGCTATCGAAGGTTCGGCCGGGGCGATCGGCTTCGATCTCACGCGCGGGAAGCATGGCCTGAGCCTCTTCCTCCTCGTAGACCGGCTTCAGTTCAGCGCCCGGGCCCTCCTTGGCAACCACCCGGGCCCGCGCCCCATCGGCGAGCACCACCCATGTCACCGCTTTCTTGCCGATCACGACAGCCTCCCCTCTCAGCCATTCCACCCGGACTCATCCCCCTGCCGGCGCCACGCGTCAAGCGCCTTCACGCGCAACCCCTTCGACTCCGAGCGCGCTGGCCACGCACTCCCAGTTGATCAAGTGATCAAGAAACGCGCAGACGAAATCGTTGCGCCGGTTCTGATAGTCGAGATAGTACGCGTGCTCCCACACATCGCAGGTCAGCAACGGCGTCTGCCCGTACGTCAACGGTGAATCCGCATTGGCGGTCGATGTCACCCTCAGCTTGCCGTCGGCGTCCAGCACCAGCCATGCCCACCCGCTGCCAAAACGACCCAGTGCGGCGTTCTTGAACGCTTCTCGGAACGCCTCGAGGCTGCCGAAATCCTGGGCGAGCCACTGCTCAACCGCACGGTTCGGCTTTCCGCCATTCGGCGACATGCACGACCAGAAAAAGTTGTGGTTCCAGACTTGGCCCGCATTGTTGAAGATCGGCTGCTGGGCGTCACGGCCCGCGGTGCTCTGAATGATGTCCTCCAGGGAGGAGGTCGCCATGGTGGTGCCCGCGACAAGCTCGTTCAGCGTATCGACATACTTGCGGTGGTGCTTGCCATGATGAAATTGCATCGTATTTGCGGAAATATGGGGCTCAAGAGCATTTTCCGCGTATGGCAGCGGCATGAGTTCGAACATCGCTTCACTCCCTTGAAACCCATGAGGACGTTGAAAATCTTAGGAATGACTTGCGCGGTGCGCCTTTAACTGCGTTAACCCTTGAGCGCCGGCTGCTCTCGCCGTTGAACCCGTTTCTCCCGACAGGCATGACCGCACCGGCGCCGCCACGTCCTCGCGTCTTCTTGTCAACATTCCCGCCATTGACGATTGAGGCGATCAACGCCAAGCAATGATGCTCGCGCGGTCGGGACAATCCAGAGAGCTTCGATGGCGACGAAAGGTTATGCAATTCTGGCGCGTCCGGTTCGGCCGCGCGTGGTCCTGAAGTACCTGGGCGAACTCGCCGTCGCCCTTGCCGGTATCGCCGCAGTGCCGTGTCTCGCGGCCGTGGCCGCGGGCTGGACGGA
>CAZRWU010000245.1:0-4053 GCA_964603915.1 uncultured Rhodospirillaceae bacterium
CAAAAGATTTTGACCATCAAGAGACCCCGGCCAATCGAGGTCGGCTGCTTCTGCTGCTGCTGATCAAGCCGCGAATCATTCTCATCGAATTCAAATGGCGCGGGAACCTTCTCGTGCCCTCCTTGTTAAAAGTGGGACCGCAACACAGCGGAAACCATTCAAGGAGGATGACATGAACAAGTTTGTAGTCCCAGCCGTGGCCGCTTTTGCTTTGGTGGCGGGATCGGCCGTCGCCGCAGAGCAGGACCGCACCCAGGCCACTCAGCCCGGCGGCACCGCCGCGCAGCACCAAGAGCAACGGGCCGCCGGTGGGGATCAGGCGACTCAGAGCGCGGTGCCGGCCGGGCAGCATGAGCTGGTTGGCATGGAAGTGCTCGGCCAGGCCAATGAGGAAGTTGGCGAGATCACCAATGTTCTTATCGACCAGGACGGCAAGGTCCACTCTGTTGTCATCCAGCGCGACAGCGGTGTGCTCGGCCTTGGCGGCAACGAGGTCGCCGTTCCGTTCGATAAGGTCCAGCTGCCGGAAGGCGGCGCCGGCTTGCCGGCGGACGAGCAGCGGGCGCGGGTCGACATGACGGATGAGCAGCTCGGGGAACTGCCGGAATACGAGAGCGAGCGCCGTGACCGCGAGGGCCGTGACGACGCCCGTGAGCCTGCCGCGCAGCCCGGTCAGACCGGAACCACCGGAACCACCGGCACCGACCAGCCACGCCGGTAAGCTTTCCGGTTTCTAATCGGCGCCCTCGGGCGCGAACTGACAGCGCCGCCTCTCCTTTGTAGAGGCGGCGCTTATCGTCCTGTCATCTTGCTCTCGCAGGACGACCGCGTTGAAAAAGAGCGGCGCCCCCGGCGAAAGTAACCAAACGGGAGGTTCGCGTGGAACCGGCCAGCAACGGTTGCCGGCGTCGGTTGCGGATTCACTCAGGCGGCAGCAAGCGGAGCGGCCTGCCGACGGGTGGGGGCGCCGCCGGCGTCTTCGGGTGGATCTCGGCGTTCGTATTGGTGTTCGTCTGCTTCACAATGGTGTTGTGGTGTGAGCGGTCGATGCCGACCGCGGTCGGATACGGTCCCGTATAAGGGTTAAGCGTTGCCGGCCAATCGCCAGCACTGCCGCAGCCGGGGCGCAAAATCCCACAATCCCAGCGATAGCCTGCGGGAATGCCGGTGGCAACGCCGCCGCGATCATAAATACAGGCGCACAGCTTGCTGCCGAGGCAGGCCGTGGTCCCGAGGGTCGTGGCTTGACAGGCCAGTGGTTGCGCGACGGCGGGACTGGCGACCATGAGGGCCGAGACAATGAGAGCGGCCGCGGCGGGAACAAGGCAAGCGATCACGAGACCGTCTCCAGGATATTGTTTTGATCGTATTATTTTCGTCAACTCGGTCTTGCCAAAGAATTAAAAAAATAAACCGATGCGCCGCCGCTTGGTGGATTCAACCCATCGCGCGCCTCATCATCCCTTGGCAATTGACGAATTTGCGCTATGAGGTAGAACACCGGGCAACGTACAGGGAGGGAGCCAGCCGCTATGCGCATCATGGTCATGACCAATGAGTTTCCTCCCCACATCTACGGTGGCGCCGGCGTTCACGTCGAATACCTGTCGAGAGAGCTGGCCAAACTGGCATCTGTTGAGGTTCGGAGTTTTCACGATCAGGCGTATGTCGATGGCGGCCTGACGGTGCGAGGCACCAAGATCGAGACAGCGCATTTCGCCGGCTGCCCGGTGCCGTTCGTGTCGCCGCTCAAGGCGCTTGCCACATGTTTGGCGTTCAACGGTCAAGGCATCGATGCCGACGTTGTCCACTGCCATACGTGGTACGCTCAGTTTGGCGGGGTGATCGCCAAGATCCTTTACGGCACTCCTCTCGTGATCACGACCCACTCCCTTGAACCGTTGCGGCCGTGGAAACAGGAACAGATCGGTCGCGGCTACGAGCTCTCGAAGTGGGTGGAGCGCATGGCGATCGAGATGGCCGATGCGGTGGTCGCGGTTTCGAGCAGCACGCGCGACGACATTCTTCGGCTTTTCGATGTCGACCCGGCCAAAGTGCATGTCATTCTGAACGGCGTCGATACCGAAGAATACAAGCCGGTCAAGAAGCCCGAAATTCTGGCGCCATTCGGCATCGATGTGGAGAAGCCGTACGTTCTCTTTATCGGGCGCATGACCAGACAAAAAGGTCTTTTTTATTTATTGAAGGCTGCTGAATCCATTGACCCGGCGATTCAAATTGTCCTCTGCGCCGGCGACTCGGATACCCCTTCACTCCAGGAAGAGTTGGAAGAGATGGTGTCGGAGTTGCGCAGCCGGCGCGAGGGCGTGATCTGGATCCCGGAAATGGTCAGCCGCCGAACCACGGTGGCGCTCTATTCGCATGCGACGGTGTTCTGTTGTCCATCGATTTACGAGCCGTTCGGCATCATCAACCTTGAAGCGATGGCGTGCGGCACGCCGGTGGTTGCGACCGCGGTTGGCGGCATTCCGGAAGTCGTGGCCGATGGTGAAACGGGCTTCCTCATCGATGCCCGTCTCTCTCCATCCCCGCCGCATGACCCTGTCGACGCCGATGGTCTTGCCCGCGCGCTCGCCGATGCGATCAACCGCTTCGGCGCGAATCCCGATCTCAAGCGCCAGATGGGCGAGGCGGGGCGGCGCCGGGTCGTGGAGAAGTTCAGCTGGGAAACGATCGCAAAGCAGACCCTTGCGCTCTATGAATCTCTACAGCGATGACGGCCCAAATCGACCAACACCGACATCTCAACCGGCATACCATCGGCTCGCGGAAAGGGCCTAGAACAGGAGGAACACGGTGACTTCTTTTGCCCCGGGAATGCGGATTTATAATCTGTTCCCCCTTTTGGTGGGGAAAATCGATGACTGGCAAAAGCATCTCGACCGTATCGCGGCGATGAACTTCAACTATGTGTTCATCAATCCCATTCACGAAACCGGGAACTCCGGCAGTCTCTATGCCGTTAAGGATTACTACCGTCTTAATCCTGCGTTTCGCGGCAAGTCACGGAAATCGGCGGACGAACTTATCAAGCGTTTTGTCAAAGCGGCCGAAGATCGCGGCCTGACGGTTATGATGGATCTAGTGATCAACCATACCGCGATCGATTCGCCTTTGACCAAAGAAAAATCGCATTGGTTCGTGCACGAAGAGGATGGTTCGATCGCTCATCCCTACGCCGTCGATCCCGGCGATGAGAAGCACACCAAGACCGTTTGGTATGACCTCGCCGAGATCGACTTCACCGATCGTCCCGAGCGGCAGGAGATCATCGATTATTTTATCGAAGTGGTCAGCTATTATGTGAAGCTGGGAGTCCGCGCTTATCGCTGCGATGCGGCCTACAAGGTGCCGGCCGCGGTGTGGAGCAAGTTGTTCGGCGCCGTTCGCGAGATCGACAAGGACGCCGTTTTCGTTGCCGAAAGCCTTGGCGCGTTGCTCGAGCAGGTCGAGCAATTGGCTGACGCCGGGTTCGATTACTTCATGAACAGCTCGAAATGGTGGGACTTCGAGCAGGGTTGGCTGCTTGAGCAGTACGAGAAGTTTCGCATCGTGGCCCCTTCCGTCTCCTTCCCCGAGACCCATGATACCGAGCGTTTGGTTGAGGATCTTGCCAAGGAAGGGATCACGGATCCCGAACTCGTCGAGCGCGCCTACCGCCAAGCCTATGTGTTTGCCGCGACGTTTTCCACCGGCGTGATGATCCCGATCGGTTACGAGTACGGATTCCGCAAGAAACTTCACGTCGTCGAAACGACGCCCGATGACTGGGAGGAACCGGCCTTTGACCTCACCGAATTCATCGGCGAAGTCAACAAAATGAAAGCCTCTCATCGGGTTCTGAACGAAGAAGGGCCGCAGCGCCACATCAAACTCGGCGAAAGCGTTGCTTGTCTTGTTCGCCAAAGCAAGGATGAACAGGATTGGGCGGTGACCTTGATCAACGTGGATCGCAAGCACAGCGCGACCGTTCGCCTGGAGGAACTGGGCGGCGGTATTTCCGGAGGTCGCGAAGTGACGCCTGGCAAGGAC
>CAZRWU010000246.1:0-4044 GCA_964603915.1 uncultured Rhodospirillaceae bacterium
ACCATCATCGCATCAAGCCCAAAATGAAGGCGCACCTTAAATGGCGAAAGGTTCCGTCGAAGATTACCATCCACAACATCCGGAGGATCAAGAATACTTTTCGGACGACGATTTGGAAGCGATCATTCGGGTCGCAGGCGGCATCCCTGACGGTGAGGTCATTCATTGGCGCCCGGCGGAGGATGGCAGCGAGTTGGTTCCCGTAAGGCTGCCGCGTCGCGTTGCCCTGAAGGAGCGTCTGGAGAGCGCCGCCCGCTGCTGGGATGTCACTCGGCAGTACGAAAACATGCCTTCCCCAGCGCAAACGGCACAAGCCTTCAAAAAAGTTGAGGGCGCGGCGAACGCTCTCTTGGTCGCTCTGCGCCTCCATCGGCACGACTTCGGCGACGGTGTCCTCGATAACCTACCTCGCGCGCTTCGCGATGGGCTTGAGTGTGAGGCGCAAAAGGATTCCAGCGTTGTTTCTGTGCAAGAAGATTTGTCGAACGGCACGTTTACGCGCGACCTCGATATCTTGCAGCCAAACGGCGCGGACCTCCTGGCCGATGCCATCCAAGGCATTTACCGCCTGCGGGAGTGGTCACGAGTTCTCGGCAGTCGGATGTCGGGTGCGGCACCGCGCACCGATCGTCATGAAGGCGACCCGGCGCTTGGTGAACTGTTCAGGGAAATCGCGTTGGTCTGGATGGACGTTTTTGGCGGTGAGCTGCGCGCCTCCGTTGCAGCGCCAGGCGGCGCGAATGAAGGAGAAGCGGGCGGCCCGACCGTGAACTTCTTTCGGGCAAGCCTTAAACCACTGCTTGGCGACAGAACGCCAAGCGACAAGGCGATCCGTGCTCGAATACGCAGGCTTCGTCACTCCCTGCTCAAATCAAGCCCACAAAAATAGTTAATCTGGCCATTTAGCCTCTCGGCTGATTGCGCCGTAAGTTCGCTCCCTGAAGACACAACGCCACTCTTGAACCGGAGCGAATACAAAAAATGGATGTTTCATCCCGCCTCGCGTACTCGATCGACGAGTTCAGCAAGTCGGCAGGCATTGGCCGCACAGGGGTCTATGCGGAAATCCGGGCTGGCCGGTTGCGGCCCGTAAAATGCGGCAAGAGGACCCTGGTGCCCATCGACGAGGCCCGCCGCTGGCTCGACCGACTGGCGGCGACCTCCGATGCAGCCGCAAGATAAGCACGCTGCGGCGATCAGCGTCACCGCTGTTTCTCGTCTACGCCATGCCGAAGACGACAGCGCCCCGCGTATCGTCATCGAGGTCGCGCGCCCGAACGCGCGGCTCTGAGGCCGCGCGTCGAGAAACCACAAGCCCCACGAGAAGATGGTCCCGGCGCGTTGCAGCGCGCCGGGATGGAGGCAGATTTCATGGAAAGTCCCGAAGCGCATCTTAGCGCTCGCCCCGTCGCCCGCACAACAAGAGAAGCGCGGCCGCGCCGCTCGACTCCTGCGGAGGTCGCGCAAGCCCTGCGCGCCACCCGGGCGGGCGAGGGTCAGTGGCAGGCCCAGTGCCCGAGCCACGACGACCGGGAGCCGTCCCTTGCGATCGGCGTCGGCCGCGACGGCCGGGTGTTGGTCCATTGCTTTGCGGGTTGCCCCGCCGATCGCGTGATCGCTGACCTTGAAGAAAACCACGGCCTGGCGATCCGCTGGCGCAAGAGCGGCGGCGGGCGCCGGACCCCGGCCAAAGCTGGGAAGCCGTCGCCCCGCAGAAGTCCCGCGAAGCCGCCCGCGGTCGAATCCGCCTCGACGCCGCCCCCCGGCGACGCCAGCCGGCGGGACGTTGCGGACGGTAACGGCGACGGTGACGCCTTCGTTCCGCTTCCCGCGCCCGAGGAGGCATCGCCCGACGAACTGATGCACGGCGGGCCGGGCCGGTTCACGATGGCGTTTCGTTACGAGAACGCCGAGGGCGATCTCGCGGGCTACATTCGCCGCTTCGACTTCATCGGCAAGGATGGTGGGGCGGCCAAGGCTTTTCTACCGCTTCGCTACGGCCGCTGGCGAGGCTGCACCGGCTGGTGGACGAAAGGCTGGTCGGGAGAAGGCAGCGCCCCGTTGTTCCGATTGCGGCAACTGCTCGCGAACCCGACTGCGCCGGTTCTTATCGTGGAAGGAGAGAAGGCCGCGATGGCCGCGGCCGGATTGTTCGAGGACTTCGTCGCGATCTCACCGATGAACGGAGCGCAAGCTCCGCGCAAAACGAACTGGGGCCCGCTTCGCGGCCGCCAGGTGACGGTTTGGCCCGACCACGATGCGGCGGGGGCGAAATTCGCGGCGCAGGTGGCTGAACTGGCGACAAGCGCCGGCGCGGCGATCGTCCGCGTCGTTCAGGTTCCCGACAGCTTCGCGGCGAAATGGGATTTGGCCGACGAGCCGCCCGAAGGCGTGGACCTGCGCGCGTTGCTCGACAGCGCCGAGCCGCGGACGCCGCCCAAGGTCGATGACGACGGCGGCTATCCTCCGGCCGAGCGGCGGCCGTGCTTTCGCGTCTATGACAAGCCGACCTCGTTCGGCGGCGTGATGGAGCGCGCGGGCGTTTACTGGCACGAGAAGCGCGGTTCTGACGATCGCGTGGAGCTGATCGACACCTGGGTTTGCGGCCCACTCCACGTCGAGGCGCAGACGTGCGATGAAACCGGCAATCACTTCGGGCGCGTGCTTCGGTTCCGCAACTCCGCGAATGTTTGGCGCGAGTGGGCGATGCCGCAACAGATGCTCGCCGGCGAGATGACGGAGCTGCGCGGCGAGCTTCTATCCATGGGCCTGCTCATCGGCGTCTCGCCCAAGCAGCGCGCGCTGTTCGCCGAGTATCTCCAGCACCGCGTGCCGGAGCGGCGGATCCGCTGCCCCACCAGCGTCGGCTGGTGCGGCCCCGCCTTCGTGCTGCCGGACCAGGCGATCGGGCCAGGCGGGGCCAGCGTGGTTTTCCAAACCGGCGAGCGAGCCTTCGAAGAATTCGCCGTTGCCGGCGATCTCGATGACTGGCGTCATGGCGTCGTTGCGATGGCGGTCGGCAATCCGATCTTGATATTGGCTGTTTCGGCCGCGTTCGCCGGGCCTCTGCTTCAGCGCGCCAGCCAAGAGGCCGGCGGAATCCATCTCGTCGGCGATAGCTCGACCGGCAAAAGCACGGCGTTGGAAATGGCGCGTTCGGTTTGGGGCGGACCAGCCTTCAAGCGCTCGTGGCGGGCGACGGCGAATGGGTTGGAGAGCGTCGCGGCGCTCCACAACGATTGTCTTCTGCCGCTCGATGAGCTTTCGGAATGCGATCCGCGCGAGGCCAGCGCGGTTGTCTACATGCTCGCCAACGGTCAGGGCAAAAGCCGGGCGAACCGGGTTGGTGGCGCGAGGATCGTCAGGCGTTGGCGCACCTTCGTCCTCTCCACCGGCGAGCGCACTCTCGAAGCGACGCTGGCTGAGGCCGGGCAGCGGGTGAAGGCCGGGCAGGAGATCCGGCTTTTGAACGTTCCGGCGCAGCGGCGCTACGGCGTTTTCGACGAGCTGCACGGCATCGACAGCGGCCGGGCGCTGGCGGATGCGATCAAGACGGCGGCAGCACAGCACTACGGCCATGCCGGACGCGCCTTCCTCCAACAACTGACGCGTGACGATACCGATCTCGGCGAAGCACTAGAGACGGCCAAGAGCCTGCCGATGTTTGCCACCGAGGGGATGTCGGGGCAGGAGATGCGCGCGGCCGGGCGCTTTGCGCTGATCGGCATCGCGGGCGAGTTGGCGACGGAATACGACCTCACCGGTTGGCCCGAGGGTGCCGCCGTGGAGGCTGCGGCCGAAGGCTTGCGGCTGTGGCGCAGTTATCGGAGCAAGGGCGACGCCGAGCCGGCAAAGATCCTGCAAGCCGTCGCTGATTTTATCGACAGGCACGGCGACAGCCGGTTCAGCGATGTCGACGGTATGGCGAATCCGCTTGTCCGTGATCGGGCGGGTTGGTGGCGGACCGGCACGGCGTGGCGCCAGTACCTTTTCTCGGCTTCCGGGCTTCGCGAGGCATGCAAGGGCTTCGACTTCGCACGGCTG
>CAZRWU010000247.1:0-4035 GCA_964603915.1 uncultured Rhodospirillaceae bacterium
CGCACCTTGCCTGGAGCTATGATCGATGCCGATCGGGTCACGAAGAGCAGGAATAAGAGCCGGGATCTGGGGTTGCTTCTTGCTGCTCCTCGGCCTCGCCGGCGCTGCGCTCGCGGCTGTCGCCGCCGTCGAGGACCGTAGCCCCGCCGCCATCGTTCTCTCCATCGATGGGCCGATCGGGCCTGCGAGCAGCGATTACCTGAGCCGCGGCCTCGCCAAAGCCGGCGAACGCACCGCGCCTCTCGTCATCCTGCGCATGGATACGCCAGGCGGTCTTGATACGTCCATGCGCAGCATGATCCGGGAAATCCTGGCGGCGCCCATGCCGGTCGCAACTTTCGTTGCACCGAGCGGCGCCCGCGCGGCGAGCGCCGGCACCTACATTCTTTATGCGAGCCATATCGCCGCAATGGCTCCGGGTACCAATCTTGGCGCGGCGACGCCGGTTCAGATGGGGGGCCCAGGATCGCCGCCGCCCGCCGAGAATGATCGGCCAGCGAACCGGGGCAGCCGAGACAGTGGCGACAAGCCCGCCAATGACCAATAGGGCACGCCTGCCAACGGCGACGACGGCGCCGAGCGGCCCCAGGACGATTCGGAGACTGAGGATCGGGATGCTGCGGGACGGCCTGACGTTGCCGAAAAGGTTATCGAAGACGCCGTCGCCTACATCCGCAGCCTCGCTCAGCTGCGCGGTCGCAACGCCGATTGGGCGGAAAAAGCCGTCCGTCAAGCCGCCAGCCTCAGCGCCTCGGATGCGGCCGACATGAACGTGATCGATCTGGTCGCGGCGGACGTCCGCGACCTGCTGAACAAGATCAACGGCCGGGAGGTGTTCGTTCAAGGGGTCGCCCGCACCCTCGAAACGGCGGATCTGCCGTTCGAGACGCTGGAGCCGGACTGGCGAACGCGGTTCCTGTCGATCATAACCAATCCCAACGTCGCCTACATTCTGATGCTGATCGGCATCTACGGCATTTTGTTCGAGTTCTACAGCCCGGGGCTGTTCGGGCCGGGCATTATCGGAGCGATCTGTCTCATTCTCGCTCTCTACGCTTTCCAGGTTTTGCCGATCGATTACGGCGGCCTCGCCCTGACGTTGCTCGGTCTTGCGCTGATCATCATTGAAACGGTCACGCCCGCGTTCGGCATTCTCGGCATCAGCGGGATTGTCGCTTTCGTGATCGGCTCGGTAATGCTCATCGACACCGACGTGCCCGGCTTCGAGATCGCCTGGGAGTTGATCGGCGGCGTCGCCCTTGTCGCCGCGATCCTGCTGCTCACAACGCTGACCATGCTGATGCGCGCGCGCGGCCGCGCCGTGGTCTCCGGCATCGAGCAGATGATCGGCAGCACCGGTGAGGTTCGCGAGTGGAGCGGCTTGGAGGGAACCATTCGCGTTCATGGCGAGCGGTGGCACGCACGTTCGGACCGGCCGCTGACGCCGGGCCAGAGTGTCACGGTGACCAAAGTTGATGGGCTCGTCCTTACCGTTCAGCCTGAACCGGAAACAGAACGGAGGTAGTCATGGAGTGGCTCGTTGGTCAGGCATGGATTCTTCCGACCGTTATCCTCCTTGTTATTCTTGCCTCGGCGCTGCGCGTCATGCGCGAGTACGAGCGTGCGGTCATTTTTCAGATCGGGCGATTCTGGAAAGTCAAAGGACCCGGTCTGATTCTGCTCATTCCCGTGCTGCAGCAGATGGTGCGGGTCGATCTTCGCATTCGCGTTCTCGACGTGCCGCAGCAGGACGTCATCTCGCGCGACAACGTGTCGGTCAAGGTGAACGCGGTGCTCTACTTTCGGGTCATCGACGCCCAGAAAGCGATCATTCAGGTCGAAGATTTCGACATGGCGACCAGCCAGTTGGCGCAAACCACTCTCCGGTCCGTCTTGGGTCAGCATAATCTCGACGAGATGCTCGCCGAGCGGGAAAAGTTGAACGACGATCTGCAACGCATCCTCGACGAGCAGACCGACGCCTGGGGCATCAAAGTCACCAACGTCGAGCTGAAGCATGTCGATATCGACGAAAGCATGATCAGGGTCATCGCCCGCCAAGCCGAAGCCGAGCGCAATCGAAGGGCGAAAATCATCGATGCGGAAGGCGAAATGCAGGCGGCCCAGAAGTTTCTCGAGGCGGCGGAAATCATGGCTCGGCAGCCCCAGGCAATGCAGCTTCGCTACTTGAACACCCTCGTCGCCATCGCCAGCGACCGCAGCTCCACCATCCTCTTCCCGCTACCCATTGAAATGCTCAAGGCCTTCTTCCCCAAGGAGCCGAAGGAATGAGGTGGATGCGCCACTGCGACTCGCCTGGCTCATCTTGGGTTTGCCCGCCTACAACTCGCTGAGTAAGATTTCAAGCGTGCGGCACAAGCGGTCCAGGTCGTGGGGTTCCGACAGGCGGTGATCGCCCGCCTTGACAAGGCTGATTTCAACGTCGCGGGACCGGAAGTTGCTTGCTAATTGCCACGATGTCTGCCAGGGCACGTCGGGATCCTCCATCCCATGGATGAGGCGCACCGGGCAATCGAGCGGGATCTCTTCGCGCATGACGAGATGCTGGCGCCCTTCCTCAATAATCCGCCGGGTTACCGGCGTCGGCTCGGGATCGTAGGGACTGTAAACCGGGACCACGCCGTCACGCTCCAGAGCCGCCTTCTGATCGTCGCTGAGCATGGCTGGAATGTCCTCGGTGAAATCGGGCGCCGCCGCTGTTCCGATGAGCCCGGCAATGCGATCCCGACGCCGCAGCGCGACAAGAATCATGATCCAGCCGCCAAGACTCGAGCCGACCAGCACCTGCGGTCCCTCCGTCAACGAGTCGAGCACACAGATCGCGTCCTCGGTCCATCGCCCGATGGTGCCGTCGGTGAACGCGCCGGAGGACTCGCCGTGCCCATAATAATCGAACCGAACAAAGGCGTTTCCGCGCCCGCGACAAAATTCTTCCAACCGCACCGCCTTTTGCCCGGTCATATCCGACTTGTAGCCGGTCAGAAAAACAACGCCCGGAGACTTGCCAGGGGTCCGGCGGTAGGCAATAGTCGTGGAGACATCGCGCTGCAGTCGGTCCGAGCGAGGTGGGGCGGGCGTGGATGCGTCGGCCATGATCGTCAACTCCTTCAGACAATGAAACGCCTGCGATTTTACTCCCGGCGCCTTACCTTCGACCACGGTGAAAAACCCGCCGCTCAGCGGATGCGAGGTCGACGCGTCCACATGATGACATGACGTTCACGGTTCTTCAGGTGTTGCCCACTCTCGGCGAACAAGGAGGCGTCGAGCGAGGCGCAGTCGACGTTGCCGCGGCGATCGTCGCCGCCGGCGGACGCGCCATTGTTGCTTCGGCCGGGGGGGTGCGCGTCGCCTCTCTGACGCGGGTCCAAGCCGAGCACGTGACGATTCCCGCTGCCAGTAAAAATCCCCTGGTGATGTTCCGCAACAGCCGCCGTCTCGCCAAACTGATCGGCCGGGAGCGAGTCGATCTGGTTCATGCCCGCTCACGGGCCCCGGCGTGGAGTGCAATGGCGGCGGCCGAGCGTTGCGGCGTTCCGTTCATTACCACCTTTCACGGCACCTACGGAACCGGCAGCCGACTCAAGCTCCGTTATAACAGCGTCATGGCTAGGGGAGATCGCGTCATTGCCATTTCCCATTTCATCGCCGACCACGTGCACAAGATTTACAGCGTGCCCATGAGCCGGTTGCGCGTCATCCATCGCGGCGCCGATTTGGACCTTTTCAATCCGGATACTGTCTCTGCCGATCGCCTGGTCACACAGGCCTCCCGTTGGCGTCTTGAAGACGGCGTTCCCCTCATCCTGCTGCCGGGGCGCCTGACACGCTGGAAAGGTCAAAACGTTCTCGTCGAAGCACTCGCGAGATTGCGGCGGCGAGACTTGCGCTGCATTATTCTCGGCTCGGACCAGGGTCGCAGTCGCTACAGCCGGGAGATCGAGAAGCTGATCGTCGCCCGTGGTCTTGGCGGAATCGTTCGCCTGATCGACCGCGCCGAGGATTTACCGGCGG
>CAZRWU010000248.1:0-4025 GCA_964603915.1 uncultured Rhodospirillaceae bacterium
CCGCTCCCGCGCCAGGGTGCCGCGCAGCGCCGCCGCCTCGTCCGGGCGCAGCGGCATCAATGGCGGGCGGACCCGCCGCCAGCCGTCGTCGCCGGTGCGCGCGGCCATGATTTCCTTGAGAGCCGCGGTCAAGGGATAAGCGGTTATGGCTTGGCGCACCCGGTTGAGGCGCGCCTGCGCGCGTTCGGCGGCGTCATCGTCGCCCCGGCGGAAGGCGGCGAGAGCCTCGGCGGCCAGAAACGCCGCGACGTTGGCCACGGCGGTGATGCAGCCGGCGCCGCCCGCCCGCAACACCGGGAGCAGAAACTCGTCGGAGCCGCTGAACACGGCGAAGCCGGGGAACGCCCGGGCGTTGCGGACCATGGCATCGCCGTCGCCGGAGCTGTCCTTCATGCCGGCGAAGGAGCCGGGATAAGCCTTGAGCAGGCGCTCGATCAGCGCCGGCCCGATCGCCACGCCGGACATTTGCGGGAAGTGGTACAGATAGATGCGCAAGCGGGGATCGGCCACCTGCTCGACGATGTCGGCATAGGCGGCGAACAGACCGTCGTCGCTGACATTCTTGTAGTAGAACGGCGGCAGCACCAGGACGCCGGGGGCGCCGAGTCCGAGGGCGGTCCGGCACAGCGCGACGGTGTCGCCGAGAGCGCAACAGCCCGTCCCCGGCATCAGCGCCGCGGCCGGGACGCCGGCGCCGGCGAGCGCCTCGAGAAGGGCGATGCGCTCGGCGAGGGTGAACGCGTTGGCCTCGCCGGTGGTGCCGAGAACGACGAGGCCGTCGCAACCATGGTTCAAGAGCCAGCGGCAATGGCGAGCGAGGGCTTGATGATCCGCCGACCGATCGGCCCGGAGCGGCGTCAGCGCCGCCGCGAACACGCCTTGCAGGGGCGCGGTCATGCGCTAGCGCGGCCAGTCGACGATGTGATGGTCGAGCGGGCCGGCGTCCCGTTCCGAAACCGCCTTGCCGCGCACCGAGCAGCCGCGCCGGTGAACGAGATCGGGATCGCCCGAGACAAGGTGATGCCACTCCGGCAGGTCCTTTCCGGCGGCGACCAGCCGGTAGGCGCAACTCGCCGGCAGCCAGTCGAACGTGCCGACGTTTTCGGGAGTCAGGCGCTCGCAGGCGGGCACGTAGCGCCGCCGCCGGGCGTAGTTCCGGCACCGGCAGGTGTCGAGATCGAGCAGCCGGCAGGCGACGTTGGTGAACAGGATCTCGTCGGACTCGTCGTCCTGCACCTTGGCGAGGCAGCACTTGCCGCAGCCGTCGCACAGCGACTCCCATTGCGCCGCCGTCATTTCGGCAAGCGTTTTGTGCTTCCAGAACGGCCAGGCGGGAATGGCGATGTCCGCATCGGAACATGCGCCCGGCGATTCGCCCGCCGAATCGTCGCGGCAAGGATCGGAGAAAAGGTCGGGGACGGCGTCAGCCATGGATGCCCGTTGCGCTGTGCGGCCTGAGAGGGAGCAACTCTCCGCGTCTTCGGCCGCCCAGTCAACCCGGCTGTTGTTCCGCGCCACGGCCGTCCTCGGCATCGATCAGATGAATGAAGGATCCCAGCGCCGTTCCCGCGACGAGGCCGGTCCGGCCGAGCATCCGCCCGCTCGCGTCGGCGCAGGCGAACAGCGCCTGACCGGGTCCCTCGCGAACGATTCGCGCGTAGTGAAACTCGTGTCCGCGAAACCGCGCCCCGGCCCCGCCGAGCGCCGTGCCGACGGCAAGCGTCGCGACGCGGTAGCCGAGATGCAGGCCCCGCTCGGCGAACGACGTCTCCACCGGCAGCAACCCCAGCATGGCGTGGCGGACGCCGTCGCCGTCGATCAAACCCTCGCCGAGCGCCATGTAGCCGCCGCACTCGCCGAACACCGCCGCCCCGCGCCGCGCCGCCGCGTGAACGCCGGCCATGAAGGTTCGATTGCCGGCCAGCCGACCGGCATGCAGTTCCGGATAGCCGCCGGGCAGGTAGACGGCGTCGCAACCTGCCGCCGGAGGTTCGTCGGCGAGCGGCGAGAACGGCAGGATCTCCGCTCCGGCCCGGCGCCAGCCGGCGATGACGAGCGGGTAGGAAAAGGCGAACGCGGCGTCGCGCGCCACCGCGATCCGCTGACCCAGCGGCGGCAGCGGCGGCGCGGGCGACGGGGGCGCGGCGGGCGCGCGGCGATGGCCGGGCGCGGCGCGCCGGCGCAGGGCGGCGATGTCGATGTGCTCGGCGATGAGGGCGGCGGCGCGGTCGAGAAAGGCGTCGAGGTCGGGGTGCTCGACGGCCTGAACGAGGCCGAGATGCCGCGACGGAACAACCAGGCCCGGCGCTTGCGGCAGGCAGCCGAGCACCGGGACCTCGGGCACGGCAAGGGCGCAGGCTTCTCTCAGGATGGCGGCATGGCGGGCGCTGCCGACCCGGTTGAAGACGACGCCGGCGAGCGCGAGGCCCGGCCGGTGCGTGGCGAAGCCGCGAACGACGGCCGCCGCCGAGGCCGCCTGGGCGTGGGCGTCGACGACCAGGACCACCGGCCAGCCGAGACCGAGGGCGAGATCGGCGGTCGATCCGGCGGTGACCGTGGCGCCGTCGAACAGGCCCATGACGCCCTCGCAGATGACGAGGTCGGCGCCGCCAAGCAGATCCGCCGCCGCGGCGGCCAACGTCTCCGGCCGCATCGCCCAAGGGTCGAGATTGATGCACGGCCGGCCGGTCGCGGCGGCATGGAACGCCGGATCGATGTAGTCGGGACCGGCCTTGGCCGAGGCCACCGCGACGCCCGCGCGGGCAAGGCCGCGCAGCAGGCCAAGGGTGAAGAGCGTCTTGCCGCTTCCCGACGCCGGCGCCGCGATGACCAGACCGGCGCCCACCGTTACGACGCCGCGGCGGGACCCGCGATGGCGCGCAGCTGCTCGGCCATTTGCTCGGCCGTGGTGGCGTGTCCGAAGTGGCGCAGGTAGGCGCCGTCCGGCCCCATCAGATAGGTGATCGTCGAATGATCCATCGTATAGGCGTCCTCGTCGCCGTCCGGCTGCGGGGCCTTGGCGTAGTAGACCCGGTACGCCTTGGCGACATCGGCGATCTGCTCCGGCGTGCCGGTCAGCGCAACGAAACGCGGGCTGAAGTGGCTGACGTACATCTTGAGTTGTTCCGGCGTGTCGCGCTGCGGATCGATGGTGATCAGGATCGGCACGACCGCCTCGGCCTGGTCGCCGGCCAGCTCCAGCGCTTCGGCGATTGTCGTCAGGGTCGTCGGACAGATGTCCGGGCAATAGGTGAATCCAAAGTAGATCAGCATGTAGCGCCCGCGGAAGTCGGCGTCGGTGACGGTGTTGCCGTCCTGATCGGTCAGCGTGAACGGCCCGCCGATCGCCGGCGCGGCCGTCACGCCGCGACCCGCGCCGCCGGGCGGAGCGAAAGCGCCGAAGTAGCGCTGGCCGGCGACGAACGCGACGATGATCAGGGCGGCGACCGCGATCACCACGGCGACGGCATGAAACGGCCTCACGGCGGTTGCGCGCTTGTCCTCACTCATTGTTCCCGTATCTCCCTTCCTTGGCCTTAGGCGACCATCCGCCACGCCATCGCGCCGAGCAGCCCCGCATTCAGCAGCAGAAGAACGGGCGTGACGCGCGCCACGGCCGATTGCCACTGCCTGCCGGTGACGTGACCGGCCAGGCTGACGCCGACGAGCGCCGGGATCGTGCCGATGGCGAAGGCGACCATCATCAGCCCGCCGGCGACGGCGCTCCCGCTCGACGCCGCCGCAGCGATGGCGCCATAGAGAAATCCGCAGGGCAGAAAGCCGAGGGCGATGCCGAGCAAATAGCCCCTGAACCCGACAGGAGCCTTGAACAGCGGGCCGATCCGGCGGCCGATGTGGCGCGACCAGACGCCTTCCCCGCCAACCGCCGGCCGGCGCCAGCGCCCCACCGCCAATCCCGGCACGCCGAGCCGGGGCAGCGCATTGCCGATGAAGAACAGCGCGGCGAGGGCCAGCAAAGCCGCCGACAGCCAGCGCAACCCGGCGAGATCGCCGAGGCCGCCGGC
>CAZRWU010000249.1:0-4023 GCA_964603915.1 uncultured Rhodospirillaceae bacterium
GGCCCGGGGCGAGGTGCCGGTGGCCGTTTCCTTGCGCCTGTTCCTGCCCGAGGCGTGGACGAACGACCCCGAGCGCCTCGGGCGCGCCGGTGTGCCCCTCTCGGCGCGCACGTCCCGCTCCAAGCCCGAGATCGCTTTGGCTGAACTTGACCGCCTTCGAGAAGCAGGGGTGCGCTTCGGTGTTGTTCTCGCCGACGCCGGTTACGGCATCAGCGCCCCCTTCCGCCAAGCGCTCTCGGCGCGGGGTCTCGTCTGGGCGGTGGGCATCCCGCGCATCCAGAAGGTCTTCCCAGCCGAGGTCGAGATGGTCCCGCCGCCGTCGGCGCGCCGGCCGCCCAGCCAACCGCTGATCCCGGCCACCGCGGCGCTGGCCGCCGAGGCCATCCTGGAGGAGCAGAGCGGGCGGATGATCAGGTGGCGGCGGGGCAGCAAGGGCGTGCTCAAAGCCGTATTCACGGCGCGGCGCGTGCGTGTCGCAGACGGACCGGCAGTGCGCCTGCACGGGCGCAACAACCAGCATATGCCCGGCGAAGAGGTCTGGCTCGTGGGCGAGCGCCGCGCATCAGGCAAGCGCAAGGACTATCTCTCCAACCTGCCCGCCGACATCGACCTGAAGACGCTGGCGGCAACGATCAAGGCGCGCTGGGTGTGCGAGCAGGCGCACCAGCAGCTCAAGGAAGAGCTCGGGCTTGATCATTTCGAGGGCCGCTCCTGGACGGGCCTGCACCGACACGCGCTGATGACGCTGCTCGCCTTCGCCTTCCTGCAGCACCAGCGCCTCGCCGCCGCGAGGCGGGGAAAAAAGAGTCCCCGGGCCCCCGCCTCAGCCGAGCCTGCCGGCGATCCGAGCCGGCATCATCCGCCAGATGGCAAGCGCCCTCTTGCTATCTGCCGCCTGCCCTTACTGCCGACGACGCACCACGTCATCACACCTCAGACCCAAACTGCCAAAGTAGTGCCTCACGCCTGTTGGAGATGCCCCTTGCAAGTGGCCCTGAGCCAGGCGCTCGTTCGAGAGCGAGGCGCAGGCTTGGGGCCGATCTTCTTGGCGGATGGGATCCGCTGCATCTTCCTTCTCTTGAAAGGCCTCTGATCGTAGCGGCGACGCAAGAAAATCGCCTGAATGTCAAGCGGCGCGGGAAGGCGCCAGGCCAAGCCCCCTTTCCTGCGCCGGCCGTGGACGCTGGCGCGATCGGGCGCGCCGCGCGGCGGCTCACTCCTCGAAATCGAACAGGTCGCGGTGCTGCCGGGGCTGCGCGCGGAGATACTGGTTGGGCGCGCGGACCCGATCGCCGAAATGCGCGGCGGCGTGCCAGGGCCAGCGCGGGTTGTAAAGGATCGCCCGCGCCAGCGCGATCAAGTCGGCATCGCCCGTCCCGACGATCGCTTCGGCCTGCTCGAATGCGGTGATGAGGCCGACGGCGATCACGGGCATGCGCGTTGCCGCCTTCACGGCGCGGGCGAGCGGCACCTGATAGCTCGGCCCGAGCGGGATCGCCTGGGCGGGACTGAGACCGCCGCTCGAGACATGGATCGCCGCGCAGCCGCGCGCCTCGAGCGCCTGCGCCAGAACAACGCTCTGCGCGATGTCCCAGCCGCCGTCGACCCAGTCAGTGGCCGAGACGCGCACACTGACCGGCTTTTCGGCGGGAACGACGGCGCGCACGGCGTCGAACACCTCGAGCGGAAAGCGCATCCGGTTGGCAAGGGCGCCGCCATAGGCGTCGTCGCGCCGGTTCGACAGGGGCGAGAGAAATTCGTGCAGCAGGTAGCCGTGCGCGGCATGAATCTGAACGGCGTCGATCCCCAGGCGCATCGCCCGTCGG
Source organism: uncultured Rhodospirillaceae bacterium (assembly GCA_964603915.1). Classification (GTDB taxonomy): domain Bacteria; phylum Pseudomonadota; class Alphaproteobacteria; order Rhodospirillales; family Defluviicoccaceae; genus REEP01. The sequence goes on from CAZRWU010000249.1 coordinate 1,827, forward strand.
GCGGCGTCGGCGAAGGCCTCGCGCACCCGCGCCAAGCCCTCGCCATCGAGCGCTGTGGGAGGATGGTCGCCCGGCGCGTAGGCAAGCGCCGATGGCGCCTGCGTCCGCCAGCCGTTCGCCGCGCCGGGGGCGATCTGCGCGCCGCCCTTCCACGGCGCCTCGGTCGACGCCTTGCGGCCGGCATGCGCGAGCTGGATCGCGATCGGCATCTCCGACCAGCGCCGGATGCTCTCCACCACCTTTCCCATGGCGGCTTCCGTCTCGTCCGACCACAGGCCGACGTCGGCGTAGGTGATGCGCCCCTCGGGCACAACCGCCGTCGCCTCGATGGTCAGCAGGGCCGCGCCCGACAGGGCGAGATGGCCAAGGTGGATCAGGTGCCAATCGCTCATGCCGCCATCGATCGCCGAATACTGGCACATCGGCGCGATCACGATGCGATTGGCGAGCGTCAACCCGCCCACGGTCAACGGCGTAAACAGCACGCTCATCGCTTCTCTCCCGCAGTGGAATCACAATACAAGCCAACGTCCCCGTCCCCGTCGCGTATCTCGGCTTGCCTTTCCGCTCAAGAAAGCGAGCGGGATGACGCACCCCAATCGAACCGGCGCGGCGCTTTTCCCGTGGCACAACCCGCGCCGCCTCTCACTCGGCGTTCGCATCAAGCCCGCATGTTTCCTCGACCGCGCGGACCAGCGCGCCAAGCTGCTCGGCGCTGAAGGTGTGCGGGAAGCTGCCGGCCATCGCCTGCACCTTGTCCTCGAAGCACGCCAGCACCGGATCGTCTTCCGCCATTGCCCCGGCCGTCTCGAACGCCGCGATGGTCGCCGACACCACCGCCTCGCCACCGCCCGTGGCGGAAAAATGCCGGCGCACGGTGGCAAAGCAGCACAAGGGGCAGTCCGGCAACTGGCGGTAGAAGCGGGGGTTGTCGCCGCCAGGATCCCCCGCCGCCAGAAAGGCGGCCGGCGTGGCGTGGAATTCGACCGCGACGGTGTCCTTGTCGACCAGTTCCGCCGCCGCGATGCCGCGCTGGCAGCGATCGCCCCCGCCGATCAGGATTCGCGCCGTCAGCCGCCGATCGCCGGCTTCCGCCGCCGGCGCGCGGCGGATCTCGACGATCTCGGAGAAGCGGCCGGTGGCGCCTTGGCTGTGGTAATGCACCTCGGCCACATCGCGGCCGTCCGCCAGCTCGCCGAGCACGCGGTAGGCGAAGCGGGCGCGCCGGCCGATGCTGGCCGTTTCCGCGGCCCTGACGCCGGGGGCGGTCGTCTCGATGGGGATGTGGCGGTTGCCGTCGTTGCACGCTTCCACGGGCACGCTCACCGCCGTCAGTTCCATCGCATCGTCCTGGTTGGTCGGCGCGCCCAAGGCCAGCTCCAGGCACAGCGGATGGACGAAGTCGGCTGCTTGCGTGACCTCCTCGGGCTGGAAAGGGGGTTCCTGCGGGCGATCGAGCGCGGCCAGCCGCTCCCTGTACAGCTCGGCGAGGCAGGGCGCCGCCCGCCACCGCTGCGGCAACGCCAGCCGTTCGCCGGACGCCGGCGCCGCGCATGCGCTCAGCCGCCGCTGGAGCCAGGCGCGCTGCTCGCCGCGAAGCGTCTGGCGGGCCTCGTCGGAACTCAGCGCGTCGCGCCGCGCGGCATACGCCTCGCCAAGGGCGCCGTCGAGCGCCATCAGCACCGAATCGGAGCAGATCAGCCATTCGATCAGGCGGGCCGCCTGCAGGCAATCGAAGCTCGCCTGCTCGGCGTTGGCGGCCGTGATGGCAAGTCCGGTGGCGAGCGCCGCGACTAGCGGCCGTGCGCGTTGCATCGCATCCTCCTCCGCCTGAACGGGCGCTCGGACCTTAAACCGCATCGAGACTGGCGGCCAAGCCGAAGGAGCGCCGGGACGCACGACGATGTTCGTTCGCCGCGATAATCGCCACCGGATCCAGAACCGGCCGCGCTTACCAAGCCGAAGGGCTCCGGTCCTGATCACTCCCAGCCGTCGGGCGCGGCGATGAAGTTATTCAGCCTCCTTTGCGGTGGGCTCGGCGTCGAGCTGCGTCGTCCGCTCCACCGGCGCCTCCTACATCTCGCTCAGCCTCGCGGCGCCCGAATTCGGCCCGCGCAAGCTCTACGCCAACGCAGGGCCTGAGCCGCCGGCCAGGACGATCCCGACGTCTTCGCGGTGATCTGGAACCCGCTCGACT
>CAZRWU010000250.1:0-4014 GCA_964603915.1 uncultured Rhodospirillaceae bacterium
CGCGGCGGGCGCCGGCCGGCGATGCCGCCGCGGCGCGGGCATTTTTCGAGAGCCGGTTCACGCCCTTCGCCATCAGCGCCGACGGCGGAAGCGATGGCCTGTTCACCGGTTACTTCGAGCCGCAGCTTTCGGGATCGTGGCGCCCGGACGCGCGCCACCGCACGCCGCTCTACCGGCCGCCCGCGGACCTCGCCGCGGCTCTCGCCAGGGGGGAGCCCCACTACAGCCGAAGCGATGTCGACGCCGGCGCGCTGGCCGGTCAGGATCTCGAGCTTCTGTGGGTCGACGATCCGCTCGATGCGTTCTTCCTGCACATTCAGGGCTCCGGCCGGGTGACGATGGCCGACGGCGAGGTCGTCCGCGTCGGCTTCGCCGCCAAGAACGGCCATCCGTACTTCGCCATCGGCCGCGAGATCGTCGCCCGCGGCGCGCTGAGCCGAGACGAGGTGTCGATGCCGGCGATCCGCGCTTGGCTCGCCAACAACCCGAGCGAGGCCGCTTACGTCATGGCGCGCAATCCGTCCTACGTGTACTTCCGCATCGTCGACCGGGCGGAAGACATGGCGGGGGATGGCGAAGGGCCGATCGGCGCGATGGGCGTGGCCCTGACCCCAACCCGCAGCCTCGCCGTCGACCCCGCCTACGTGCCCTACGGCGCGCCGGTGTGGCTCGACACCATGGATCCTCTGGCGCCGACGCGGCCGTTGCGCCGCCTCCTCGTCGCCCAGGATACCGGCACCGCCATCAGGGGCGCGGTGCGCGGCGACATGTTCTGGGGCCACGGTCCCGAAGCGGCGGCGCGCGCCGGCGTGATGAAGGCGCCGGGGCGCGCCTATCTGCTCCTTCCCAGGCCCGCTCTCTCCTAACCCGGCCGCGGCGGCGTCAGGCGCCGGCCATAACGCCGTCGGCGCGTTTGCGCCACGTCGCCGGGGGCGCGCCATACAGCCGCTTGAAGGCGCGGTTGAACGCCGCCTCCGATTCATAGCCGACCTCGTAGGCGATGCGGCCCATGGCCTCGTGGCTGGTGCTGAGGCGTTGCGCCGCGACCTGGAGACGCCAGCACGACAGGTAATGCATCGGCGACTGGCCGATCAGCCGCGTGAAGCGCTCGGCGAAGGCCGAGCGCGACAGGCCGACCTCGCGGGCCAGGGCGTCGACAGTCCACGGCTCGCTCAGGCGGCCGTGAATGAGAGCGAGGGCGCGGGCGACGAACGGGTCCTTCAGCGCCGCGAGCCATCCCGTCCGCTCCGGGGGAAGCGCGTCGACGTGGCGGCGGACGGCTTCGACGAACAGCAACTCGGAGAGCTTCGCCAGCACGGTCGCCGAGCCGACGTGCCCGGCGGCGATTTCCTCGGCGGCGAAGTTGAAGCACGAGCGGATCCATTCCGCCGCCGCGCCGTCGCGGGTGTCGAGGCGGAGAACTGGCGGCAGGGCGGCGAGCAGCGGATTGCCGTCGACATGCCGGCAGCCGAGAAACCCGCAGATCAGGCGGGTGCGCGCGCCGCCGCCGCCGTGGTGGATCTCGGCCAGGCTCCCGTCGGTTTGCACTTGAAGGATGTCGTGGGAGGAGACCGGCTTCAAGTTCAGATCGCTGCCCATGCGGTGCATGTCGTTGTGCGGCAGCACCACCGCCTGACGGGCGACGACCTCGACCGGTGGCGCGTTCGCCACCTCGACCGCCATCCGCCCTTCAAGGACGTAATGATAGAGAATGATATGGTCGACCTCGGGCATGAGCGGCCCGCAATCTTCCGGCGTCGCCTGCGAGAGCACGCACCACGGCGCGGTGAACTCGGCATGCAGGAAAACGCCGCCAAGCAGGCGCACCACGCGCAGGACATCGGAAAGAGCGTCGGCCATGCATTACCTCCCCACGTCCGGCGACTCGATCAAGAGTCCCGGAGGTCCAGTCATTCAGCCGGCGCAGGGCAAGGAGTATACTCCACCCTTGCCGCAATCGCTCATTATTCTTGCTTTCAAGCGGGTCGCGGCAGGCTTGGCAGGAGGAACACGACATGCAAGCCTTCGCCGCCGTCGACACCGACCGCTTCGCCCGCTGCATCGCCGCCTCGAAGCGGGTCCGCTGGGACGTCGACGCCGACGTGATCCGGGCGCGAACGCTGGATCTCGATCACAAGTTTCTCCCCGACGGACTGTCGCTGGTGAACGAACTGGCGTTCCTGACCGCGGACGAACAGCGCTACCTCAGTCAGATCCAGGGCCGGACCTACGCCAGCATCTTCGGCCTGGTCGAGCGCTTCATCAACGCCAAGATCCTCGAGGTGAGCCGCGACCACTGGCTCGGCGATCAGGTGGCGCTGGAAGCGCTGATCCGCTTCTGCGACGAGGAACTTAAGCATCAGGAGCTGTTCCGGCGCCTCGACCGCCTTGCCGCCGTGACCATGCCGCCGGGCCACAAGCTCGTCGCCGATCCCAACGACGTCGCGCGGGCGGTTCTCGGCAAGTCGAGCTGGGCCGTTTTCGCGCTCATCCTGCATATCGAGCTGTTCACCCAGAAGCACTACCGCGAAAGCATCGCGCCCGATGGCGATCTCTCGCCGCTGTTCAAGGATGTCTTCCTCTATCACTGGCGCGAGGAAAGCCAGCACGCCATCATGGACGAGCTGGAATGGCGCCGCATCGACGCCGCGATGGCCGATGCGGAGCGCGATCGCGCCGTCGACGAGTTCATCGAACTCATCACCGCTGTCGACAGCATCCTCCAGGCCCAGGCGGCGGCCGATGCCGCTTACTTCGCCGCCACCTGCGGCCGCATTTTCAGCGATGACGAGATGCGCCGGCTGGAGGACGGCGTGCTCAAGGCCTACCGCTGGCAGTACATCCTCTCCGGAGCGCAGCATCCGCGCTTCTCCGAGGTTCTGAACAGCCTGATCGACGAAACTCAGGGCCGGCGCATCCAGTCGGCCCTGGCAACCCTCATGTAAGCCTGTATCAAAAGCAACCGCAGTGGAGGAAACAGCCATGTCCGCACAAACAGCCGAACACCCTACGCCGACAATGATCAACGGCGTCAATGTCTCCGCCCTGATGGACACGGTTACCGCCGTGAAACAGAATCCGGAGATCGCCACGTTCCACTTCCGGGGCAGGAACGCCTGGATGGGCGGCGACCACAACCGCTCGACGTTCAAGGACTTCTATGGCGCGTGCGAGGAGCACCGCGGCGACAGCCAGCCCTTCGCGCTCGACAACGGCGAGCCGCGAGTCCTGCTCGGCGATGACAAAGCCCCCAACCCGGCCGAGCATTTGCTCAACGCCCTGATGGGATGCCTGACGACGACCATGGTCTATCACGCCGCCGCGCGCGGCATCGAGATCACGTCCGTCGACACGGAGAGCGAAGGCGACATCGACCTGCGCGGCTTTCTCGGCCTGTCCGACACGATCCGCAAGGGCTACCAGACCATTCGCGTGCGGATGCGGGTCAAGTCAGACGCCAAGCCGGAAACCCTGCGCGAGCTGGCGATGTTCTCGCCGATTTACGACGTGGTGTCGAACTCGGTCCCGGTCGACTTGACCATCGAGACGTACTGAGGCTCTCCCTGCAAGGACGGCTTGCACCGTCGTTGCAGGGAGCGAATCGAGTTCTCTCCTCTAGCGAGGCGACGGCTGTTGCGGTTGCGTTTCCTGCAGCAACTGTTGCGCGGCCTGCGGATCGGCGCAGATGTCTGTCTTGAGAATCGCCTCAAGCTTTTCAATCCGCTCCTGCAATTGTTCGTTCCGCGCTATTTGCTCCCTTAACTGTTGTTCGACGACTTCACGTGGCGATGGCGCCGGCTCCGCCGCCGGCGCGCCGGTCCCCGCCGCCAGGATCGTCAACGCCGCCAACCCTAAAACGTTCGCCTTGCCTCGATGCATCGCAACCCTCGCCTCGGCTGACATGGTTCAAGATTAGCCGAGGTTCCGCGCTGGCGAAACACATCAAGCGCTGGGCTCATACCATGCAGACGGGGCGGACAGAGAGTGCGGGCAGAGCGGGCAGGCAGACTGCGT
>CAZRWU010000251.1:0-4004 GCA_964603915.1 uncultured Rhodospirillaceae bacterium
CCCGCGGCGGCGGTTGAAAGCCGAGCAGCTTCTCGACCGCCAAGACGAACGTGTGCTCCTGATTCTGCGGCGAAACATAATCAAGGCGATCGAAATACGGCACCGATTGCAGGTAGGTCTTGTATTCGATCAGCTTCTCGGTACCGCGATGCAGCAGACCAACATGCGGATCGGCCCTCTCGATGACTTCGCCATCCATCTCAAGGACAAGACGCAGGACGCCGTGCGCGGACGGGTGCTGCGGACCGAAGTTCATGGTGTAGTTCTGAATTAACGTCTCGGCCACGGCGCGAAACCTTACTTATCTACTTCTTCCGATTGCTTTATCTTCTCGAGCGCTTTCTCGTCTCCGGGCAGATAGGGCTGAATCCCCTCCCACGGACTGAGGAAGTCAAAGCTGCGAAACTCCTGGGGCAGCGAGACCGGCTCGTAGACGACGCGCCTTTGTTCCTCGTCATAGCGCACTTCGACGTAACCCGTCAGCGGAAAGTCTTTGCGCAGCGGATGCCCCTCGAAACCGTAATCGGTGAGAATGCGGCGCAGATCGGGATGGCCAATGAAATAAATGCCGAAAAGATCCCATGTCTCGCGCTCCCACCAGTTCGCCGAGCTGAAGACGGGAGTCACGGAGGGAACGGGCGTGTCGGCGTCGGTGTGCACCTTGACCCGGATTCGCCTGTTATGGTTGAGGCTCAGCAGGTTATACACGACCTCGAAGCGTTCGGGACGGCCCGGGTAGTCGACGCCGCAGACGTCCATCAACTGCTTGAATTGACAGTTCATGTCGTCGCGCAAAAACGTCAGAACGCGCGCGACGCTGTCCCGGCGTACGACGATGCAGAGCTCGTCGCCCTCCGGATTCACCGACAGAACGTCGTCGATGGCGGATGCCTGAATGTACTCTCCGAGATCACGTAGGGCGACGTCCATGGGTTCCGCTCACTCGCTACCTACCGAAACGGCGTTACCGCCACAGGGTGCCGGTACGCCTGATTTTCTTTTGAAGCTGCAGGATGCCGTAAACCAAGGCTTCGGCCGTCGGCGGGCAACCTGGCACGTATACGTCGACCGGCACGACGCGGTCGCAGCCGCGCACGACTGAATAGGAATAATGGTAATAGCCTCCGCCGTTCGCGCACGATCCCATTGAAATCACGTAACGCGGCTCGGCCATCTGGTCGTAAACCTTGCGAAACGCCGGGGCCATCTTGTTGCAAAGCGTGCCGGCGACGATGATGACGTCCGACTGACGCGGACTTGGACGCGGCACCACGCCGAAACGGTCGAGATCGTAGCGGCTGACGTAGGCGTGCATCATCTCGATGGCGCAACACGCCAGTCCAAACGTCATCGGCCATAGCGAGCCCGTTCGCGCCCAATTCACCAAGCCGTCCAACTGCGCCACCAGGAAACCCTTCTGTTGAACCTCCTGGTTCACCCGATCCATCACCGCCGGCTGGCGCTCGGGCGGCACCAGCTCATGAGGCCATTGTTCCGCTTCCCGTTTCATTCCCACTCCAGCGCTCCCTTGCGCCATTCATATATGAAGCCGACGGTCAGCACCGCGAGAAAAACCATCATCGACCAGAAGCCGAAAGGCCCGATCGCGCTCAAGGCCACCGCCCATGGGAAAAGGAAGGCCACTTCCAGGTCGAAGATGATAAACAAAATGGCGATCAGATAGAAACGCACGTCGAAGCGGGCGCGCGCGTCTCCCAACGCATCGAAGCCGCATTCGTAAGGCGAATCTTTCGCTGCATCCGGCCGCTGTTGGGCGACAAAGTAGGAGACCCCGACAGCCGCGGCGGAAATGCCGACGGCGACGCCGAGGAAAATCAAGATTGCCAGATACTCCCCAAGGAACGTTTCCATGACGTTATTCCTTAACGCGCTATGGCCTCTTGCGCTGTGGCCCGTCGCGCCACGGTCAATCGCAGCGTGTTTCGTTGCGCGATGGCCAAGGATGCTCCCCGGCCGCCTCTACAACAAGCATCCAACCGATGGCGGGAGTGACGGGACTCGAACCCGCGGCCTCCGGCGTGACAGGCCGGCGCTCTAACCAACTGAGCTACACCCCCTCGGCAGCCCTCGGGGCAAGGTTTATGGCGCTGGTGTAAACCCGGCTCCAGAGGGTGTCAAGAACGCCGCCAGCCTTCGGCGGCCGTTGCCCGTTCCTCCATTGATTGCCGCCTCGATCCTCGCCATATCGTTCGCCAAGGTCAAAACCCTTATCCATTCGTCATATAGTTTCATCTGAGAGATCTGAGTAGGGTTCTCTATGGACATCACCGAGCGCCAGGTCATCGACGAACTTTTTACGAAGCTTCGGCAGGTCGAGAGCAAGACGGGCCCCCGCGATCCCCAGGCGGAAGCGCACATCCGCAATCAAGTTGGGCGGTTGCCCGCCGCTCCCTACTACATGGCCCAGACCATCCTCGTTCAGGAGCAGGCGCTTGCCGCCGCTCAGGCGCGCATCGAGGAGCTCGAGCACGAGCTGAAGGACCGTCCCGCTGGCGGCGGCTTTCTCACCGGGCTGTTCGGCGGAGGTGGAACTCCCGCCATCGGTCGTCGCTCCGAGCCGGCCATCGATCCGCGTCTTGCGGCTTATGCCCAGCGCGGTCAGCGCGGTCGCGGAGCGGGACCTTGGGGAGGGGGTGGCGGCGGCTTTCTCGCCGGCGCCATGCAAACCGCGGTGGGCGTCGCCGGGGGCATGATGCTGGCCAACGCACTCGGGGGACTGCTGGCGCCGGACGAAGCCGCGGCCGCCGAGCCCGATCCGCCCGATTCATCCGCCAGCGCCGAAGACTTGCCCGATGACGCCGATATCGGCGGAGACGAGGGCGATTTCGGCTCGTTCGACGACTTCTAGATTTCTCCGCCCGCGTCCATCTTAATAAGTCTGAACTTAGAGAGGCAGGAATGGCACTCGACAAGCGTGATCGCGAGCATGTTCATCGCGAGGAGATCGATTTCCGCCGGACGACCCGGCGCAACAAGCTGTTCGGGTTATGGGCCGCAGGTGAACTCGGTCTTGAAGGCGAAGCGGCGGAAAGCTACGCCAAGGCCGTCGTCGCCGCCGAACTTGACCGGGCTGGCGGCTTGATTCGCAAAGTCACGAGCGACTTCGAGGCGCAGGGCAAGACGGCTTCCGCCGATGAACTCCACAAAAAGCTCGACGATTGCATGATCGAGGCGCGCCGCCAGATTGGCGCTGCTTGATCGCGATGCACAGCGCTTTGCGGTTGCAGTCGCCGACGTGGCCACGCGCCAACGGCAAAGATGCTGTTGCACAACGCGCGGCTATGGCAGAAAGCGGCTCTCACTGACAGACGCTCGCATCTGTCTCAGGGTTGAAGGTCTGCCATGGCTCATGAGTCCCGTCTGCCGGAGCTGCGTTTCACGAATGAACCGGAAAGCTCTTTGTCCGCGGAAAACCCGGGCGGAGCGGGCGCGGAGCCTTGGCATGCTCTGCCGGTGCAACAGGTTGTGGAGAGGCTGCGCACCACACCTGAAGGGCTGAGCAGCGAGGAAGCGGGCGGGCGCTTGCGGAAGTTCGGAGCGAACGCCCTTCCGCAGGCGCGGGGCGGACAGGCTTGGCGGATTCTCCTCAGCCAGTTCCGCGACCCGCTCATTTACGTGCTCCTCGGCTCGACCGCGCTGGCGATGGCGACTGGCAAGGTTGCCGACGGCCTCGTTATCAGCGCGGTGGTCATCCTCAACGCGATCATTGGATTTGTTCAAGAGTTTCGCGCCAGCGAGGCCATCAAGGCGCTGAGCGCGCTGGTGCCGTTCGAGGCCACTGTCCTGCGGGATGGGCAAAAACAGCGCCTGCCCTCCGTCGACCTTGTTCCCGGCGACGTCGTCTTCCTGGAGCCGGGCGACAAGGTTCCCGCCGACATGCGGTTGATTGCCAGCCGCGGGGTGGGGATCGAGGAAGCGGCCTTGACGGGCGAGTCCGTGCCGGCGGAGAAGCGGATCGACCCGGTGGGCGAAGACGCGAGCCT
>CAZRWU010000252.1:0-4002 GCA_964603915.1 uncultured Rhodospirillaceae bacterium
GCAATGACCGGGCGCCAGTGCTCATCGGAAGGGTAGAGGCCGAACAGAATGAAGCGATGTTTCTCGGCGACGAGCGCCCAGCACGCGCCGTCCGCGGCGCGGCAGGCGTCGGGCGCGCCGACCCAGACGGCGTCGCGCAAGGCCCAGTTGACCAAGGGCGGCAGGGTCTCCCATAGCAGCCACAGGCACAAGATCGTCAAGATCGTGTTGGGGATGCTGTTGAACAGGCGCCGGCGCGGCCACTGAAGCGCGGCGGCCAGCCGGCTCGACGCCGGCGGCGGGACGCCTTGCGGCCCCGGCGGCTCCTCCAGCCGCGCCGCCGCGGTCGGGCGGTCCTTGTCTCTCGCCGCGCGAGTCATCAGGCTCGGCCCCCCTTGAGCGCAATCCGGCGGTTGTACCAGTTCATGAACGCTGAAATGGAGAGGCTGACGGTGAGGTAGACGGCCATGATGATCGCGATGCCCTCGACCGCTTGGCCGGTCTGGTTGATCGTCGTGTTGGCGACGCTGACGAGATCGGGATAACCGATGGCGACCGCCAGCGAGGAGTTCTTGGTCAGGTTGAGATACTGGCTGGTGAGGGGCGGGATGATGACGCGCAGCGCCTGGGGCAGCAGGATCAACCGCATCACCAGCCCCCGCCGCAAGCCCAGCGCGAGGCCCGCTTCGATCTGGCCATGCGACACCGCGAGAATGCCGCCCCGGACGATCTCGGCGATGTAGGTGCCGGTATAGACGACGAGTCCGACGAGAAGCGCGACGAACTCCGGCGTCAGCGCGCCGCCGCCCATGAAATTGAAGCCGCGAAGTTCGGGAACGTCCATCGCCGTGGGGGCGCCCCCGACGATGTAGACCATCAGCGGCAGTCCGATGGCGACCGCCACGGCGACGCGGAATCCCGGAAACAGCAAGCCGGTCCGCTCCTGGCGAAGGCGCGCCCAGCGCACGATGAGGTATCCGACGACGACCCCGGCAACGAGCGCCACCGCCATCGCCGCATGGACGTCGTGCCAGATCGGCTCCGGATACCGCAAGCCGCGATTGCTGAGATAGACGCCCGGAAGCGGATTGAAGGCGTCGCGCGGCCGCGGCAGCCCCTCGGTGATCAAGGCGTACCAAAAAAACAGCTGCAACAGCACCGGAATGTTGCGCAGGCCCTCGACGTACAAGCTCGCGAACGTGGCAACCAGCCAGTTCGAGGAGAGGCGGGCGACGCCGGTAATGACGCCGAGGATCGTCGCCAGAACGATGCCGATCAGCGAAACCTTCAGCGTGTTGAGAATGCCGACGCCGAGGGCGCGCCGGTAGGTATCGGCGGCGCTATAACGGATCGGGCTCTCGCTGACGGCGAAACCCGCCTCGAAGTTCAAGAACCCGAACCCGGTCGCGATGTCCCGGGCGGCGAGGTTGTCGAGCGTGTTGGAGACGAGATACCAGGCAAGGCCAAGGACGCCGCCGATGACGAGCGCCTGATAGAGCACGCCGCGGACCCGGAGATCGTTCCACCACGAAGCGCGGCGGTGCGGCCTGGCGCGCGCGGGTCCCGAAAACTGCGTCATCTGCCGGCGAAGGCATTCGCCGCCCCAAACGACGGGGCGGCGCGCTCTTTCGTCTCGGATCTCAGCGGATCGGGGGCGCGTACATCAGCCCGCCTTCGGTCCACAGCGCGTTGTAGCCGCGCGGCAGGCCAAGCTTGGAGTCTTCGCCCACCGTGCGCTTGTAGATCTCGCCGTAGTTCCCAACCTGTTTGATGATGTTGAAGGCCCAATCCTCGCTTACGCCGAGCGCCTCGCCCATTCCGGGGCTGACGCCGAGCAGCCGCTGGATATTGGGGTCCGTCGAATTGGCCTTCAGGTCTTCGACGTTCGCGGACGTCACGCCGGCCTCTTCGGCCTCGATTGTCGCGTAAAGAGACCACTTGACCAGGTCGAACCACTGATCGTCGCCATGGCGGACCGACGGACCGAGCGGCTCCTTGGAAATGATTTCCGGCAGAATGACGTGATCTTCGGGATTGGGCGTGTCATTGGCCCGGATCGCGGCGAGCTGCGAGGCGTCGGAGGTGATGGCGTCGCACCGCCCGGCCAGATACGCGGCGGTTACCTCTTCATACTTTTCGATCGTGACGGGACGAAACGCCTTTCCCTTGGCGCGGAACCAGTCGGCGAGATTCTTCTCCGTCGTGGTCCCGGTCTGAACGCAGATGGTGGCGTCGTCGAGTTCCTCCGCGCTGGACACGCCGAGTTCGGTCGGCGCCATGAAGCCTTGGCCATCGTAGTAATTCACGCCGGCGAAATTGAGGCCGTTGGCGGTGTCGCGGGTGAGCGTCCAGGTCGTGTTGCGCGACAGGATGTCGACCTCGCCGGACTGCAAGGCGGTCAGGCGAGCCTGGGCGCTCAGCGGAACATAGCGGACCTTGGACGCGTCGCCGAACATGGCCGCCGCGACGCTTCGGCACACGTCGACATCGATGCCGCTCCACTGTCCCCTGTCGTCCGGCGCGCTGAAGCCATAGAGCCCGGTATGAACGCCGCAAACCACCTCGCCCCTGTTCTTGACCGCATCGAATGTCGCTCCGGCGAAAGCGCCGGGCGCTGCGGCCATCGCGCCAATGCTCGCCAAGGCGGCGATCCATAGAAATCGCTTCATGCAATAATCTCCATTGTCGCCGGACGGTCGCGGCAGCCGTCCCGCTTGAGCGTCCCGTCCATTTCGTTATTCTTGTCCGCAACTCTTCAGGCATTGTGCCTTGAAGTTCGAGGACCGCGCAACAGCAAGAGGCGCTATTTTACGCCGAGCGCGTCGCCGTTATTTCATGGCTTGGCGGCATGGCGGGCCTGTTCGAGCCCAATTGGGGCCTGCCTGGTCGCGGCGGCGATGATGCGTGACGCGGACCGTGATCGCCGCTACGAATCGACCGTCTGTCCGAAAGCCCATGATCGCATTTCACGATGTCACTCACTGTTTCGGCGAGCGCGCGGTTCTTCGCGACATCGACCTGTCGATCGCCGAGAGGCGGATCGCCGTGGTCGGCGGCAACGGCTCGGGCAAGAGCACCTTCGCCCGGTTGTTCAACGCCCTGCTGGTGCCCACCGCCGGCCGCGTCGTGATCGACGGGCTCGATACCCGCACCCACGCCAAGGCGATCCGCCGCAAGGTCGGCTTCGTGTTCCAGAACCCGGACGCGCAGATCGTCATGCCGCTGGTCGAGGAAGACATCGCGTTCGGTCTCAAGAACCTGCGATTGCCGAAGGCGGAAATCGCGCGCAAGATCGACGAGGTCCTCAACCGGTATGGTCTCCTTCACCTGCGCCATCGCCACACCCACACGCTTAGCGGCGGCGAGAAGCAATTGCTGGCGCTGTCTTCGGTGCTGGTCATGGAGCCGGAGTATGTCGTCCTCGACGAGCCGACGACGCTTCTCGATCTGCGCAACAAGCGGATGATGCAGCGCGTCCTGCGCGACTTGCCGCAGACAGCCATCGTCGTTTCCCACGACCTCGACTTGCTGGACGGCTTCGACCGCGTTCTCGTGCTGCATGAAGGACGCATCGTCGCCGACGGCGCGCCGGACAGGGCCCTGCGCCGCTACATCGAGATCATGACATGAGCCTCGCTCTCTACATCCACCGCTCCTCGCCGCTGCATCGGCTTGCCCCTTCGGTCAAGGTCGCGGGGCTGGTCGCGGCGGGCATCGGCGTTTTTCTTGTCGAGGAGCCGACTTGGCTGGCGGCGGTTCTCGCGCTCGTGGTTGCGCTCTACGGCGTCGCCCGGGTTCCCTTCGCCGCCGCCGTCCGCCAGCTTCGCCCCTTCGCCTTGCTCATCGGCCTTATTTTCGTTTTCCATGGCCTGTTCACGACATGGGCGCTCGGCCTTCTCGTCGTGCTCCGGTTCGCCGTGCTCGTGCTGCTCGGCATGCTGGTGAGCTTCACGACGCGCGTCTCGGAGATGATCGAGACGATCGAGCGCGCCCTGACGCCGCTCTCGGCGGTCGGCGTCCACC
>CAZRWU010000253.1:0-3832 GCA_964603915.1 uncultured Rhodospirillaceae bacterium
GGCCGCAATGACGGTCCAGCGGTTTCTGTCATGCTCGATCCGCGCCACCTGAACGCCCGTCATGACAGGAACGTCGGTGGCAAGCCATGCCGCGAGCGTGCTCATGCCAGGCACCCCGACAAACCGTTCATTGTCGTCGACCGGCGCCTGCCGAAGATCTCCGTTGACGATATTGACGAAGCGGCCGCGCCAGTTCGCAACTGCACCCTCGCGTCGCAGCATCTTGACGAGCCCCCGGAATCGCGCGTCGCGGGCGGTGAAATATTGCGCGCCGTGGCCGTAGGCATGGCCGTCGGTGCGGCGCGTCGAGACCCTTCCGCCCGGACGCCGTCCTTTGTCGAGGACGCGGACCGCGCAGCCTCGCGCGGCGAGTAGCCGGGCGCACGTCAGCCCGGCAATACCGCCACCGATCACCGCCACCCTAAGCAAGCCATCCTCGCCGCGGTTTCCCACTTTACCCTGCCTTTAGCGTGCGCTCACTGTCCCGCCTTCGTCAACCACCCGATGCCCGGCTTTTTGATCGCGCCGGCGCGGGAATGCCGATCAACCCTTGGTCCGCACCCGGCTTCGGCCGCCGTCGACCGGAAACACCTGCCCCGTAATCCAGGAACTCTCGTCGCCGAGAAGGAAAGCCGCCATCGCCGCGATATCCTCGGGTTCGCCAATGCGAGGAAGGGCGTGCAACTGGGCGACGCCCTTGGCCAATGCTTCGTTGTTGGTGATCGGCGCGGCGAGTGGCGTGCGAACGAGGCTAGGCGCCACCGCGTTGACGCGCACTTTGGGGGCAAATTCAGCCGCAAGCGCGCGCGTCAGTCCTTCGATACCGCCTTTCGCGGCGGAGATCGCCGAATGCCCGGTGAAACCCTGAGCAACGGCCACCGTGGAAACCAGGACAACAGGCCCTGACGCCGCCGCGAGCGCCCCGTGCGCCGCCTTGACCGCGATCGCCGCGCCCAGCGTGTTCAAACGGAAAGCATCGAGGAAGTCGTCCGGCGTCGTCTGCCGCAGCGGCTTGATCACGATCGAGCCGACACAATAGGCCAGGCCCGAGAGCCCGTTGCCGCCGGCAGCGCGCGCCACGGTCTGTTCGATGGCGCCCGTCATCACATCGACCGCTTCATAGGCCGCGCCAAGCTCTTTGGCCAAGCCGGCCAACTTGCCCTCCGAGCGGGCGGAGAGGAAAAGCGATCTTCCTTGCCGCGCAAGCCGTCGGGCCAACGCCTCGCCGATCCCGCCGGTCGCGCCGAATATCAGTACGGGTGCTGGCATGACCAAGCCCTCCTTGTCAGGTCCGTTCGATACTCTGAGAGTCAGCCATAGCTACGCCGGCCCCAAGTCGGCGGATCTGCGTTGCGTCACAACAGCGCCTCGGCGGACCGACAGAGCAGGACGATCAGAGGCGCTCGCACGCAACATCCAACATCAAGTCGGCGCGTTGATGCCAGTCCCGGCGGATGAATACCTCGGGATCCTGCCGCAGTCGGTCCAACGCTTGGCGATCGATATCGGCGTATACCCACGCCGGAGCGTTGAGGCGGCCGTGCGCGAGCACGCCATCGTCGCTGAAACCATGATCCGGCGGCGCGAAGACGCCGGCCGCCCCGACATTGTGGTCGATCGCGATCGACCATGGCGCCTCGCCAACGGTCGGGCTGACGGCGACGATGCACTGGTTCTCCAGAGCGCGGGCGCGAGCGCCGATCCACACCCGGCTGTGGCCGGACAGGTGCTCGGTGCAGCTTGGAACGAGGATCACATCGGCCCCTGCTTCACTTTGCGCTCGGGCGAGATGCGGAAACTCCGCGTCATAGCAGATGGCGACGCCGATCCGGCCCAGCGGCGTTTCGAAGATCTTCAGCGCGTCACCGGAAGAGATGCCCATTTGTTCGCTCTCGAAGCGCGTCATCTTGAGCTTGTCCTGAAAAACGATCTGTCCGCTTGGCGTCATCAAGTGCGCGCGGTTGCGGAACGCATCGCCGGTCATCCTGACCGGAAAGCTTGGGGCGACAAGGTGGATGCCTCGCTTTTTCGCGAGGACCACGCATAAATCGAGAAAGTCTGGCAGGAAATCCTGCAGGGCGTCCAGTTGGCGGCGCAGATCCTGCCGATCGCGCGGCGCCAGCAGCGACGTCAACTCCATCGCCGCATATTCCGGAAACACCAACAGCCGAGCGCCGGCCGCCGCCGCCTCGTTTACCCAGCTTTCCATCTTGCGACGGTAGAACGAGAAGTCGGGAAGGCGCTCGATTGGATACTGGCAGGCGGCGAGACGCCAAGCGGGAGAGCCGATCACGGCGTCAGCGTTTTCATCCAATACACCATCCGCTTCGGACTCTCCTCGGTTTCATCCAGATCCTTCCAGGAAAACTCGGTGGTCATGTCCGGAATCGGCTGAAAGCCGCGGCGGCGCCAGAATGCATCGAGCGGCACATAGTTCTTCGGCCGGCGCGGATGATCGACCGGGCGATCGACAGCGCAAAAGCAGACAACGGAGAAACGGCCAAGACTACGCGCCCACGCCTCGCGCTCCTCGAAGAACGCGACGCCAATGCCGCGCCCCCGAAAAGCGGGAAGCAGCACCGACTCCCCGAAATAAAACACCCGCGCGATATCGAAACCTTGGCGGCGGAACGGCGCGATGATGTTTTCGGTCTCATCGGTGAGCGGCAGCGCCGTCGCCGCGCCGACAATCCGCTCACCGGCGGAGGCGACGATCAGCGCGCTCTCCCGCGATCTGAGATAGGTTTCCAGATACCGTTGCTCGTAGGCGAGATCGCCATCGTAGAGATAGGGAAACGAGCGGAACACCTCGATCCGGAGCCGGGCCAGATCTTCAAGACGCTCCCTTAACGCCTCTCCAGCGAGCCGTTCAAGACAAACGTCGCCCAAAGTTCGCTGGCCGCTCATGCCAATGCTCATCTGCCAATTCTCATCGCTGCGTCGTGACGCCAGACAGGTAAGCAGAAGCGCCGGGCTTGTCATGAACGTTTTCCGCGGCGATTGTAAGAGCGATGGCGACCTGCGGAGCTTGCCCGGGGTCGCCATCGCTCATGCCTGTGGTTGAGTTTGAACCGGCGCCGCGCACGGGGAACCTGTGCAAAATCCCGCCGCCCGGCGACCGAGGTTGAAGAAATCGTTGCGGCGAACGCGGGAAGGAAGCCTTGGCCATGCCCCTCATCGATGTCGGCGGAATCCGGTTGAACTACGTGCAATGGGGCCGGGGTGAGACCACAGTTCTTTTCATTCACGGCAACCTCGCCTGCGCCAACTGGTTCCGTTTGGCCGCCTCGCTCCTTCCGGAGAGGTTTCGCGTCGTCGCCATCGACTGGCGGGGATGCGGCGGGTCGGAAAAACCGCCGACTGCGCCGGATTATGAGAACTACCGGATCACTCAGCATGCCGAGGACATCCTCGCGGTCATTGACCGACTGGGGATCGACCGTTGCCATCTTGCCACCCATTCCACTGGCGGCCTGATCAGCATGCACATGCTCCTCGCGCAGCCGCAACGGTTCGGCAAGGTTCTGGCCTTGTGCCCGGTCGGTCCCATGGGCTTGCGCTTCCCTCCGGAAAGCATGGCCTTATTCCCGCCGATGAAAGACTCGCGCGAGAAGACGCGCAAGGCCTTGGCTCTGACGGCGACGACGTTGTTCCGCCCAGGCACGCTGGCGCCGGGCATGCAGCCCGTTTTCGCCGACCACGCAACAACAGAGCAAAGAGATCTTTTCGAAGAGCTCGTCGACGAAGCTTTCGCCGTTTCGGACGGCATCCTCCTTGGCACGCCGTTCCACCTCAACCAGGCGTGGGAGACGGGGGGCTTGCGGGCCCGGCA
>CAZRWU010000254.1:0-3819 GCA_964603915.1 uncultured Rhodospirillaceae bacterium
CCCACAAAACACACGGCACGCAAAACAGTATGTAGATCGTCCCAAGGAAGTTCGGGGGGTGTCCCGGGCTTACACGAACAAGCGCGGCGCGCCCGGAATCGTTTTCATGCCGTGGATCATCCGTTCCTTCTTCTCGCGCCGCGCAGGTTTTGCATTGTCATGGCCATGGCTGGACAGCACAGCTGCAATCTCGGACGGCATTGTTTTTCGACGCGCCGGCTGACGGCGGTCGGCAGCGAGTGCCAGTAACAGAGCTTGCGCATCAGGAACGCGCAAGCTCAAGAAGCCGGCACTCATCAAGCGAGAGCTCTGCCATGCCCTGGCATGCACTGTGACAGGGATTCGCTCCTCTTCCGGTTCAACCTGCCGGCCTGACTGCCCGATCCATGCCGCCGGCGTCGTGATTGTCGAGCTCGGCCAGCAGTTGACCTGCGCGGAAGGCGGCCTGCGTGCGATTGGAGACCTTCAGTTTTTTCATGATTTCACGAACATGAACCTTGACCGTGCTTTCCTGCATGTCGAGTTCATACGCGATGATTTTGTTGGGCTTGCCCTGCCGCACGAGTCTGAGGACCTCCAACTGGCGCGGCGTGAACTTTCGCTTCTCTTGCATCCTTTCATTGTTTCCCGCATGCCTGCCGCTGTGGAAAGTTTCGAAAAGATGCGGCAGCATATCCGCCGGCACATGGACTGCGCCTGCCTCGACACGCTTCAGGGCCTGAATGACTTCGGCCGAGGACCAGCTTGTCGGGATGTAGCCTCGTGCGCCGACGCGCAGGATATGGCCGATGCCATTCACATCGACCCGCTCGCCGAGAACGGCCACGGGAATGTCCGGCATGGTTTTGCGCAAGAGCGCGTACTCTTGCAAGAATTGCTCTCGGTCAATGATGCCATTGCCGATATGCAACATGACCAGACTAATACGTGCGTCACTATGAGCAACGCAATCAAGAAACTCATCAGCCGACGCAGCGCCAATGACGGGTGGCGCTCCCACCTGCTGCATGATGCCAATGAGGGCGTCCCGGATGAGCGGTCGCCAGTCGATAAGCCCCCAAGCGGTTCGAACACCGGCATCAGATCCATTCATTGGGATTTTTACTTCCTGATCCCGCAATGTTTTGCTCTCCTTGACCTACCCCGTCGCATCAACGAAGGCGCAGTATAACGCTGCAGATTTGTTGAAAGGTTGCCTTTTTATTAAAGATTATTGCCAAGGATCTGGTCTATTTTTGCTTTGTCGCCTCCTAATCCTTCCGCCTGTGCCGACTCGGCACAGGCGACCCTACGAAGAGAGTATATCAGATCGGTTAGTTAGAAAGATGGACAAAAAACCTTAAATTTATCTGTAAATGGAGATGCACTCGTGCATGTTGCAGGATATGGCGTTGAAATTATGGTAAAAATGCGGCAAAAAACCCATTCGGGTTACTCATAATTAGGTAAGGGCGCCAGCGTTGCGTGAACCAGGGAGTCCCGAAACAGCGTCCGTAAAACGCTGAGTTGCGGGCGGATGAGGCAATGGTGCGTCAGTCTGCGACTTAAGAGGCGCGACGCCTGCGTACCCACTTTTCCACAGAGATGACTGGCGCGATAACAAAGCCGAGTGCGGTTGCCGCAACCAGGGACTGCAGATCCAACGGCGCCGAGCCGAAGATCGCATTCATCGGCGGGAGGTAAATAAAACAAAGATGCAGAACAACAACGATGGCGATGCCGACATAGATGAACGGATTGCTCCATAGACCGACCTTCCAGACGGAGTCCTGAAGGGAACGGCAGTTCAGGAGATAAAAAATCTGGAACATGATGACGGTGGTGACCGCCTCGGTCTGCGCCTCGGCGCGGATTTTGGCGTCCGCCGCCCCGCCCGATGCCTCTGCGAATTCCATGATGAAGAGTCCGACGGCCCCAGCCGCCATCAGCAAGGCCACCGCGATGGTGCGCGTGATGACGAACGGGCTGAGAATCGAGGCGTCCGGCCGTCGTGGCGGACGATTCATGAGATTCGGTTCCATTGCCTCGAAGCCGAGCGGCAACGCGAGGGCGACCGCGGCGACCAAATTGATCCAGAGGATCTGCACCGCCGACATCGGCAGGAGCGGCTGGCCGTCAACGATCGGGAAGAACGCGACTGCCACGATCAGGATCAGGGCGAGGCCGAGGTTGGTCGGCAGCACGAACGCAAGCGCCTTGACAAGATTGTCATAGACTCGGCGCCCTTCTTCCACGGCCGCTTCAATCGTCGCAAAGTTGTCGTCGGTCAGCACCATGTCCGCCGCCTCCTTCGATACGGAGGTGCCGGTGATGCCCATGGCGACGCCGATGTCGGCTTGCTTGAGCGCCGGCGCGTCGTTGACGCCATCCCCGGTCATGGCGACCACTTGGCCTTCATCCTGCAGCGCTTGGACCAGACGGAGCTTATGCTCCGGCGCCACCCGCGCGAAAACATGGGACTCGCGGGCGACCCGCCGCAGATCGTCCTGAGAGAGACCCTCAAGCTCCGATCCCGCCACCGCGGGACCCCGGTCGTCGAGAAGCCCCAGGGACTTGCCGATTGCGCGCGCCGTTCCCTTGTGGTCGCCTGTGATCATTTTGACGGTGATTCCGGCGCCGCGGCAGGCCTCGATCGCATCAATGGCCTCGCTTCGCGGCGGATCGATCATTCCCTGCAGCCCCAGGAACATGAAATCGGCGGCGGCATCATCGTCCTCAAGCCGCTCCAGCCGCCGGTCGGGCGTGCGCGCCGCGCAGGCGAGAACACGCATCCCCTCAGACGTAATGTTCTCGACCGTCTGCATGATCCGGGTCGCGAAGGGCGTGTCGTTGTCCTGCGAGGCGGCATCGTCGCGCTCCGGTGCAGGGGAGGGGCGGCAACGCTGCAGGACGACCTCGGGCGCGCCCTTGAGAAAAATCGTCTGGTTTCCGTCGGGATCCTCGTGAAGCGTCGCCATGAACTGGCGCTCGGATTGAAACGGTATGGCATCGATCCGGCGCCACCGCTCGCGCATTTCCTGAACCCGGCAGCCCAGTTTTTCCGCGGCGACCACCAGCGCCCCCTCCGTCGGATCGCCGGCAATGCGCCACCCCTCGTCGGCGCGGCGCAGGGCCGCGTCGTTGCAAAGCGCGCCGGCTGTGACGAGCGCTCGCACCGGCTCAGGAATTGAAGCCACAGGCGCGCCGTTCGCATCGCGGAGATCGCCCTTGGGGGCATAACCGATGCCGCTCAGGCGAAACACGCCATCCGGTGTCCACAGCTCCTGGACGGTCATTTCGTTTCGAGTCAACGTGCCGGTCTTGTCCGAGCAGATCACCGTCGTCGAGCCCAGCGTTTCCACCGCCGGCAGCTTGCGGATGATCGCACGCCGTCGCGCCATGCGCCTGACGCCAATCGCAAGGGCAATGGTGACGATTGCCGGCAACCCTTCCGGAATGGCGGCGACGGCCATCGCCACGGCGGCAAGAATTGCGTCGGCCAGCGGATAGCCGCGCGCCAAGCCGACGCCGAGAAGGAGGAGCGAAATGATGACAACGGCAACGGCGATCGCCTTGCCGATGACCCCGAGCTGGCGCGTCAGCGGCGTCTCCAGCGCTCTCGCCTCGCCGAGCATCCGCGAAATGCGGCCAAGTTCGGTTTTCTCGGCGGTCGCGACCACGACACCCGTGCCGGTCCCGGTGGTGACGAGCGTGCCGCTGTAGGCTATCCCCTGGCGCTCTCCAAGGCTCGCGTCTTCGCTCACCGGGTCGATCCGCTTCTCCGCCGGCACGGACTCACCCGTCAAGGCCGCTTCCTCGATCCCCAACCCGCGGCTGGCA
>CAZRWU010000255.1:0-3762 GCA_964603915.1 uncultured Rhodospirillaceae bacterium
GCGGCGTCCTGCAGGTCCTGATTGACCTCCTTCATCACGTCCGAAAATTCCTTCATATCGTCGGCGGAAGCCTTCATGGCCTTGCCCATGCCGCCGCCCGACTTCGACGCCCGGTCCAGCTTTTCTTTCGCATCCTCCACGGCGCGATTGTAGGTCTCCTGGTCTATCGCACCGGCGGCGAGCGCCGCCTTCAGCCGCTCGACCTCCGCGTTGTACGCCTCCGATGCCGTTCGCGTGCTCTCCGTCAAACCCTGAACCCCGAAAAGCTCCTCTTTCGATCTTTGGATGGCCCGGTTGTAGGTGTCTTGCGTAATCGACCCGGCCGAAAGCATCTTGTCCAGCCGCTCGACCTCGGCCGCGTAACGTTCCTGCGCCGTGCGGGTCTCCTCGATAACCCGCTTGGCCTCGGTGTCATCCTTCCTCGCTCCGCCGCCCGCCTTCTTCCTGGCGGACTCCTCCGCCTTGTCGAACGTTTCCTGCGCCTGGCGAAGGCCGCGCGTGAACGTGTCCTGAGAAATCGCCTTGTCCGAGTAGAGCGCCTCGAGGCGGTCGACCGTGGCGGCGTATTTCTCGGCGGCCGTGCGCGTCTGATCGAACACACGGGCCGCCTCGCGTTCCTGATCGCTCGCGCCTTTCGCAGCGGCCTTGTCCGGTTTCTTGGTGAACTTCAGAGGCGGTTTCTCGGCAGGCGTCAAAGGCCTCGTTATCGTGATGATCGGGTTGCCCTCGGCGTCGAGCGGAGCAGGCCGGTCGCCCAAGGGGATCGGAGCGGCCATCTCGAATTTCGCCATCGGCTTGCGATCCTCGACCGGACCGAGAGCGGAAAATGCGTCCTGGCGGTCGAGCGGGCCGACACGCGCGCCGGGAGACTTGGGCGCGGCGACCTCGAACTTTCCGAGGCGTTGCATGGTCCCGATATTGCCGACAAAATCCGGCATCGCGGACTGCAACCCAAGCAATTGCTGGATCTGCCGATATGCCCCCATGGCCGCTTGGGCCAGGATTTCGAGCGGGTGCGGGATCGCCATGATGATGTCAAGCAGCGCCCGCAGCCGGCCGCCGTATTGATCGGAGACCTTGCCGGCAAAGTCGAAAGCGGCGGCAAGCATGTCGATTTTATCGATAACAATCCCGCTCGCCCCCGTGGTCTCATCGAACTTGCCGACGAGGTTCGTCAGCGAATTCCACATGCGGGTTGTCGCCCGCTCCGTCGTGTCCTCGATCTCGGCATAAGCCTTGATAACGTCATCGCGCATCGCCTCGACAGCATAAGTCAAGATCTCGGATGTGATCTCGCCTTCCGAGGCCATGTCCTTAAGACTGGCGCGCGCCTCGTCGAAAGAGATCCCATTGACCTTGGCGACCTGAGCGGCAACAGCGTCCAGCACCATCGGCATATTCTCGGCAAGGGAGTTGAACTCCTCTCCCTGAAGCCGGCCGGATTGGAACGCCTGACTTAGTTGCAGCAAAGCCCCGGACGCCTCGGCGGCGGACGCGCCCGACAAGGCGACCGCCTTGTTCAACGTGTCCGTCATCTCCACAACCCGATCCGACGAGATGCCGGTCGAATCCAAGGCACGCGAAAGGCGCGTGAACATTTCGACCGTCGTGCTCATCTGCGTCCCGCTGCTCTGCGCCGAGGCGAAAAGCATCTCTTGAACGCGCGTCAGATCCTCCGCGCTGTCCGTCACCGTCCGCAGACGGTTCTCCATGTTCGTTGCTTCGTCCGCCATGCGGGTGAAGCCCTCGAACAATTGTTGAGCGCCGAAGGCGATGCCGATCGCTCCCATGGCGCGGGTCACACCCGCGCCGAGGTCCTGAAACCGCTGGTCTATCGAGCCGACTTGCCTGTCTACCTTCTTGCCGAAATCGACCACGGAGGCATCGGCGCTTTTCAGCTCGCGCCGCAGGCTCTCCGTCGTGGCGTCGATCCGGACAAGAAGCTCGGCAACGGAAGGCATGCGCTATCGCTCCCGGCACATGAGGTCGCGCAGCGGTCCTAATGGAACGTGAGCATGTGTCAGGGGCGTACCTCCTTGCCGGCGTGCGCGTCGCGCAACCCCAGGAATTCAGGCGTCGGGGTCCACGGCTCGTGCTTCTCCCGGCGTTCAATCGAGATCTCGCCCGCTTCGCAGGCGGAATAGAACTCATGGGGCGTCGCGCGCCAAAATAGATCCGCCGTCCAGTGCAGATGGCAGATCGCCTGTCCCATCATGCGGCGGAAGGGGATTGCGTCGTTTCCTCCGCCGCCGGACCTTCCCCCGAGGGTTCCGATCCTCCCATCAGCGCGTTGTTCAGCAGTTCCGTTACCGGCATGATCAGATGCCAAAGACCCTTCGACTCGGCAATATCCCTGATCTGGTCCGGCCCCAATGCATTCCCGCCGGCCGCCGAGGATGCCCGCACCACTTCCACGAGGTGCGCCGCCTTCAATTGCTGGCGGGTCGCCGCGACGGCAAGGGCAAGCGTGCCCAATCCCGTCGCTTCCTCCCAATCGTCAATAGCCGAAAAACTCGGCCGCAAAACGAATGTCTGTCCGTTCACCTCAAGGGCAACCTCGCCCCGATGCCTGTTCGCTCGCAATCTCTTGCCCCTTCTCATCTTCGACAATGCAAACCCCGCTCAGGCAAACAACGTATTCCTTGCCATCGACGCGCACCACAACATTGTCCAGCGAGATTTCAAGCTCCCTTCCCTTCGGCCGCTCACTCATCAGCCACCGCCGCCAAGCGTGATCGGAACGAGCGCGGCCGCGGGCGTCATCTCAATCGAGTACTTGACCAGATCCCGAACGTCGCCGCTGATCTGCATTGAAATATAGAAATCCGCCGACCAGCCGTTCCCGGCCGCGTCGTAGACCAATTGGCAGTTGTGAGTCGTGCCGTTGACCCATGCGGTCTTGAGCAACGCGAAGTTGGTTGCCGAAGCGGCGTCGCGCACGTTGCCCGCCACCGTCACGCGGCCGGATCGCGTCGTCGCCACGGAAGTCGACCAGCCGGCATTGTCCTTGGCCGTCGAGTCCGCGAAATCGACGCTTCCGTCGAACGTCCCGGAAGTCTGCCCTTCGAGCGTCGCATACGACGCGGGAGTCGTCGCCGTCGCCCCGACCTTGACCAATAGGGAAATCCCTTTTTCGTCGGCCATCGCCTTACCTTCCTTTCATAAAAAAAGGCCGCTCGCGGCGGCCGACATCAACCGAGGGTCCTGACCCTGTATCGGGATACCCCGTGATAGGTAAGCCCGTCCTCATCAAGAAAACTATCCGCGAACTCCCACCAGATGTAGGACACGGCCGCGCCGTCGATGGTCAGCGGCGCGTCGTGCAATGCTTCGTACATATCCGCCAGGAGCGTTTTCACGCCGAGCCGGCCGCGGTGCGTCGAATCCCAGGCATGGCATGTGATCGTGATCTCCGCTCCCGGCTGGTCCTTCGATGAGACATCGACCGCCGTATCTTCCCCGATGGTTACGTAGCGGTCGGGCGCGTTCGGCGGAACGTGATCATAGACAGGCACGTCCAGAGCGGAATCCAGCGCGGCATAAATCGCCTTCTGAACGGCAACGATCCGATTGCTCATCAGCCCGGACGGATGATGTAGTAGCGCCCCGTCGAGAGGCCGAGGTATTGCGGCCCCTCCTCTTTCGAGGAGGCATCGCACCATTCCTCGGGGATATCGTCGGTATGACGCACGACGAACTTATCGCCCTCGCGCACGCTTGGCGGCGGTGGCGGGTCCACGGGCCCATAAACGAGGTCAATCA
>CAZRWU010000256.1:0-3738 GCA_964603915.1 uncultured Rhodospirillaceae bacterium
TCGGCGTCGATACGCATCATTTCGAGTCGTTGCTGGAGAGACACAAAGAAGAGCAAGGCAAGACCTTCGACGTCGAGATGACCGCCGAGGACTGGAAGGTTCTCGTCAACACCTACAAGAACGAAGTGAAAAAGCATCTCACTACGCCATTCCCGATGGACCCGCAGGAGCAGTTGTGGGGCGCCATCGGCGCCGTGTTCGGAAGCTGGATGAACAAAAGGGCGGTCACGTATCGCAAGCTGCACAATCTTCCCGACCATTGGGGCACGGCCGTCAATGTCCAGGCCATGGTGTTCGGCAACATGGGCGATGACTGCGCCACCGGCGTGTGCTTCTCGCGCAATCCCTCGACGGGCGAGAACGCCTTTTATGGCGAGTATCTTGTCAACGCCCAGGGCGAGGACGTGGTCGCCGGCACGCGCACGCCACAGCCGCTAAGCCTCGCCGAAAAGAGGACGATGGAATCGGATCTCCCCGCCATGGAGGAGGTTCTTCCCGATCTCTACAAGGAGCTGGTGACGTATCGGAACAAGCTCGAGAAGCACTACACGGACATGCAGGACATGGAGTTCACCATCCAGAAGAACAAACTATGGATGCTCCAGACCCGCACCGGCAAGCGGACGGCTCAGGCCGCCCTGCGGATGGCCGTGGAGATGTGCGAAGAAGGCCTGATCGACCGCAAGGAAGCGGTCAAGCGGCTCGATCCGACGGCGCTCGACCAGCTCCTCCACCCGATGATCGATCCCAAGGCTGCCAAGGAAGTTCTCGGCAAGGGCCTGCCGGCCTCTCCGGGCGCCGCGTCGGGTCAAGTGGTGTTCAACGCCGATGACGCTGAAGCGTGGAAGAAGGAAGGCAAGAGGATCATCCTTACCCGCATCGAGACATCGCCCGAAGATATTGGCGGTATGCACGCCGCGGAAGGCATCTTGACCACACGCGGCGGCATGACAAGCCACGCCGCCGTGGTGGCGCGTGGCATGGGCAAGCCCTGCGTCGCCGGGGCAGGCGATCTTCGCGTCAATTACGCGGCCAAGACGCTGACCGCTGGCAATTTTGTCGTCAACGAGGGCGATTTCATCACCATCGATGGCACCACGGGAGAGATTCTCAAAGGCGAGGTTCCGAAGGTTCAGCCCGAGCTCACCGGCCACTTCGCCACGCTGATGTCGTGGGCCGACGAGATCCGCACGTTGAAGGTGCGGGCCAACGCGGAGACGCCGCTCGACGCCAGCACCGCTCGCAATTTCGGGTGCGAGGGAATCGGCCTGTGCCGGACGGAGCATATGTTCTTCGATCCTCAGCGGATCATTCATGTTCGCCAGATGATCGTCGCCGAGACGGAGGAAGCAAGGCGGGCGGCGCTCGATAAGCTGCTGCCGTATCAGCGTCAGGACTTCATCGAGCTGTTCAAGATCATGGCCGGCCTGCCGCTGACGATCCGCCTGCTCGATCCGCCGCTGCACGAGTTCTTGCCGCATACCGACGAAGACATGGCGGAAGTCGCCGCGGCGGCGGGCGTGGATGTGGCGCGGGTGAAGGCGCGCGCCGCCATGCTTCACGAGGCCAATCCGATGCTTGGCCATCGCGGATGCCGGCTGGGAATCACTTATCCTGAAATCTACGAAATGCAGTGCCGGGCCATCTTCGAGGCAGCCGCGGACGTTCTGATGAGCGGCGAATCCATTCTTCCGGAAGTGATGCTGCCGCTGATCGCCACGAAAGCGGAATTCGATACGCTGAAGTCCTTGGTTGATCGTGTCGCTCGGGAGGTCATGGACAAGACTGGCGCCAAGATCGAATACCTCGTCGGCACGATGATCGAGCTACCGCGCGCGGCGTTGATCGCCGATAAGATTGCCGAAGGCGCACAGTTCTTCAGCTTCGGCACCAACGATCTTACTCAGACGACCTATGGTCTCTCGCGCGACGATGCCGGCAACTTCCTCGTTCAGTACCAGGATCTTGGCGTTCTGAAGTACGATCCGTTCGTGACCATTGATCAGGAAGGCGTCGGTGAGTTGATCGCAATCGCGGTCGAGCGTGGTCGCAAGACCCGCCCGGACATCAAGCTCGGCATCTGCGGCGAGCATGGCGGCGATCCGGCCTCGGTGCATTTCTGCAGCTCGGTCGGCCTTAACTACGTGTCGTGCTCGCCTTACCGGGTGCCAATCGCGCGATTGGCGGCGGCGCAGGCGGCGATGGGCGAGCGTTCGGACGCAACCGCCTGATCTTGTTGTAACGTTGAGACTTCTCCGCCATCCCAGCCGCCGCGTTTGATGCGGCGGCTGAAGGGCTCTCTCCCGAGCGGGAGAGAGCCGGGGTGGAGGCAAGCCGCCAGCTCTCTGACGCGCTCCTGATGCCCCCTTCCGTCATCGCTTGCGATTCCACCGTATATTCGGCGACTGAACCACGACCCCCGGACCGCTTGTCGCTCTGTTTCGATCCCGATTGCTGAGAGAGCGGCTTCAACTCCGAGGAGCACCGCCGCGGCAGATCCTTGCTTCAGAGTCGTGATGGAACTTATTCTCACTCGCAACGTTCTTCTTGTCGCGGCCTGGAAATAGGCTGCTCGGTTTGTCCGGATAAGGAAACAAAGAATGAAGATCGCGCAGGTTGCCCCTCTGATGGAGAGCGTGCCTCCAAAATGCTATGGCGGGACGGAACGTGTGGTCTCCTGGATTACCGAA
Organism: uncultured Rhodospirillaceae bacterium; assembly: GCA_964603915.1. Classification (GTDB taxonomy): domain Bacteria; phylum Pseudomonadota; class Alphaproteobacteria; order Rhodospirillales; family Defluviicoccaceae; genus REEP01. Next base: position 2,691 of record CAZRWU010000256.1, read on the forward strand.
GAACTCGTTCGTCAGGGACATGATGTCACCTTGTTTGCTTCGGGCGATTCTGTGACCTCGGCAAATCTTATTCCCTGCTGTCCGCGTGGGTTGCGGCTCGACAAGGCGGTTGATGTGATTGCCCATCACGTCGTGATGCTCAACGAGATCCGTAGCCGCGCCGCCGAATTCGACATCATTCACTTTCACATCGACTATCTCCATTTCCCCCTCTTCTGCGACAGGCCGACCCGGACGTTGACGACGCTCCATGGCCGTCTCGATATGCCGGATCTGCCGGTGGTATTCGGCGCGTTTCCGCAGATGCCCCTGGTGTCCATCTCGAATGATCAGCGGCGGCCGCTGCCCGAGCTTAACTGGGCCGGTACCGTCTATCACGGCCTGCCTCGTGATCTTTTGCCCTATCACGAGAATCCTTCTTGGGACTATCTTGCCTTCCTTGGTCGCATCTGCCCGGAAAAACGAGTTGATCGGGCCATCTCGATCGCCAAGAGAGCCGGCATGAAGCTGAAGATCGCCGCCAAGGTGGATCCTGTCGATCGCAAGTACTTCGAGAACGAGATCAAGCCCCTGCTTGATGATCCTCTGATCGAATTCATCGGTGAAATCGGCGACGCCGATAAAGCCGAGTTCCTCGGCAATGCGTACGCCCTCTTGTTCCCCATTGACTGGCCTGAGCCGTTCGGTTTGGTTATGGTCGAGGCGATGGCATGTGGCACGCCCGTTGTCGCATACCGTCGCGGCTCCGTGCCCGAAGTGATCGAGCACAGCTTGACTGGGTTGGTTGTGGAAAATGACGACGAAGCGGTGACGGCCGTGCGTCGCGTCCGCATGTTGGACAGGTGGTGGGTGCGCCAGCGTTTCGAGCACCGCTTCTCCGTCGAGCGCATGGTCGCCAACTACTGCGCTCTGTATAGTGACGCGGCGGAGCGCGCCGAGCCGGCGATCCCGCTTGCTCGCGTTTGAGTTGACGGCGAAACCGACCCCGGCGGTGGCGCGTCGGGGCGGGTTTCCGCAGGTTCCCATAGTACAGGCCGACAGAGCCGAA
>CAZRWU010000257.1:0-3734 GCA_964603915.1 uncultured Rhodospirillaceae bacterium
CATGCGCCCGCTGTATAACGCCAGCATAGCAGCGATCCGCCATGCTTGACCGATGAGGATGCACTCCCTGATCTGCCGCTTGCCTCTTGTTAAAGTCCGCCCGAAAGTCCGGCTTTACGGTTGTTTACTGAGAGATCATGCCCGGCTTGCATCGGCACGGATATCCCTGGCGCCAACGACATTTGTGAGGATCGAACGATATGGACCCGACGCTGTGGCCCCTGTGGCTGATCGGCTTTCTCAGCAGCTTGGCCGCCGGTTTGGCAACCGGGCTTGGCGCCTTGCCGATCTTTGTTCGCAGGACTTGGCCGGCGGAGAGCACCAGCATGATGCTGGCGGTCGCTGGCGGCATCATGCTCGCCGCGACGGTGTTCTCCCTCATCGTGCCGGCGCTGGAGATTGTTGGAGAGCAATCGCCAAGGGTGCTTGAGCCGGCCTTTGTCGTCGGCGTCGGGATCTTTCTTGGCGCCGTGGTGATCCTCGGCATTCATTCGGTGGTTCCGCACGAACATTTCGAGAAAGATGCAAGGGGACATCATTTCCTTGCCCTAGGCCGCAATTGGTTATTCATCGTCGCCATTACCCTCCACAACATCCCCGAAGGCTTGAGCGTCGGCGCCGCTTTCGGTGCGGGAGTGTCGTCGGGTCTTCCCGTCGCCGTTGGTATCGGGATCCAAAATCTGCCCGAAGGGCTTGCCGTGGCGGCGGCGTTGCGTAGCGACGGCGCCAGCCCGATGCGCGCTTTTCTGGTTGCCCTGGCCACCGGCTTGGTCGAGCCGATCGGCGGCTTGATCGGCGCTTTGGTCGTCAACCTCAGCGATGCCTTGCTGCCGTGGGGGCTTGCGTTTGCCGCTGGCGCCATGCTGTTCGTGATCGTTGGCGAGGTCATCCCGGAGACGTATCGGGATGACCGGCATCACGGGCCGACGATGGCGCTGGTAAGCGGGTTCCTCATCATGATGGTTCTGGATGTGACTCTCGGCTGATCCGAATGGTGGCGGCTTGCTGTGATTGCCGTAGCGAAGACCACGGATGACGGACAGCGCGTTGCAAACTGATCCGGAATTCCCGATATCAGAAGGCCAGGTGAGAGTGCGTGGAACTGCAATACGATGAGCCGCCATCAGAACAGATGGCGTTTCGTGGCCGGTTTACGGGCGAATTCATTCAAGGCGCGCGTTCTGGGACGCCATAACAAAGGCACGGCGACGGTCGTCCGCGCCGCGCCGGCCGTGCGCGCCTTGGCAAGCGATCAACCTTGTGATAGGCGGTGCCGCCGGGACAGGCGCGTCGCCTGCCACCGCGGTTACAGCGTCGAAGTTCCCATCGGTCGGGTGCGTTTTGGTCGTTCTCGGATGAGGCTCTTGTTTATCACTTCCACTCGCGTGGGCGATGCGGTGCTTTCGACGGGGATTCTGGCGCATTGTATCCAGCGGCATCCCGGCATTGCCGTAACCATTGCCTGTGGCGCTCCGGCGGCGCCGCTTTTCGCGGCCGTGCCCAATCTCGACGAGCTTATTATCCTGAAAAAGATGCGCTATGCGCGCCACTGGCTGACGCTGTGGGCGCGATGCGTCGGCCGATGCTGGGACTTGTTGATCGATCTGCGCAGCGCCCCCATCACTCTCCTGCTGGCGGCCAAGCGAAGGTGGCGAATCGGCAGGCCGGACGACTCCGTTCATCGAGTGGTCAGGCTGGCGCAAGTGCTGGGTCTGGAAGACAATCCGCCGGCGCCGCACCTTTGGATCGGCGAGGCCGAACGTCGCGCGGCGCTTCGGTTGGTGCCGGAAGGTCCACCGGTTGTCGCCGTCGGTCCGACCGCCAACTGGGTCGGCAAGACGTGGCGGCCGGAATGCTTTGCGGAACTGATCCGCCGTCTCACGGGGCCGGGAGGAATTTTGCCCGGCGCTCGCGTTGCTGTTTGCGGCCATCGCAGCGAAAGGCAGGCGGCGCTTCCTGTTCTTGAGGCAGTCCCCGGACAACGGCGGATCGACTTGGTCGGGAGCGCCGGGCTTCTTGAGATCTTTGCCTGTCTTCAGCGAACGGCGCTTTATATCGGCAACGACTCGGGCCTGATGCACCTTGCCGCGGCCGCTGGGGTGCCGACTTTGGGCCTGTTCGGACCCAGCCGCGAGGAACTTTATGCGCCATGGGGACCTCTTACGGCCGCCGTGCGGCCTCCTATCCCGTATGAGGAAATCTTCCCGCCGGGTTTCGATCACCGCAACACTGGAACGTTGATGGATGGTCTTACGGTCGACCGGGTTGAAGCCGCGGCCGTGGCCTTGTGGCGGCGGGTCCAGGCGGCGTGAGCGGAGTTCAGCTCTCAGCCCTTGTCGTGGCGCACAATGAAGAAGATCATCTCGACGCATGTTTAAAGGCCTTGGCGTTTGCCGATGAGCGCGTTGTCGTTCTCGACCGCTGCACCGATGGATCGAAGAGGATCGCCGAGAACCACGCCGAGCGCGTGCTTGAAGGCGCATGGGAGCAGGAAGGTTCTCGTCGGAATGCCGGCATTGAGGCCTGCCTTGGCCAATGGATTATCGAGGTGGACGCTGACGAGCGGGTCCCGGAAGCACTTGGCGAGGAGATCCGCAAGGTGGCGAGGACATCCACCTTCGATTGGCATGAGGTCCCCGTCGACAATTATATCGGTAGCCGCCTCATACGCTGGGGTTGGGGCGGCTCGTTTGGAACCACCGCCGTTCCCCGTCTTTTTCGCAAGGGAGCGAAAGTTTGGGGTGCGCAGAGGGTTCACCCTGTCGTTGACTGGCGCGGGCGGAAGGGGCCCCGGCTGCAGCATGCCCTTCAGCATTATGTCGACCGCAATATTTCGGAGATGATCGCTCGTCTCGATCGCTATACCACGGCGCGTGCCCGGGATTTGCGCGAGAGCGGCGATCCCGGTTCCTTTGCGGCCAATCTGCGCCGCCTGTTCACCCGCTTCTTTAAATGCTATGTGGGCCGGAAAGGATATCGCGAGGGCAAATGGGGCTTTCTCATCGCATTGTTTGCCGGCCTTTATCCCTTGTTGTCTTATCTGAAGGCGACGTTGGAGCCGGAATGACGCCGGTTGCACATTCGTTCCGCTCTCGGTGCTTGCCGCGAGGTTCCGGGTGCGCGTGCTGCAGGTGATGGCGGGCGCCGAGCATGGCGGCGCGGAAGGCTTCTTCTGCCGACTGGTGCCGGCACTCAGCCGCGCCGGTGTCGATCAGCGCGCCGTCATTCGCGTCAATCCCAAACGCGCCGCACAACTGGGCGCCGCTGGCGTCGACACGATCGAGTTGGCGTTCGGCGGCTTGCTCGACATCGCGACGCGCTGGCGTCTTAAGCGTGAAATCGACCGTTTCCGCCCGACGATTGTCATGTCCTGGATGAATCGCGCCACGATATCCTGCCCGACAGGCCGGTTCGTCCATATCGGCAGACTCGGCGGTTACTACGACATCAAGTACTATCGTCGGTGCCACCATCTGGTCGCCAACACACAGGACCTCAGGCGATATCTCATCGAGAACGGCGTTCCTGACGATCGAGTCCATTACGTTCCGAATTTTGTGACCGATGCGCGGGCGGAACCGGTTCCACGCCATACGCTCGCGACGCCCGAGGAAGCCCCGGTGGTTTTGGCGATGGGTCGCCTCCCCGCGAACAAGGCGTTCGATGTTCTGATGGACGCCCTGGCGGACGTGCGGGACGCCGTTCTGTGGCTGGCGGGGGAGGGTCCTGAGCGA
>CAZRWU010000258.1:0-3703 GCA_964603915.1 uncultured Rhodospirillaceae bacterium
TCGGGCCGGTAGAGACCCTCGCGGAAGATCCAGAACCGGCCGCCGTCACTGTCCTCGACCCGGTAATAGTCGCGGATACGGGACAGCCGCAGAGGATCGAGTCCGCCGTTCTCGAGCCACCATTCCGGGCCGATCCGCTCCGGTCCCATGGCGACGCGCACCTGATGCCGCCGCCGCCCGCGGCGAAACATCACCGGCGGGCCGTCGGGAACGGGAGCGATGACGGCGATCGGCTCCGGCCAAGGCAGCAGGAGCAAGGGTCGCGGCTGCCGCGATTGCTGGTCGCCGAGCGGGGGAGTCGTTTCATCCGCAGGCGGCGCTGGTCTCCATTCGCGGCGCGCCGCGGCTCCCTTGTCTTCGCCGCGTGACGCGATTCTCTTGTCTTCGCCGCGTGACGCGATTCTCTTGTCTTCGCCGCGTGACGCGGCTGGGGCCTCCCGACACGCCCGCTCCGGAACATGACTGGGCCAGCCGACCAGACGATTGACGTTGCCGGCGCCAAGGCGGTTGCCGAGACGGTCGATCAGTTGCGCAAGACTTTCGGGATCCGATGTCGAACGGCAAGAGGGCAGGGGAATCTGGACAGCGGCGAGCGGATCGACCTCGGTGGCGGCGAGAGTGGCGACCTCGACGCCGAAGCCGGGATCAAGCCGCTCCCACTTCTCGCGAAACAGGCGTTGCAGATGGACCGAATCTCGCGTCGGCCGGCTAGCGCCGACGGCGGCGCGACTGACGGCGCCGTCGGTTCGATAAAGCGTGAGTTCCAAGCGGCGGGCTCCTTGATGCGCCTGCGCAAGGCGGACGCACAAGTCGCCGATCAGATGGCGGGCGGCGCGGGCGATATCCTCGGGGCGAGCGATCGGCTCGGCGAAGCCGAGACGGGCGATCATCGGCGGAACCGGTCGCCGCGGCGCGAGCGGCTCATCGGTTTCGCCGAGCGCCTGATCGAGGCGCTTGAGCACGTCCGCGCCAAAGCGCGTGGCGAGCGACGCCCTGGGCATCGCCCGCAACGCCGCGATCGAGCGCAATCCGACATCGCCGAGGGCGCCGACCAGCGCCGGCGGCAGGCGCAGCCCGGCGATCGGCAGCGCCGCCAATGCCGCGGCCGCCTCCCCCGGCGGAACGATGCGAACCGGGCGCCCGTCGTAGCCTGTGGCGAAGCGGGCCACGGCCCATGCCGCGCCGGGCGTGTCGGCGACAGCGGCGATAACGCTGAACCCCACGCGGGCGACGCGGGCGACGAGGTCTTCAAGCAGCGTCCGTTCGCCGCCGAACAAGGCGGCGCAGCCGCTCACGTTCAGCCACAAGCCCGCGCCGCCGCCAAGCGCGCCGCGATCGCCGCTGCTTTTGTCCGTGGCCGTCCATGGGGTGTAACCGCCGCACCAGTCGGCCAACCGGTCCAGGGCGTTCTCCTCGCCGACGGGATCCGCATCGGCGGCTGTCAGGCCCGGCAGCAGGGCGCGCGACTCGGCGAGGGAGAGGCCGGGAAGAACTCCGGCTTTGGCGGCCGTTGCGTTCACCGCGGCAAGGCGGACGCCGCCTTGGCCCGGAACAACGATGGCCACGGCGACTCGAGCCGCAGCCTCAATCTTGTGCCCGGGCGTTCGCCGCCGGATCAGCCGGTCGGTGGCGAAGCTCGGCAGCCACAGCGAGACCACCCGTTTCATCGTATTCCACCAGCCAGGTTACCGGCCATTGCCCCGGCCGCTGGGCCGCAAGGCCGGCCATTGTCGCCTGTCGACGCAATTCGCCGAAGCCGCTCCGGCACCGCAACAGCTCCACCTGCCAGCAAGGCCGCGCATCGCGCGGCGCATTGCCGCCAACCGCGTCGGCCGCCGAGCGGCCCGGCGCGGCGGCGATACGCCAGCGGGTGAGCGTGGGGGCGGGACGCTCTCCGCTTCCCTGCGGCCGACGCAGCAGCAGCGCCATTGTCCCGTGGCTTTCCGCGGCCAGTTGCAACCGGCGCAGAGCCGTCGGATGAGCGGCGCCGATCTCCCCCAGCACGCCGACCAAGGCGCCGCTGCGCAACGCTTCCTCCATGACCCAGAACACCTCGATGTCGGTGCGGCCATGGACAAGGAGCAACCGAGCCGGATCGAGCCCGAAAGATGCCAGGCCGGGCCCATAAAGGCCGCGTCCGCGCCGGCACCACAGCGCCAGATGTGGTTTTCTCTCGCCCGCGCCGCTGCTCGATTCGATCAGCCGAGTCAGCAAGACGGCGCAGAATCCGCTAGCAGCGACGCTGTCGTCGGCGGCGACGATCTCGTGCACGCCAGCGCGCGGCAAGCCGCCCCAGGGCAAGGCGTCGTCGAAGGCTTGGACACCGGTGGAAAGCAGGAGGGGCAAGGACGCCGCCTTTCGCGGGCGGCTTGCGCCAAGGTGACGAATGCGGGCGTACAGTTCGGCGATCAGCGCCGGATCAGGCGGAGTAAATCTCTTATGTTCAGGCATTGGCAATATCGCATGGTTAAATTCATGAAGAATATGTTCATGAAATGTTCTAACCTGAATCCGTTTGGAGCGTCAAGCAGGGCCATTCCCTGATGATCGACCTTCGGCGATCGGTTAATGTCTGCACGGCCATGACCGACCGCGTGCTCATTGTTGATTTCGGCTCCCAGGTGACGCAGCTGATCGCGCGGCGCGTGCGCGAGAGCGGCGTCTACTGCGAAATCCAGCCGTTCAACCGCGTCGATCGCGCGGCTCTCGAGGCTTATCGGCCGGCGGCGATCATTCTCTCGGGCGGTCCGGCGTCGGTGACGGAAGCCGGCTCGCCGCGCGCCGATGACGCCGTGTTTGCCGCCGACGTGCCGGTGCTCGGCATCTGCTACGGTCAGCAAACCATGGTCGTCCAGCTTGGCGGCGCGGTCGCGGGCGGCGGCGACAACCGCGAGTTCGGCCGCGCCTATATCGAGATCGTCGACGATTGCGCGCTGTTCCACGGCGTCTGGGACAAGGGCAGCCGCGAGCCGGTGTGGATGAGCCATGGCGATCACGTCGCGGAGCCGCCGCCCGGGTTTCGCTCCGTCGCCATCTCCAGGGGCGCCCCCTTCGCGGCGATCGCCGACGACGCGCGCCGGTTCTACGGACTGCAATTCCATCCCGAGGTGGTCCACACGCCGCACGGCGCGCAGCTCTTGCACAATTTCACCCACAAGGTCGCCGGCTGCCGCGGCGATTGGACGATGGCCGCCTTCAAGGAGCAGGCGATCGAGAAAATCCGCCGGCAGGTCGGCGGCGGCCGGGTGATCTGCGGTCTCTCCGGCGGCGTCGACTCGTCGGTGGCGGCGGTGCTGCTGCACGAGGCCCTCGGCGATCAGCTGACCTGCGTCTTCATCGATCATGGCTTGCTGCGACGCCAGGAGGCGGCGGAAGTGGTCGGCCTGTTTCGCGGCCACTACAACATTCCGCTGGTCGACCGCGACGCCGCCGCCATCTTTCTCGACCGCCTCGCCGGCGTCGACGATCCGGAGCAGAAACGCAAGATCATCGGCGCCACCTTCATCGACGTCTTCGAGGAGGAGGCGAACAAGCTGGGCGGGGCCGATTTCCTGGCCCAGGGCACGCTGTATACCGACGTCATCGAGTCGGTGTCGTTCACCGGCGGGCCGACCCAAACCATCAAGTCGCACCACAACGTCGGCGGCCTGCCGGAGCTGATGAACATGGCGCTGGTCGAGCCGCTGCGCGAGCTGTTCAAGGA
>CAZRWU010000259.1:0-3638 GCA_964603915.1 uncultured Rhodospirillaceae bacterium
TTTCACGGCATCGGTCGTCAAGAGGCGGCTCTTCCTTTCCCGTTCTTCTTGGGCGTTGCGGGTTTTTCCATGTAGCGCGCACTCAGTTCAGCCAACGCAGCCAGAATGATGCTGCGCCTGGATCTGTCGGATTCGTCGAGTGCCGCCTCGACACGGTCTATGAGTGCGTTCACGTCTGCGCGGTCCGAGTCCTCAACATCGAATTCTTCAAGCATCGGCGCGGGCCGTCCGTTCGTGCCGATGACGACGGCCATCGCATGACGCTTGTCGGGGCGGCCCTTCACGCGTGCATATGTTTCCGCGCGAAGGAATTTTTGCGCCATATCGGCGATTTCGATCGCCGCCTGGTCAAGGTCCGGATCGACCCAGTCGCGCGGCGGCTTGTTCGCGGCCAGACTGGCAATCCCCTCGAAACTCTCGTCCGAATCGTCGAACCGTGCCAGCCGGCCGACGAAGGCGTCGAGCCGGAAGTCGCCGGCGAGCTGTCTGATATTCTCGGCGCGCTCACGCAGTTCAGCGAGAGACTGCGGCGATATGTTTGGCACCTGCAATTCGGCGAGCATCAGGTCGCGCATGCGATGCAACATCGAAGGATAAGCCTGTACCAGCTCTTCGAGCCCGTCGCGGACACTCTCGATGATCCGACGGAGATCGTCATCCGTATCGAGCGCCACGTCCTCTCCGAGGGTTCCCGGAATATCATCGAACAGGAACCGGTTCGGATCGTGCGCGCGTTTGAACAGGTCGCGAATGCGCACCGCGTTGGCCGACAGGCGCATTGTCCGTTTCGTCCAGTTCGGCAACTGCTCGTAAATCGACATTAACCCGCGACCAACGTCGATGGGTTCGAGATGGACAAGCTCGTTGGTCCGATCGAGATCACGAACGACTTCCGCCATATCCGACAAAAGTCGCCGCGCGATATCCGTCAGGTCCATCCAGCGCAACTGGATGACGGTTGCGTCTTTGGCGAGATAATCCGCATCCACAGTGTCGAACCGGACCCTGAAAATTCCCTCGCGGTAAACCGCAAGCTTGTCACGCTGGGACTGGATGAACGCGACGGCGAGAAGCGGCATCAGGCCGTCTTTGACGCCGAACGGCGGCTCGCGCCACAGCTCGAAAAGCTCCGAGACGGTTACCGTCCGATCGGCATTCTTTTTTACGTATTCGAAGGCGGCCTGCCACATCGGCGCGAGACCGCACGGATCGTCACCGTCCGTGGGCGCAACGAACCGGAACGTCTTGCCCTGCCGGACGTAGAGATGGGTTTCTTCCAGGATGGAAGCGAACAGCCCGCCTTCGGCCGGGTAACCGTCGATACCGAGCCGCGCCTCGCCTTCATTGACGACCATGCGGTGCAGAAGCTTGTTCTGCGCCATTATGGCGCTGCCGGACGGCTGCTGCCGGTTAAGCAGTTCATTATGGAGACGCGGGCTCTCGGGGAAGCGGCGATCCGCCAGTTCAGAGGCGATGCTGTTCAGATCTGCCTGTTGCAGCCGCTTCTTGTGGTGCTTTTTGCGGAACCACAGCGCATTGTCGAAAGCCTTATGCAACTCGGTTTCCAAAAGCGCCTGCAACGCCGCAAGCCGGGCCGAAACCTCCCGTCGGGCAACCTGGTCTCCGGCCAGTTCGGGGTGATCGTTGCTGACGTTTTCCAGCGCGATCAGTTCCCGCGCCAGCGGGACGACGGCCCATGACTGTTTGGAAATGCCGACGACGATATCGCCCTTGTCCTTCTCACTGAGGGAGGCCGCTTCCCGGCACAGCTTTTCGGCGCGCCCCTCTTTTTCTCCCTCCGTCGGGATCGCAAGCAGAAACTGTCCGATCGCGCCGTTCTCCGGTTCGAAACCGCCGGCGAACTCGACGATGCCGCTGACCGGCACGATGTTCACGTCGAACCAGCGCATGGCGCCGGTTTCGTGGTAGTGGCGCTTGGCAAGGATAGGCTGGAGACCGGCAAGCGACTTCAGGTGTTCGAAGTCGATCTCGTCGATTTCATCGAGCGCCGTCCGGACCGCTTGTTCGATATCGAAGTCGCTGCCGGCGAAAATGGCGCGAGCGTCGAGAAACTTCTTGAAGATCGTGAGCGACAAGCCGTCGAGGCCGGAAAGCGCCTTCTCGATCGCCTTTTGCGCCGTGTCGGGGAAACAGGATCGCAGCAATTCGGAATTCGGAAGTAGGCCCGAGCGTTCCTTGAACAGGTCGATCACCGCGATGGTCTTGAGCAACCTGACATGCAGCGCATCGCCGCCAAGGGACTCGCAGCGTTCCAGCGCTTCGGCCGCCAGTGCCCACCGGTGTCCGTCAGGCGAAGCCAGTATGGACGGCTCCAGGTTGGCGCGCAGATAGTCCCACAGCCGGTCAGGGCCGTAGAGCTCGCCGTCCTTCGCATGGTTCAGGAAGTCCTGAAAACCGTGCAGTTCGGATGAATTGAGAAACCCGAAGATACTGCGCTGGTTCTGGCCGAAACGCCGCCGCGAAATCGGACCGAGCAATGCGGCGACGACCGGATGTAGCGGCCAGCAGTTCTCAAGCATCGAAGCCAGCCGCGAAGCATCCTCACGAGGCCGGTCGCGCCGCGCGAATGCGGCGACCGAAGACGCAAGAGCGCCCGGTTTCTTAGCGACATGATCGCTCTCTATCGCACGGGAGATGAGGTCGATTTGTTCTTGACCCGCCGTATCGACGACAAGGTCGATGAACCGTCCTTGTATCTTCGCCCATTCGTCCCGCATGTCATGCGAGAGCCGGTGCGCGTATTCCTCAAATGCCTGGTGCAGCACGCCGACGATCAGGAGACGCCCGTTGCTGCGTGAAGCCGCTTCCGCGAGCTGCTGAAGGATGTAGATATCCGAGCCGTCCTGCGCGGCGGCTTCGAGAAACTTGCCCATTTCGTCGATGAAGAGGACAAGCCCGCCGTGAGTCTTCGGCTTGCATGCGGCCGCGCCGGTAAGCGTCTCTATCAGGTTGGTCTCGGTCCATCCGCCGCGCGGTATGCGCGGCACAAGCCCGGCTCTTTTGGCGGCTTCACCTATGACTGTGACGGGATCGGCGCGTGTACCGACGACGGGAAGGATGCGCCATCCCTTCGTGCCTGTCGGCAAGGCTTTCCGGATTGTATTCGTCAAGCTCTGCCCGAAAACCTTCGCTGCCTGTTTCTGCAATCCGGCATCGCCGTTCAACAGAGCGGCGAGCGCAACGGCAAGGCTGGATTTGCCGCTGCCGTAGGGACCGGTCCAGGTGAATGCGCCCTGTCCGGTCTCGGAGACGTGCCGCGCCATCGTGGCGAGAACTTCCGCCGAGGATTGCGGGCAGACAAAGCCGTCGAGGGCATCGGCGTCCCCGAGGTCGGCGTCGATGCGTACCGATCTCAGGAAGCGGCGGGCGATACGAACGCGGTCTTTCAGAAGCATCAGGCGGCCTCCTTCCCGGCGCGCGAAGCATAGTCACCGGGCAGCCAGGAAAGCGCCGTCTCTTCGCCGATCTCGATGTTGCGGACAACCTGTTTGAGCCCGGCGGTTTCCGACCACCGGAGCGCGCCGTCCGTTGCATCGTCGAGTACGGCGAGACGGTCGGCCACGTCATTCTCGTCGAATTGAAACACGCGCCCCGGACTGCCCGGCGCGTGGGCAATG
>CAZRWU010000260.1:0-3613 GCA_964603915.1 uncultured Rhodospirillaceae bacterium
GAGCATCTGACTACGGATCAGAAGGTTGGGAGTTCGAGTCTTCCCGGGCGCGCCATCCGTTCTTTCGATACAGACGCCACGAAGTCGAAAACGCTTCGTCTACGCTGTCTCTCGTGGCGAGCGGTTCAAAAGCATTTTAGATGAGCGCAAAGCTCGAACGCCGAAAGGAGGAACGAAATGTCCAAACGCGCCATTCTCGTCGTCGATCTGCAGAACGAATACTGGCCTTCCGGCAACCTGCCGCTGCAAGGAGTTGAAGAGGCCGCGGCCAATGCCGCGCGTGTGATGGCGCATGCCCGCGCCAAAGGGGACTTGGTCGTGAACATCCGCCACGAGATGCCCGGCGCGCCGTTTTTTGTTCCCGGCAGCGAGGGCGCCGAAATCAACGTGGCCGTGCGACCCGAGGGCAGCGAGCCGGTCATCACCAAGAACTTTCCGAATTCCTTCCGCGAGACCGGTCTCAAGGATCTGCTCGACAGCCGCGGCATCGAGGAAGTCGTCGTCATCGGCGCGATGAGCCATATGTGCGTCGACGCGACCACGCGCGCGGCCAATGACCTTGGCTACCGAACCACGACCGTTCACGACGCCTGCGCCACGCGCGACCTCGAATTCAACGGCGCGATCACGCCGGCGGACCATGTGCAGACCGCGCTCATGGCGGCGTTGGCCTTCTACTACGGCGAGGTGATCTCGACCGAGGAATTCCTCGCGCGCTGACTTCGACCTTCGATCGGGGCGGACGGTCGCAAGGTTACGCAGAGGCCGTTCCCTGCCTTATTTGGCGCGTCATGCCCGCGCGCAGACCGCCCGCAAGGCGTCGAGGCAGCGCAGCGGCTCGAGGTCGGGACGCGTCAGTTCCAGTTTCTTCATGGTCAGCATGTCGTCGAGGGTGTCGAGGGTGAGCTTGCGTTCATGGTCGAGCCCGAGATAGTCGGCGGGAAGGACGACCTTGGCGAGCGACGGATCGGCGCGGACGTCGAACGTGACGTGCTCGCGCGCCTGCGGCGACGGCCGCGCGTTCCGGTTCGCCCGCAAGGCGTCGATGCGCACGACCTCGCCCGAAAAGTGGGACAGCGGCGCGACATAGCCGTAGTCGGCGCCCGCCGCATCGACGGCGGCGATCAATCCCCCGACGACGTCGGGCTGGATGAGATAGTTGTCGCAGGTGATCCGCAGCAGATACGCGCCGCTGTAGCCGTCGACCGCGCCGAGGAAGCGGCCGAGCACGTCGTTTTCGTCGCCGGCGAACCAGCGCGCGCCCCGCCGCTCGACGAAGGGGCGGATGAACTCGTTTTGCGGCCCGCTTCCGGTCGCGAAGACCACCTCATCGACGCCGGCGATGTCCGCGGCGATGCGGCACATGCGCTCCCAGATCGTTTCGCCGAAGAACGTAAAGAAGCCTTTCCCCGGAAGCCGCGCCGAGGCGACGCGCCCTTGCAGGACGGCGATCATCGCCGCGCCCGCCACGCGCCGATCGGGCCGCGCCCGGCGCTTCTTGCTTCGGCCATCGCCAATCGCTCCTTCCATTCCCGTCGGTTGCGCTGTCGGCAGCTACATGCAGCGCGCCGGGATTGTCAACTCCCGCGCCTCGCCAGACCCTTGGCGATCGGACGCCGTGGCGCGCCGATGCGGGGGGCCGCCCCGAGCGCGGATCGTGAATCGGGCTTGACGCGGTTTTGTCCGGGCAACGATAGTGGCGCGCGCCGCCCGAGGGAACGCGGTCGTGTCGTCCGGCGCCAATGGTTGGCAAGCAGAATCGCAAAATGGCGGTCAAAATCAAAGAATGATGGAAAGCGCGATAACCCATACCTATCCTCCGGTCGATGTCAGCATCGTGATCACGAATTACAATCGCGGCCGCTTTCTCTATCGCGCCATCCGGTCCTGTCTTGACCAGCTTCTCATTCGCAAGACGCTCGAAGTGATCGTCGTTGACGATTGTTCGACGGACGACTCGTTGCTGCTGCTGCGCGAGTTCAACTTCGATGTTCGCGTCGTCGCGGGAAAGGAGAATCGCGGCGTCGCCTACGCGTCCAACATCGGGTTGCGCGAGGCCAAGGGCAAATACTGGATGCGCGTCGACGCCGACGACTTCTTGAACAAGCACGCCTGCTCGATCATGTCGATGATCCTCGATCAGAATTCCCACTTCGACTTCGTTTATTGCGATCATTATCGGGTCAGCATGCACGGCTCCAAGGAGGAACTGGTTCGGCTCGATAATGACGAGGCATTGAGAAACCACGGGGCCGGCATTCTGTTCCGCACCGAAGCCCTTCGCGCCATCGGCGGCTATGACGAATCCCTGAGGAATGCCGAAGATTACGATCTTCTCGTCCGGATCAACAAGTCGGGATCGAGAGGGTTCTATTTGCCGATTTCGCTTTACCGTTATTACATCCACGGCAGCAACTTGACGATGCAGGCCGATCGGCAGGAATCAATTGAAGCAGTGAGAGACCGACATGGAATTTAATATCGGCAACGTCCGGGTTGGAGGCGATCGCACCGTTATCATCGCGGAAGCGGGTGTGAACCATCTCGGCCGCATGGACTATGCGGAAGAACTGATCAAGACGGCGGCGCGCGCCGGCGCCGACATCGTCAAGTTTCAGACCTACAAGGCAAAGAAGCTGACGACGCAGAACGCGCCGCGGTTCTGGAATTGGGAAGGCGAGAACGTCAAGGACGGCAGCCAGTTCGATTCCTATTCTGTTCTTGATTCGTTCGAGCGTGAACAGTACGCGCAATTGATCGAACTGTGCGACCGCTACAACGTCGCCTTCATGTCGACGCCCTTCGATCCGGAGGGCGTCGACATGCTGGTCGATATCGGCATGAAAGGCTTCAAGATCGCCTCAGGCGATCTGACCAATATTCCGTTCCTGCGTCACATCGCGCGCAAGAATCTTCCGGTGATGCTGTCGACGGGCGCGGCCGAGGTGCCGGAGATCGAGCGCGCCGTGAAGGTTTTCGAGGACGCCGGCAACCGCCAACTGTGCATCATGCACTGCACGCTGTGCTATCCCACCCAAAGCAAGGACGCCAATCTCTCCGCCCTGCTGGACATCAAGGCGCATTTTCCCGACTACGTTCTCGGCCTGAGCGATCACACCCTCGGCACGATCGTCCCGGCGGCGTCCGTTCTCTACGGCGTCAAGGCGATCGAGAAGCACTACACGTTCGACAAGACGCTGCCCGATAGCGCCGATCACTGGCTGTCGTTGAACGAGGAGGAACTCGCCCGTCTCGTCGCCGACGTCCGCGAACTCGAACAGGCCGTCGGCTGCGGCAAGAAGGTGCTCCTGGAATGCGAGCTTCCCGCCCATCGCGGCGCGCGCCGCAGCATCGTCGCGGCCCGGAACATCCGCAAGGGGGAAGTGCTTTCCGACGCCAATCTCGCCATCAAGCGGCCGGCCGGCGGCATAAGCCCCGCGCAATACGACGCCGTGATCGGCCGGACGGCGGCGCGCGATCTTGAGGAAGACGAACTGCTGACTCTCGCCGATCTGGCCTAGCGGCGGCGTCGCGGTCGCGCCGGCGGATGTCTTGCCGGCCGCGGTCCGCGCCGATGACATAGCCATTGACGCATGCGGGGGTCTGCGAGAAT
>CAZRWU010000261.1:0-3602 GCA_964603915.1 uncultured Rhodospirillaceae bacterium
CTCGGGCTGCGGCAGCACGACGCGGTAGAGACCGGCCGCCGCGTTATGAGTGTAGTTCGATGCGATGGGTCGTATCCAGCCAAGTCCGAGCTCATCGCCGATCCTCTTGGCTTCCGCCTCCATGATTTCGGCGGCCAGGCGCTGGGCGATCTAGGGATTGACCCACTTGTCGCCATTCTCGCTGAACAGATCGGGGTCGATCGTCCCCCCTGCGGCGAGGTAACGCCCCTCACCGACCAGCATCGCGACGGGCTCGGTTGATTTCATGGTCTCGTTAGCGATGATCCGGCGGATCGTGTCCGCGTTGGAATTGCTGGCGCCATAGCTGTTCCACACCAGAAGCTGCTTCTCCTGATTTTCGGTGGAAGCATAAGCCTTGGCGACATCGAGTGTGATCGTACCGTCGCTAAGGGCCTCGAAGATGGGCTCGGCCAGCGTTGCCAGCCGCAGCCGTCCTTCAACGAACCGGCGCGTAAGACCGAATCGTTGGGCGACGCCGTCGATATCACGGTTGAGGCCGATGAAATATTGGAAGGCGCGGCATTCCTCGGCGGGGGTCATCTTGAGCTGATGGAAGTTGGCCGCGGTCGAGGTTTCCGAAAGCGTGGCTTCATCGCCGACCAGTACCTTGACCGGCACGTCATAGAGCTCGGGATCGATGATGCCACGCTCGGCAAGCAGGCGAAGACCTCGCAGACGGCGGCCACCGTCAAAGACCTCAAAAGTGCCGCGAGGCTTCTTCACGGGGGTGACGAGAAGGTTCTGCAGGACGCCCCGCGCCTCGAGATCCGCCGCCATCTGCGGGATTTCGAGAAGATCGTCGG
This sequence comes from uncultured Rhodospirillaceae bacterium, assembly GCA_964603915.1. Lineage (GTDB taxonomy): Bacteria > Pseudomonadota > Alphaproteobacteria > Rhodospirillales > Defluviicoccaceae > REEP01. The sequence goes on from CAZRWU010000261.1 coordinate 825, forward strand.
GCCGCTTGCGCACATTGATCGGCGAAAGCGTGAGCTTCGCCAGCTTTACGGACGTTGTCATAGGAAGAGCTCCATCTGGCGTCCGGACCAGCCCGGACACCAGCCCGCCTCCCCCTTCCCTTTCTCGAATTCAGGGTCGCTGAGGACGACAAGAGCATCATGGGGAGCTGTGTGTATTCCGGCTCGCGAGCAGGAGCGCGCCGAATGTTTCAGGAAAACGCCGGACGAAACGCCGGGTCCCGGCAGGGCCGTAGTGACCGCCACGCCAAAAGCCGAACGGGCGATTGCGGCCGGGACGAGTAGCACAGCGGCGGCCGGCGGGGCCGGGTTTTACGACTGGATCACCACGCACCCGCTGGAAACGGCGATCATCGTTTGTGCCGCACTGGCCGCGATTGCCGTCGCCGTCCATTTCGTGCGGCGGGCACGCGCACGCTCACGGGATGCGGCCCCGGCCGGATGGTCCGCGCCGATCGTCGCCGAAGCCGCGCCGACAGAGACATAGGAGCGTCTATCAATAAAAAGGGGTCGGAGTTATGGAGCGCGGGAACATTGTTGAGTGCGTCAAAAAGCCCGCCTACTTGGACGGCTTTTCACGCGGGAAGGAATATGTGGTGAACGCTGTTGAGCGCCGCCACAACGCCGATTACATCATCATTCTCGGTGATGACGGGCGCAGACACGCGCTGCTGTCCAGCATGTTTCGTCGCAAGGATTAGGAGCCCATCATGCGAACGCTCATTCTACTCGCGGCCATTGCCGCGTCGCTTGCAGCTATCTACTGGTTCATGATCCGACCGTACCTTCGCGCCATGCCGTCGCTTGCCGACACATGGGAGCGGATCGACGCGCGCGAGCGCACGCTCCTGCACCTGATCTGGGCGCGGCTCGACGGATACAAGACTTTTCTATGGTCGCGCTTCCTCATCCTGGCCGGTGTGTTGCTGCCGGCCTTGCAAGCGCTGGAGGCTGTCGATCTTTCGCAGATCGTCCCGGCGAAATACGCGCCTTACATCATGGTTGGGTTGGCGCTCATCGGGGTGGTCAACGAATATCTGCGGCGCGTGACGCACAAACCGCTGGAACTCGCCCCGCCCGATCCGGTGCGGATCGAACCTGAAGTTGAGACGGAGATTGTTCAAGCCGTCCGCCCTTCGGTGTAGCCATGTGGGGATGGCTCGCCAATCTCATCGCCGGTCCGATCATCGGGAAGGTGATCGATGGCTACAAGGCCAAGCTCGCCGCCGGCAACGACCGCGACCGCATGGCAGCGGACCTCGCCGCAAAAGAGCTTGCAGTCGACCAGCGCGCCAATGAACTGCGGACGCAACTGCTCATCGCCGAGCAGGGGCGCTGGTACACCGCGATCATTCGCCCGCTGTTCGCGCTGCCGTTGATTGTCTATTTCTGGAAGATTCTCATCTGGGACAAGGTGCTCGGTTGGGGATCGACCGATCCGCTTACCGGCATGATCGGAGAATGGGCCGGGCTGATCATTCTGACCTACTTCGGCGGGCGCACGGTCGAAAAGATCGCCCGCGTTTTCAGGCGGTGAAGGAAGTGACAAATGACGCGAGAGGAAGTCGAGGAAATCGTCGTGGCGATCGTGGCCGCGCATAAGGCCGACCAGACGCCGATCTGGAAAGACTGGAGGGTTATCATGGGATTGCCTGCTGCACTGATCGCAACTGGCGTTGTATGGAGCACGCTCGGGTTTCCAACTTTCGCGTCATCGGCGGAATTGCGGCGGATCGAGCGCCAGCAAATCGAAATCGCGATCCAAACATATCAGAACGCGCTCAACTCGTTGATTGCGACAACCCCGCCGGAAGCGGCCCCGCCGTCGCAACGCCGCGCCTGGGAGCAGCAATACGAGCAGGCCAATAGGGCGTTGAACCGCGCGATTGAAGAAAAAATTAATTTGTCGAAATGATCGATGACCCCGGGGCCTTCCGTATCGTCGCCATGGCTGCCGCGATTTGGTGGTTGTCGGGGGTCGAACCGCCCGCGCAGTAACATGCCGCGTGCACCGCGCCGGGCGGAATCCCGGTATCTAGGAGAAAATGATGAAACCTATCATCACACTTGTTGCGGTTGGATTTCTCGTGGCCGGGTGTTCCGGCACGGTGAGGAGCGGTGCAATCGGCGCGGGCCTCGGGGCCGGCGCCGGCTGCGCCGTTGGCTCACTCTGGGGTGCCTGCGGCACGGGTGCTGCGGCCGGCGCTATTGCCGGCGGCACGCTCGGGGCTGCTGTCGGCGCGGTGAACGAGGCTCCGCCCCCGCGCAAGCGAAAATAAATTTGGCCGGGGTATCCCGGCCGCCCGAAGTCCTCGCGAGAGGGCGCGGCCCGTAATGGGCCATTCCTCCCCGAACTTGACCCCGGTGATGAGCCGGGGCCTTTTTGCGTTGGGGCTCTTCCTGGCAAATCAGTCGATGTTGAACGCGGGTGTATTCTTCTCGTTCTTCTCGCGCTCGGCGGAGAGTTTCTCCAATTCAGAGCGAGCTCCCCGGAGGGCCTCTAATGCTTCTAACAGGGCCTCGTACTCGTTCCCTTTTTCGGGAAGAACAAAGCGCTCACCCGAGTACCAGTCACACCCTATTTTCCCGTTGGTTAGAAATGTGAGTCGGGCGATTGCAGCGTTGACAGACAGAAGCGCGCATTCCATCGGTCTATGACCCCTGAGCCCCCTGAATTGAGACGGCGACGATCCTTCTCCCATGGGACTAGTCCTCTAAATTTTTCAAACGGCGGACACGCGGACCGTGCCCGCATCGTCC
>CAZRWU010000262.1:0-3568 GCA_964603915.1 uncultured Rhodospirillaceae bacterium
GAAGACGTGCGCGACACCCTCGCCGCCGAGCCCACCTTTTCCGCGCGACTGATCCAGCCCGACATGTTCGGGCTGGTCAAGGCGATCTTCGAGAACCCCGCCGAGTACGATTTCATCGATGTCGATGAGCCCGCTTTCCTGCCCGGCGTCATCGCCGACGCGAGCGGAAACTTGTGGTGGGACCCGATCCATCCTACCACCGAGGGCCACCAAGCGCTTGCCGACAACGTGCCGATTCGCGGACAGCGCCCGCATCGTGGCGCATCGAGACCGGCGCCGCGCGACGCCGCCGAGGTCGCGCTCCTGCCGACGCCGGTTCCGGCGACGTTTCCCCTCATGGCCATGGGGCTCGCCGCCCTGGTCCTTGTCACGCGCCGAGAACGCTGAACGGCCGCCGGGCAAGCCGCCGGGCGGACGCATCTTCCCTTCGGGAATGGCGGCTATGGCTAGCTGTAGACCGAGCGGAGCAGACCGGCCTCGCGCTTGTGCCGGGCATCGGCGCAATCTTCGAGCGCCGCCGCCGCCGCCGGCCAATCCTGATTGCACACGCAGTGCCAGAAGTGCGGGAACCGCTCCGGCAGTTCCGCCCCGTAGTGGAGCGCCACCGAGGCGATGACCGTCTGCGCCGCCTCGGGAAGCGTCTCGAAAGGCGGCAGATGGCCCTGGTCTCCGACCGCCGCGTTGTAGCGCGCGATCGTTTGCCGAACGATCGGTTTCTTGACGGCGTCGTCGAGAGCCTCCGCCTCGGCGCTCGTCAGTCCCAACGGTTGCCCGTCCAGCGCCGCCGCCGCGGCGTCGCCGGTCAAGCCGGCATAAGGCTTCAGCTTCGTCTTCAGGCTGTCAGGGATGCTCATCGTCTCGATATCGCGCGGCGTGTAGTGGCCGAGGTCGACTCCCGTGGCCACGGTGACGCCGCGCCGGTCGGCGTTTGCGCCGGGCACATAGCCGATCAGGCGGCGGCCGCCGGCGAGCTGACAGATGAAGGACCAGTTGACAAGCATGGCTCGAATCCCGGGCTTTCAGACCGTCCGCGGCCCTCGATGCTCGTTGTCTATACCGTCTGCGATGGTGCGGTATCGCGGCGGCGGGCGCAATCGTTTTACGGCCGCTTTCCGGCTTAGGATCAAGGTTTGCCAGCCGTCGATGGCGATCCGGCGGATCAGCGAGAGGCCCTGAAGCCGGTGCGCGGCGAGCACCGCGTTGGCGTCGCGGGCGAGGAAGCCGGAGAGGACCGCCGCCCCGCCCGGAGCCAAAACCGAAGCCAAGTCCTTCGCCATCCGGCGCAACGGGCGCGCGAGAATGTTGCAGGCGATGAGATCGTACGGCGCCCGCGCGGCGATGCCGGGGGCGCGGTAGCCGTCGGCGCAGAGCGCGCTCACCAGCCGCCCGACGCCGTTGCGCCGGGCGTTGCGCCGGGTCACGCGCGCCGCCTCGGGATCGACGTCGGTGGCCAGCACCGGAATTCGCCACAGTTTGGCCGCTGCGATGGCGAGAACGCCGGAGCCGCACCCCATGTCGAGCGGCCGGGCGACGGCGCGCGGGGCAAGGATGCTCAGCGCCTCCAGGCAGCCGGCGGTCGACGCATGGCGGCCGGAGCCGAACGCGGTCGCGGCGTCGAGACAGAGAGCGATGCGGCCGCCGGAATCCGCGCCGCGATGGTGCGCGCCGTGGATGAAAAAGCGGCCGATCGCGATCGGCGGAAAATCGGCGCGGTTGGCGGCCACCCAGTCTGTCGGCGGCAGCGGCTCGATCCGCACGGCGGGCGGCGCGGCGCCGCTCGCCGCGGCGGCGATGGCGAGCGCGACGGCGAGGGCCGCTCGGTCGGGCCGGCAAGGCGACCAGCCCTCGATTTGCCACGGCCCCTCCTCGTCGCCGAACCACGATACCGCCGCGCAATGCGGCTGCAACGCCGCGGCGAACGCCTCGACGGTCGCCGCCGGCGCCTCGAGCGTCACCGTCCATCCCGCCGCCGGGGCGCTCACGCCGGCCGCCGCCGCGTCAACGGGAAGCCTTGCGTGCGAGACAAAAGGCTCGCGCCGCCATCACGAGGCTTCGATGAAGGTATGGATGACGGTTTTCGTCCCGGCCTTGTCGAAGGCGATTTCCAGCTTGTCGCCATCGACGGCAAGGATCTCGCCGTGGCCGAATTTCTGGTGGAACACGCGCTGGCCCCGGGTGAACGCGTGCTTGGGTTGGGGCCGGGCCGCCGTTCGAAAGGCGGCGCCGGCAATCGCCGGGCCCTGGAGGCGGGAGCGCGGCGGCCACGCCGGCGGCTCGAAAATGTCCGTCTGGGAAGCGTCGAAACCGCCCGTTCGCGCGGCGCCGAAAAGCCCCGTCGGCGCGCTCCGCTCCAGGCTGCCCGCCGGCAGCTCGCCGATGAACCGCGACGGGATCGCGCTCTGCCAGTAGCCGTAGACGTGGCGGTTGGCGGCATAGAAAATCATCGCCCGCTGTCGCGCCCGGGTCAGCCCGACATAGGCGAGACGCCGCTCTTCCTCAAGGCCGCCCTCGCCGCCATCGTCGAGGGCGCGCTGGTGCGGAAACAAACCTTCCTCCCATCCCGGCAGGAACACGGTATCGAACTCCAGGCCCTTGGCGCCGTGCAGGGTCATCAGCGAAACCTTGTCCTGTTCGACCGCCTCGTCGTTCTCCATGACCAGGCTGACGTGTTCGAGAAATGCGGCAAGGCTGCCGAAATCCTCCAGGGCCGAGACCAGTTCCTTGAGGTTTTCCAAACGCCCGGCGGCTTCCGGGCTGCGGTCCTTCCGCCACATCTCGGTGTAGCCGGATTCATCGAGAACCAGCCGGGCGACTTCCGCGTGCGGCAGCGTCGCGGCCTGCTCGCGCCAGCGGGCGCAATCGGCGAGCAGCCGGCCCATCGTCCGCCGCGCCGCCGGCTTCAGCTCGTCCATCTCGATCAGGCGGGCCGCCGCCGCGGTCAGCGGAATCCCTTCGCCCCGCGCCAGCAGATGGACGCTGCGCAGGCTCGCCGCCCCCAATCCGCGCTTGGGCACGTTGACGATGCGCTCGAAGGCGAGATCGTCGTCGGGCTGGACGACGACGCGCAAATAGGCGATGGCGTCGCGGATCTCCTGGCGCTCGTAAAAGCGCACGCCGCCGATGACGCGGTAGGGGATCCCGACGACGATGAGCCGTTCCTCGAAGGCGCGGGTCTGGAAGCCGGCCCGCACCAGCACGGCCATTTCGCCGAGGCCATGCCCCTTGGCGTGCAGCGCCTCGATCTCATCGCAGACGATCCGCGCCTCTTCCTGCCCGTCCCAGACGCCGCGGACGACGACCTTCTCGCCTTCGTTGAGAGTGGTCCACAACGTCTTGCCGTGGCGGCTGCGATTGTGGGCGATCAGCCCGGAAGCGGCGGCGAGGATGTGCGGCGTCGAGCGGTAGTTGCACTCCAGGCGGATGATCTCGGCGCCGGGAAAATCGTGCTCGAAGCGCAGGATGTTGCCGATCTCGGCGCCGCGCCACGAATAGATCGACTGATCGTCGTCGCCGACGCAGCAGATGTTGTGGTGGCGCTGCGCCAGCGCCCGCAGCCACAGGTACTGGG
>CAZRWU010000263.1:0-3558 GCA_964603915.1 uncultured Rhodospirillaceae bacterium
GATTGACCTCGGCGCGGGAGCCCACCCGCGCCCCGATGTTCTCCAGCGCAGCCTCCGGCACCCGCATCGCCGCAAGAGTACTGGCGCCGATCGTATTCGGCCGCACCACCGCGCCGATGCGGCTGATCGCCTTCTCGTCCTTCAGCGCGCCCAAAAGATCGAGGATCTCGGCCTCGGTCACGCCGAGATCCTCGGCCATCTGCCGGAAAGGACGCGGCACGAGGGGAAAGCCGCGCTGGTAGCGGTCGAGCAGCTGTTGCCGGATCCGATCCATGCCCCTGCCCTAGAAGCCGATCCGCTGGGCGCGCGCGCTGAGGAAAATCCCGCTCGGCTTCTCGGCGGCGACCGACGCCAAGCGGTCGAAAGTGCGGGTGTCGTAGACATCGACCCGATCCTCGTCCCGCAGCGAAACCCAGACCTGCTCGCCGCGCGGGGTGAATTCCATGTGCATCACCGCCTTGCCCGGCCGGAAGGTGTGCATGACGTCCAGCGTCTTGACGTCGATGACCTGAATCGTGTCGTTCAGGGGATGGGCGAAGTTCACCCAGACATGGCGGCCGTCGGGCCGCGCCACCGCGAAGACCGGCTGGCCATGCGTCGGGATCCGCGCCCTTTCCTGCCACGCCGAGGCGTCGACGACCAGCACTTCATGGCGGCCGACGGCGGGCAAGAGCACCAGGCCCCCCGCCTGCGCCCAGCCTTCGAGATGGGGCATTTTATAGACAGGGAGCGGCTGCTCGCCCCGTCCGTAACCATCGAGAATGCGCCGGACGCCCTGCTCCGGCTCCCAGAGATCGAGGAGCGCCAGACCGTCCTCGCCGAACAGACCGGCGATGTAATAACGGCCGTCCGGAGTCACTAGGCCGTCGTAGGGCTGCTCGCCGGCATCGGCGAACCGCGCGATCTCCGGCGTCGCCGGGTTCGTCAGGTCGGCGATCCAGATTTCGCCCGCCTCGTAGAGGCTGAAGACGAAGCGCGCATCGGGCGCGTCCTCGAGCCCGACCACTTTCGAGCGCAGCGAGTCTGTGGTCGCGGGAATGTCCGCGATCTCATCGAGCGTCTCGGCGTCGAACACCTTGACGCCGCCGGGCTCGTAGTTGGCGACGGCGATCAGCGCGCCATCCTGGGAGATCGCTCCGCCCACGCTGTTGCCGCCTTGCACGATCCGCTTTTCCAGCCGCGCCGTGAGCAGATCGATCTTGCTCAGGCCGCCGTCGCGGCCGAAGACATAGGCATAGCGGCCGTCGCGGGAAAACACCGCGGTGGCGTGGCTGAGATCGCCCAATCCCTCGACCGCGCCGATGCGGGTGCGGCCCGACGTCTCGATGATCTGGACGCGTCCCGCGGCGCGCTCGACGATGATGCCGAGATCGCCGGTCCCGCGCACAACCGCATCGGCCGCCGCCAGACGGCCTGAGACAACGGCGAGCAGAAAAACCGCCACAATTATCGGGACAGCGACGATATGTCGGACGCGGGTCATGGCGGCGCGTCCAGCCCGCGCTTCAACTGGTCGACCAGCCAGGCGGCTTCATCGGCGGTGAGTTCGGGCCGCCATGGCGGCATCGGCGTCCCCGGGATGCCGTCGAGAATGACGGCAGCCAGCGCGTCGTCCGCTTTTTCCGCGAGGCTGGCCGGCTCAAGAGAGGGGCCGAGCCCGCCGCGCATGGTCAGACCGTGGCACGAGCCGCAATCGTGGCGCAACAGATGCAGCAACTCCGCTTGTCGCGCCGGATCGGGTGGATCGGCAACGGAATGCCCGGCGGCGAACACCAGGATCAACGGAGCCACCCACCTAGCCACGAAAAGCCTCTTCTTCGGCTTGTCGCGCATCCCGGGGCTTGGCGGATCCAAGCAGCATCTCGCGAATTTGCAGAACACGGCCGATCACGAACAAAACCGGCCCGTCGAGCCGCGCATCGGCGGCGGCGCGGGCGACCTCCCCGACAGGAGCGAAGACCTCCTGCTGATCGGGGCGCGTCCCGTTGCAGATCGCCGCGGCGGGCGTGTCGGCGGGCAGCCCGTGACTCATCAGCCGCACCGCAATCTCCGGCATGTTGGCCATGCCCATATAAATCACCAAGGTGGTGTCGGGGTCGGCCAAGCCCTGCCAGTCGAGATCGAGGTCCATGTCGTCGCGGCAGTGACCCGTAATGAAGCGAACTCCGCTGGCGAAACCGCGGTGGGTCAGCGGAAAGCCGCACCGGGCGGCGCAGCCGGACGCGGAGGTAACGCCCGGGACCGTCTCAAAGCGGATTCCATGGGCGGTCAGGTAGGACGCCTCCTCGCTGCCGCGGCCGAAGAGGAACGGATCGCCCCCCTTCAAACGCACGACGACGCGGCCCGTTCGCGCCAGCCGGACCAGCAGGGCGTTGATTTCGGATTGTGGCACGGGATGGGACCGAGGCTGCTTGCCGACGCTGATCCGCGCCACTCCGGGCGGGATCAGCGCCAGAATTTCATCGGACACCAACCTGTCGTAGACGACAACCTCGGCCCTGTCGAGCAGGTTTCGGGCCTTGATCGTCAGCAGATCCGGGTCGCCCGGCCCAGCGCCTACCAGGTAGACACAAGCCGGGCTCACCATGGCATCCGTTTCTCGACTTTCGGCCGAAGAGTCCGTTTCCCTGTCACGGTCTTGTCAGTACACATCATTGCGCGTGTTGAAGACGTTGAACTTGCCGGTCGGCGTATTCAGCCTTGGCTCGCGAATGACGTGTTTGAGTTCAAGCGTCTTGTCGTCGACAATGACAATGGCCGACTCCTGATCCTGCGCGTTCCACACCGAGAACCAGATTTCGTCGCCCTGCTTGTTGAACTCCCCTTGGACGACCCGCCGAATGCCCTCGGTGATGCCCGACCATTCACCGATCGGCAGCACTTGGTAGGGCTTGTCAAGGTCGCGGATATCGAACACGGCGATCGAGGAAGCGATCTCGGCCTCGGGGTTGAGGGGCGTGTCGACATAGAGATAATGCGACTCCGGATGCGTCTTGATGAACAGCGATCCACCGCCCTGCCCTTCCAGCGTTTGAACCACCTTCCATGCCTGTTCCGGATGATTTTCCGGATCGGTGCCGATGAGAGCGATCGTTTCGTCGCCGAGATGACTGGTTGCCCAGACCGGACCGAATTCCGGATGGACGAAGTTGGCGCCCCGGCCGGGATGCGGCGTCGTACCGGTCTTGACCAGGGAGGCCAGCTTGTTCTCCTTGGTATCGATCACGGCAACCGTGTCGCGGGCGTTGGCCGCGACAAGGAAGTAGCGTTTGCTCGCATCGAAGCCGCCGTCGTGAAGAAACCGCTCCGCTTCGATCGTCGTCACCTTGAGATTGTCGATGTCCTCATAGTTGACTATCAGGACCCTGCCGGTTTCCTTGACGTTAACCAAGAACTCGGGGTTGAAGTGAGACGCGACGATCGAGGCGACCCGCGGTTCGGGGTGATATTCCTGCGTGTCGACGGTCATGCCGCGCGTCGAGACGATCTTGCGCGGCTCGAGCGTCTGGCCATCCATGATCACGTATTGCGGCGGCCAGTAGGCGCCGGCGATCGCGT
>CAZRWU010000264.1:0-3512 GCA_964603915.1 uncultured Rhodospirillaceae bacterium
GAATACAAGCGCGAGGCGTTCGAGCTTTTCGAAGCCATGCTGGAGCGGCTGCGCGAGCGGATCACCATGGTGCTGTGCCATGTCGAGCTGAACTTGCCGGCCGACCAAGAACTTGAATTGGCGCAGGCTCAGCAGGACGCTTGGGCTCATCGGCCGACCCACGAGACCCGGCGCGATCCGGCTTTCGCCGGCGCGGACGCCGGCCCTATTGCGGCCGAGAGCGGCGCCGGACCGGCGACCGTTCGCTTTCGCCAAGTAACAGACCAGGTCAATGCCGACGATCCGATGACCTGGGGCAGGGTTCAGCGCAACGCTCCTTGTCCGTGCGGCTCCGGCAAGAAATACAAGCACTGCCACGGCAAGCTCTCTTGATGCAGACCGCTTAACACGGCGGACATCGAGAAGGCCGCCGCCGGGCGCGGGCCGACGTCAGGCGTGGCCGGCGGTATCGGAGAGCATGCGGGGATCGATTCCGATCTTGGCCATCGCTCGGGTCCACTTGCTGTCCAGATCCGAGTCGAATACCAGATCGTCGTCCGCCTCAACGGTCAGCCAACCGTTGGCGCGGAATTCCGAATCCAGCTGACCGGGACCCCACCCCGCATAGCCGAGAGCAAGGAGATGACGCCGCGGCCCTTTGCCAGAAGCGATGGCGCGCAAAATGTCGATTGTGGCCGTCAGCGCCACGCTGTCGTCGACAACGAGGGTGCCATCGCGGCGATAGTCGAGGGAATGCAGCACGAAGCCGCGTCCGGTCTCAACGGGACCACCGAAAAGCACATGGATAGGCTTCTCCATGCCGCGTTGGTCGTCGATGCCAAGTTGATCCAGCAGCGCGGGAAAGGTCAAAGACTCGAACACCCGGTTGACCACCAATCCCATGGCGCCCTCGCTGCTGTGAGCGCACACGTAAACGACAGACTTGGCGAACCTCGGATCCGTCATGCCCGGCATTGCGACCAGAAGCTGACCCGCTAGCGACGTGTCCCTGATGCGATGCTTTTGTGTCATCATTTTAACTACACGCGTTTCGCCCCGGTTGGCGGTTTGCCGTCCCCTCCCCTGTCATTCATTGTGCCATAGTGTGCCCCGCGATGAAAGGCTGGCTCGATCGGTTACGCTGTGGGACGCTTGTTATCGATGCGTTTGCCGCTAGAGTTGCAGCGGCAGTCTCACGGTGAGGGGCGATGCATCTCGGGCTTCAGCCGATCGGTTTCATCGTCGGAATCTTCATCACCACGTTGGCCGTCGTCATGGCCGTTCCGGCGCTCGCCGATCTCGTCACCGGCAACCGCGATTGGTTGACCTTCGCCGTTTCCAGCGGCGGCGGGCTGGTTTTCGGTGGGTTGCTCATCTTATCGAGCTATCGCGAGCGCATCGCGCTGAGCGTCCATCAAGCCTTCCTGCTGACCACGTCCGCCTGGATCGCCGCTTCGGCGTACGGGGCGCTGCCGTTCTACTTCTCGGAGCTTGATCTCAGCTACGCCGACGCGTACTTCGAGGCAATCTCCGGCCTCACCACCACCGGTTCGACAATCCTCAGCGGCCTCGACTCGATGCCCCCCGGGATTCTTTTATGGCGCTCCATCCTGCATTGGGTCGGCGGCATCGGCATCATCGTCATGGCGGTGGCGATTCTGCCCTATCTTCGCGTCGGCGGGATGCAATTGTTCCGCACCGAGTCCTCGGATCGCTCGGAGAAGGTTTTGCCGGGGGCGGCGCAAATCGCGGCCGCGATCACGCGGGTCTATGCGCTGCTGACAGCGCTGTGCATTCTCGCTTACTGGTCGTGCGGAATGACCGCGTTCGAGGCCGTCAATCATGCCATGGCGACACTCTCAACCGGCGGCTATTCCACCTCCGACGCTTCCCTGGGACATTTCGAACAACCGGCGATCCACTGGTTCGCCACCCTGTTCATGCTCGCCGGCGGGCTGCCCTTCGTGCTTTACGTCCAGGCGATCAACCGGATGGACTGGGCGCCCCTTTGGGACAGCCAGGTGCGCGTGTTCATTGCGTTCCTCGCCATCGTCGTCGGCGTCCTGTCAACCTGGCTATCGCTGACCCAACAGCTTGATTTCCTTGTTGCCCTGCGGCTGGTCGCCTTCAATGTCGTCTCGATCGTGACAACAACCGGCTTTGCCACCACGGATTACACGACATGGGGAGCGCCGGCGCAGATGGCCTTTTTTCTTCTCACCTACATTGGCGGGTGCACCGGCTCAACCGCCGGCGGCATCAAGATTTTCCGATTCCAGGTGATGGGCGCGGCAACCGGCATGCAGTTTCGCCGCCTGGTGCATCCGCACGCGGTGTACATCGCGCGCTATAACGGGCGGCCGCTTCCGGAAGACGTCATGACGTCGGTCGCGAACTTCGTTCTCATGTTTCTGGTTTCGGCGGTTTTTCTCTCGGTCGCTCTCGGTTGCCTCGGACTCGACTTCGTGACGGCGGTCAGCGGCGCGGCCACGGCTCTTGCCAACGTTGGGCCCGGTCTCGGCGGCACCATCGGTCCAGCCGGCAACTTCGCCTCCCTGCCGGACGCCGCCAAGTGGCTGCTTTCGGCGGGAATGCTGTTGGGCAGGCTGGAGATCTTGACCTGCCTTATCCTGCTCACGCCCGCCTTCTGGCGATAGCACAGCCGCACAGAACGCCAAGATTTGCAGGCGTCAATGCTTCGGGCTACATTGCGGGCATGATGTGGTGGCGTTTTCTGCTCGTACTGGCGTTTGCCCTCCTCAGCGTGTCGGTGGCGCGAACCGTCGCCGCCGGCGGGGCGTCCGATTGGGTTGAGACCGATGAGAGCGCGGTGCGGCTGATCGCCGCGAGCGAAACCACCGGGCATGCCGACGAACTGGCGCTCGGCCTGCAGATCCGGCTGGCGGAAGGCTGGAAAACCTATTGGCGATCGCCGGGCGACGCCGGCTATCCCGCTCATATCGACTGGACCGGCTCGCAAAACCTTGCCGTCGCCGAGATCGCGTGGCCAGCGCCGCGGCGCTTTTCCGTGCTCGGCATGGAGACGCTGGGTTACGATGAAGACCTCGTGCTGCCGGTGGCGGCGCGCCCGATCATGGCCGGCGAGGACGTCACGTTAAGAGCGTCGGTCGAGTATCTCATTTGTGACGAGATCTGCATCCCGAAGCATGCCGATCTGGCGCTCCATCTTCCCGCCGGCCCACCCAAGGCGAGCGAATTCGCTCACCTCATCGCCCGCTTCGCCAGCCGTGTTCCCGGCTCCGACACGAATGCAGGACTTTCCGTCGTCGCCGCCATGACAAGTTCGGCGGAATCCGTTCTCGTCATTCAAGCGGAGTCCGCTGTTCCTTTCGCCGCTCCCGGTGCGTTCGTGGAAGGTCCCGAACCCCTGACATTCGGCGCGCCGACAGTCGCCTTGGAAGCAGATGCCCGGCGGGCGATCTTCTCCGTGCCGATTGGTGGAAGCGCGTTTCATGACGGCCCGCTTACAAACGCCCCCATTACGGTGACGCTCGTTGATGGCGCGCGGGCGG
>CAZRWU010000265.1:0-3373 GCA_964603915.1 uncultured Rhodospirillaceae bacterium
CCGCAACGCCGACGAACAGAAGCAGGAACGGGTTGTCCGCGACGCGCTGCATCAACGGGATGCGTTCGAGTTCGGCGGAGACGGGGTCGTCTGGCGGCGTGGCGCTTGACTGGGCCATCGATCGGTTCCCTCCCTCGTAGCGGACGCCCACGGGACAGGCCATCTTGGTTCCGGCGTGCGTCCGAGCAAACTTCTACATCTGCGAGAGAATTAGCGAAGAGGAGAGGTCGCGCTCATTGACGTTCGTCAAGCAGATGCTCAAGATCCTTCAAGACGGCGGATCACGGCGAAGGTCACAACAGCGAGGCCGAGCAAAAGAAAGAAAAAGAGGATGGTCCGCTGTTCGAAGCGCGCGCCGCGGCGGGTTTCAATGAACTCCAACAGCCGATCCGCGAGAAAGTAGAGCGCCACGGCGACAACGATAAAGTAGAGAAAGTTCATGGCGGCGCCAGCATGGTTGGCCGCGTTGCCGGAGCGGCGAGGTCCCGCCGCGCGGCCCGCGGCGGAACGAAACCGGTCACCGATCGAGCTCCGAGACATAGCTGCGATAGTGCATGTCGGTCTTCATGATGTGCTCGATCAGCCAGAAATGAAGGAGTTCCATGATCTCCCGGCTGAGCGCCGGATCGGGCGTGCGGGTGTAGCTCTGATAAAGCTCGTCAAGCTGACTTTCGACCAATAGATGCTCCTGGCGATGCCTGACGAGTTCGGGATAGCCGCATTGCTCGAGAAGCTGCTCCTCCCGATGGAAATGCGCGTAAGCGTGGTCGAGGAGAACCTTGAGCAACACGCCGACCGCCTGCTCGTCGCTGCCGACCCGCTTGGCCTCGTCGATATGGTTGATCAGGCTCGCGATCACGATGTGATCGGCGTCGAGGCGCGGATGGCCGACGCTGTAGTCGCCTTGCCAGATGATCAGGCTCACGGAACCCCTCTCGGTTGTTTTCCGGCGCCGCGCGATGGCGCCGCCATATCATCCATGCCGGCCGTTTTCCTCAAACCGCGACCGGCAAATCGCGCCGTTGCCAAGCGAAGCGCAACGCCCTGACCAGATCGTTCACGTCGGCGTCCGAGTGGAGCGGCGTCGGCGTCAATCGCAGCCGCTCCGTGCCGCGCGGCACCGTCGGATAGTTGATCGGCTGAACGTATATGCCGAAGCCGTCGAGGAGATGGTCGCTGATCTCCTTGCACCGTCCCGGGTCGCCGACCAGCACGGGAACGATATGGCTCTGCGAGGGGATCAAGGGAATGTCCGCCTGGCGCAGCCGGCGCTTGACCGTCGCGGCGCGCTCCTGGTGGCGATCGCGAAGTTCGGGATGCTTTTTCAGGTATCGAACGCTGGCCAGCGCGCCCGCGGCGACCGCGGGAGGCATCGCCGACGAGAAAATGAAGCCGGTTCCATACGATCGGATGAAGTCGCAAAGAGCCGCCGAGCCGGCGATATACCCCCCGACGACGCCGAAGGCCTTGGCCAAGGTTCCCTGGATGACGGAAATGCGGCGCATCTGCCCGTCCCGCTCGGCGACGCCCGCGCCATGCTCGCCATACATGCCCACCGCGTGGACCTCGTCGAGGAAGGTCATCGCGCCATGACGCTCGCAGACATCGCAAATCTCCTCGATGGGGGCGATGTCGCCGTCCATCGAATAGACGGATTCGAAGGCCACCAGCTTTGGCCGGTCTGGTGGACACGCCGCCAGTTGCCGCTCCAGATCGACGACGTCGTTATGACGGAACAGGCGTTTTTCGGCGCGGGAGTGGACGATCCCCTCGATCATCGAGTTGTGATTGAGCGCGTCGGAAAAGACCACGCAGTCCGGCAGCATCCGGCACAGCGTGCTGAGGGTGGTCATGTTGGCGATCCAGCCCGAGCCGAACAGAAGCGCGGCCTCCTTCCCATGCAGGTCCGCCAGTTCCCTCTCGAGCAGAACATGATAGTGATTGGTGCCGGAGATGTTGCGGGTGCCGCCGGCGCCGGCGCCGCAGCCGTCGAGCGCCGCATGCATCGCGGCGAGCACCTCGGGATGCTGGCCCATGCCGAGATAATCGTTGGAGCACCAGACGGTAACCTCGGAGCGGATGCCGTTTACATGCCGGGCGGCGCGGGGAAACCGCCCCGCCTGCCGTTCGAGATCGGCGAAAACCCGATAACGGCCCTCACGTTTCAGCTCATCGAGCCGGGTTTTGAAAAACGCTTCGAAGTCCATGCGGCGGCATCCTCCGTCCAGATCGGTGTTTGTTCCAGTTTCGCTTCAGCAACCCCGCCCGGCCATCGCTGCGCCGGCAATGACCTCGGTTAAAGCGGACGTTAGGCGGATCGCCGAGCCCGCCTCCTTGACCCTTATCAAGGAGAGAGGATCAGCGGTCGATCGGGCGCTCGTCGGCGTTCGGATTCGTCCTGGCGCGGCTATATTCCTCCGCCAAGGCGCGATCCGTCTCGGCCTCCAGGAACATGTTCAAGCACTCGATCACCGCTGTCTCTTCCTTTTGAATATGAAACATCACGCTCGGGATCAGGTCCATTCCCGCCTCCCGATAGGCTTGCCAGCTTTCCCGATCGAAGCCCCGCGCCAGCGCGGCGTCCGCCTCCGCCGCCAGCGAAGCGCTTAAACTCCGGATGGCGTCGTGTTCCTGTTCCAGCAACGTCGCCAGTTCGCCATACCCTTTGCGGACGAGCATGGGAAAGAGGCGTTCTTCCTCGAAACGAAAATGCTGGTTGATCTCGCGGTCGATTACGTCGAGCAGCGCCTGCAGCTCGGCCCGCCCCTCTGCGCCGAGGGCGTTGATGGGGTTGTTCTTGTCGTGCCCGTAGATGCGCTCTTCAAGGGCGCTGAGCGCGCCGATGGTGGTCACGTGCTCCTGGTGGAGAATCTCGGCAAGGAGAGAGTATCTGGTCATGACGCGCGGTTCTCCTGTGGGACAGCGTCGGGAGCGAGATGGGACCGGGTTCGCAGCAGTACGCTGGCGGCGAAATAGGCAAAAGCGAGAGCGCCGACGGCGCCGATCGCCGCTCCGAAGCGGATCATCGGCGCCGACGACAGCGCCAGGCCGGCGGCGATCAGCGCAAGCGCCGCGAAATGGCACCAGCGGTGCACGGCGGCTGGCCGATCCGGAGCGAGTTTCGACGGAGCGACGCTGCGCTTGCCTTTGCGCAAAAGCTGCATCGAGGCAAGAAAAGGCATCACCCGCTGCAGGACCGCAACCAAAAGGGTTAGCAGCCAACCGAACAAAAGCGCGAACCCGAACAAGGACGCAACCGCGTCCGGCGCGACGTCGACGGCAAGCACAAGCCCGAGCGCCAGCGTGACGGGCAACAGCGACCACGATGCCCGGATCAGCCAGACCTCCGGGCTCAACCGCCGGCGCATCCGCG
>CAZRWU010000266.1:0-3339 GCA_964603915.1 uncultured Rhodospirillaceae bacterium
CGACAACCGTCCTGCCTCTTGGCGGCGCCGGCAAACGGCCAGGCACGCAGCGGGCTGGATCCGCTGCGGCGACGGCGGCATCGAAGACGCGGCGAAGCAACGCTTCGGGCGGTTCATTGATGAGTTTCATCCCATTATGCTATGGCGCGGCCTTCTGATGATCAACAGTCTTGGGTTCCTCAATCGGATCGACTAAGTTCCGCAGCCTAATCAACAGGAAAGACAAACATGAACCTGGAAGTGATCAGTCACCGACCAAAGCGAGAAGCGCGCGCCACGCCGCTGTTGTTCGTTCACGGAGCATTTGCCGGCGCGTGGATCTGGGAACCATATTTCCTCCCTTTTTTTGCGCGGCAAGGCTACGAGGCGCACGCCCTCAGTCTGCGTGGCCACGGCGCGAGCGATGGCGGCGACGGCTTGATGAATGTGCGGCTCAGGGACTATGTCGCCGACGTCGAGCAGATCATGAATACCTTGCCGGCGGTTCCGGTGGTGATCGGCCATTCCATGGGTGGGGTCGTCGTCCAGCATGTCATGCACCGGCACCGCGACAGCCTGCCGGCGGCGGTGCTGATGGCGTCGGGGCCTCCGCACGGGATGATCGGCAGTTTCTGGAACATGCTCTTCGAGCGGCCGGCGCTGCTTTGGCAAATCATGCAGTTGGAAGCGGCTGGCCCCGTGGCCGTGGAACAATCCTGGATACGCGACGCGCTCTTTTCCGAACATACTCCGGACGACGTGGTCCGGCGTTATGTTCCGCAGCTCGGCAGGGAGTCATTGCTGGTTTGCCTCGATCTGCTGGGGTTCGATTTGCCACCGTCGACCCGGATGCTCGACATTCCCGTTCTGGTTCTCGGCGCCGAACGAGATGCGTTCATTTATCAAGGCGCTCTTGAGCAAACCGGCAAAACCTATGGGACGGCGCCGGAAGTGTTCGCCGGCATGGCGCACGCGATGATGATCGACTACGATTGGGAAAAAGCCGCAGTGCGTATTCTCGATTGGCTGGAAAACACGTTGCCGGCGGCGCGCTCCGCTGCTTGAGGGATAACGGAACATGAATCTCGAGGTCATTACGAAAAAACCGGAAGGAGAGAGCCGGACAACGCCTCTTTTGTTCATTCACGGCGCGTTTTCCTCGGCGCACATATGGTCCCCCTTCTTTTTGCCGTTCTTTGCGCAACATGGCTATGAGTGTTATGCGCTCAGCCTGCGCGGCCATGGCGGTAGCGAGGGCAAGGACGGCCTGCCCGTGACCCGCTTGCGCGACTATGTCAATGACGTCGAGCAGGTCGCCCGCGGCCTTCGTGCGCCGCCGGTTCTGATCGGGACTTCCATGGGAGGAATCATCGCCCAGAAGTACATGCACGAGTTCCCGGCGGTCGGCGTTGTCCTGCTTGCTTCAGGCCCACCGCACGGAATGTTTCCAAGCATCATGCGGATGGCGTTGGGCAATCCGCAACTTGTACGCGACATGTTCATGATGCAGTACGTCGGACCCGATACGGCGACTGTCGCTGGCGCAAGGCGCGCGCTTTTTCGCGAAGACACCCCTGACGATTACATTCGAGAATACCTCCCCAAGGCTGAATGGGAATCGCCATGGGTGATGACAGACATGGTCTGGTTGGACTTGCCCCCGTCGCGACGGCTCGTCGATGTGCCTGTTCTTGTCCTGGGCGGCGAGTGCGACGCCTTTATTGCGCGAACGGCGGTTGAAGCCACGGCGAGAACGTATGCGACTGAAGCCGAAATCTTTCCAGGTATGCCTCACGCGATGATGCTGGACCGCGACTGGGAAAAAGTCGCGCAGAGGATTCTTGAATGGCTGGAGCGGAGCGTCCCCGCCGCATCCGGTGGCGAGACATGACGGGCCGTGCTTTCGCATAGGCCAAGCGCGGATCAAACGCGCCTTGGAACGATCCCCGTTGTCCCTGATACGGAAGCGTTTGACGCGCCGGGATCCGTTCCGCTGGCAAAGGTTTATTCTGCGACCTTTGTGTCCGACGCCGTCGGAGTTGTTCCGATGGCGTCCAGCCGTCTTTGCAGGCTCAAGCGATCCAGGGAGGTCATCGGCAAATTGATGAATATGCTGATCCGCTGTGTCAACATGCGCATCGTGTCGGCGAACGCCGCGCGTTTGACGGCCTCGCCGCCTTCGACGGCCGCCGGGTCGGGGACTCCCCAGTGGGCCGTCATTGGCTGCCCCGGCCACACCGGACAGACTTCATTGGCGGCGTCATCGCAAACCGTAAACACGAAGTCGAGATGCGGCGCATCGGGTCCGGCGAACTCGCTCCAGTTTTTCGATCGAAGGCGCTGGACAGGGTAGTTTTGGTTTTTCAGTAAGTCGAGCGCATAAGGATTGACCGTTCCTGTCGGTTGGCTGCCGGCGCTGTAAGCCACGAATCGGCCTTGGCCGTAGCGGTTCAAAAGGGATTCCGCGATAATGCTGCGCGCCGAGTTGCCTGTGCACAGGAACAATACGGTGTAGGGTGGGCGCGTGGACGCAGTTTCAGCCATTGCATTCTCCTTCGCTTCCGCTCCTTGGTTGGGGTGTGATGACGTCCGATCCTCGCAGATCCCGCTCCTGCCGTAGCCGCACAGCTGCGGTTGCCCCTGGCAACAGTCCTCGGTCAAAAAGGCGATCAGCCGCCGGCTTCCCTTGACATCGACCGCGTAGAAGATATTGCGTTGGACCCGCCACGATGTGATGAGGCCGGCGCGCTCCAGATGAGAGAGGTGATGCGAAAGCGTCGAAGGCGGAATGCCCAGCCGATCGGCGACCTCGCCCGCTGAAGCGCCGCCTGGGCCCTCCTTGACGAGCAGCCGAAACACCGCGAGCCGATGTTCCTGGGCAAGGGCTGCAAGCGCCGCAATCGCTTGCTTTTCTTCCATATTTCGACAATATTGAAATTGTCGAAGCTTGTCAAGTCGACAGCGTTTTCTCCAATGGAAACACAGCTCGATAGGTGAAGGGCGCAGGCGCCGCTTTTACTGGTTGTAGGCCTGCTGAGGCAGCCACGTAACGATTTGCGGGAAGAGGTAAACGAGCGTCAAGCCGACCAGCTGGAGAAGGATGAAGGGAACAACGCCGCGATAGATGTGTCGGATCGAGATCTCGGGCGGCGCGACGCCTTTCAAATAGAACAAGGCGAGGCCGACCGGAGGCGTGAGGAAGGATGTTTGCAGGCAAACCGCGAACAGGACGGTGAACCAGACAAGGTCGTACCCGAGCGCCTTGACGACCGGAGCGACCAGCGTGAGAACGATCAGCACGATCTGAATCCAGTCGAGTACAAAGCCAAGCAGGAAGACCACGGCCATGATGGCGATGAT
>CAZRWU010000267.1:0-3240 GCA_964603915.1 uncultured Rhodospirillaceae bacterium
GGAAGCGCTGGCACACCCGCAAGGGAAAGTCGAGCCGGGAGAGCTCAGCGAGCAGCTCGGGGCGGTGCCAGTCGGGCAGGCCGAGGATGCCGACGGTGCGCACCGGGCGCGGCCGCAGCCCGTCGAGGCGCACCTGGCGGCCGATCAGAAGGCGGCGGTCGATCAGCCGGTGCGGCGCCTCGCTCTCGGCATCGGCGGGAAAGACCAGCCGCTCGGCCTCCTCGCCGTCGATGGCGAAGCTGAGATAGCGCAGCACGCCGCCGCCATCGAGGCGCCGGGCCCAGCCGCCGCCAGGGGCGAACACCGCATCGAGGGTGGCGGTGAAGGTGCGGGCGAAGTCGCGGAAGTCCTCGAGGTACGGCCCCCAGCGCGCGGCGATGGCGTCGCCGCCTTCCTTCAGGTAGCGCTCGAGCGCCTTGGCGAGGCCGCCGCCCGGGCGCATGGCGACGGCGAGGAACGTCCGCTGCTCGTAAAGACGGCCGGCGCAGCGGCGACGGCGGACGGCGTCGAGATACGCCGGGGCGTCAAGAGCCCCGGCCGGATCGGCGGCGAAGCCAAGCGGGCCGGCGGCCGGCGGTCCCCGCCGCGCGTCATCGCCGTCCCCGCCCAGCCACGCCGGCGCCTGGCGGTACCCCGCCGCCGGAACCACCCGCGCCTCGGCATGCAGCGTCCAGCCGATCTGCCGGCCGAACTGGCCAAGGTAGCCGCCGATCCGCTCGGCGAGGACGAGGAGCTCCTCGTTGACGGCGTCGTCGAGGTCGGGGCCGCGGTACTCGACGATCGCCATCAGCCCGTTGCCCTTGAGGCGCACGACGCCGTCGCGAAACAGCGTCCGGTAGGGCAGCCACCAGCGCAGCAGGGTCGGATCTACGCGGGCCATCGGAACGCCCGCCGCCGCCAGATGGCGATCAGGATCACGCGCCCCCGGATCCACAGCCGCTCGCGGCCGACGTCGAGCCAGTCCGGATCCTTCAGCGTCACCGCCCGCACCGCCTCGTGGCCGGCCATCGTCAGCAGCACCGCGAGCACCGCCGCCGGAATGGCGCCCATCGCTTCGCGCAGGGCGGCGAACAGCATCAGCCCGGCGAGGCAAAGGGCGATGAACACCGGCACCGGCACGTTGCCGTAGAGCGCCCGCCCGGCGATCGTCGGCGTGCGGAGCAGCCAGCGCTCGCCGAGCGGATCGGGCTCGCCGGGCATGGCGGGCTCACGACGCGATCGAGTTGATGACGCCCCAGCCGGCGACGCTGCCGGCGGCGATCATCAGGCCGCTGCCGACGTCGTGGCGCTTCATCACGCCGACGCCGGTGGCGGCGCCGAGCATCGCCAGGCCCTCGTCCCAGTAGCCGCCGGCGAACACCGCGATCGCCTCGTCGTCGATCCAGCCGAACACCGTCTCGAGCTCGCCGGCGGCAAAGGCCGCCTCCGGCGCGAAAAGCGCCGCCGCGGCCGCCATTGTCGCCGCGACGCCGCCAAGAACCGTCCGTTCAGGCCAACGATTGGGTTTCATAGGTCCCTCCTCCTTCCTTGACCGTGACGATTTCCTCCACCCGGCGCCGGCCGTCGTCGCCGCAGGCGATGTGGGCGACGACCTCGCAGGCCAAAGCCACGTCGAGCCGGCTCGCCGGCGCCCCCGACAGCCGGGTCAGCTCCTCGACCTGGCGCGGCCCCCACGCCGCCCCGCCGGCATGCACCGTGCTCATCCCGACATGGCCGGTGCGCGCGGCATGGATCAGGCACCACGCCGCTTCCGGATCGCGCACCTCGCCGACCACGATCAGATTGGGGCGCAGGCGCAAGGCCGCGGCGAGCAGATCGCGCATCGCCGCGCCCTCCCCGGCGACCATCCGCACCCCGTTCTCCGGCCGCTGCACCTCGGCGTCGGTCTCGATGGCGACGATGCGCCGGTCCGCGACGACATGCGGCTCGGCCAGGAGCGCGCGGATCAGCGTCGTCTTGCCGGAGCCGGTGAGGCCGGTGACGAGCACGCCGCGCCGCCCCGCCGCCTCAGCCAGCACCCGCCGCTGCGCCGCGGTCAGCGTTGCAGAAGCCTCGAGATCGGCCAGGCTGCGCACCGGCCCCGGCCGGCGCAGGACGAAGGCGGCGCCATCGGGGGCGATGGCCGGGTGCACCGCCTCGAGGCGCTCGCCATGCGGCAGGATCGCCGACACCCGCGGGCTCGCCGCGCTGAAATACCGTCCGGCGGCGGCGGCGGCGCGCAGGCAGAAGCGGCGGATCGCCGCGCCCTCCATCCGCCCGGCGATGCGGCTCGCGCCGTGCGCCACCACCCGCACCACCCCGCTCGCATCGACGATGACGTCCTCCGTCCGCGGATCGGCGAGCGCGTCGCGCACGCAACGGGCGAGATCGGCATAGACATCGACCGGATCCCCGCCCGCCGCGCCGGCGCCGTCGATCGCGCCGGGGCGCCGCGGCAGGCTCGCCGGGGCGCCGTTCCTCTCGTTGTCTTTGCCTGTCCCGCCCAGATCGTTCATCATGGCCGCTTGACCCGCACCGGCCCTGTTCACGACTCATCGAAGAGTCATGGGGATGGTGCTGCGGTTGCCGGTTGGTGCCTGGATGGGGTAGAAGCGTACCCGTATTTTTGCGAAAATCAACTCTTTTTACGGCGACGGACAAACGTCATGGTTGATGCAGAGCCACGGGAAGGACAAGACAACGTGAAAGTCAAAGGCGAAGGCCGGATCAATCTTCTCCTCGGCGCCGCGCTCAACGAAGAGCTGGAGCGGCTGACGGAAAGACTTCTTGAAAAAGAAGGCCTGATCACCTCCAAGACCGACTTGATCCGCGCCGCCGTCGCCATCTACATCAAGGCGTTTCAGGCCATTCTCGATGAATCGAAAGTTCTCACTCTTGCCGATGTCCAGGAAGTGATGCTGAGCCGGATCGATCTGCGCCGCCGCCAGCCGCCGCCGCCGGAGAAGTAGCCGCCGGCTTGTGGCGCGGCGGCCACACCGGCAAAAGGCGCAGGGATGTCGCGTCCCTGCCGCGGTAAGAAAGCGGCATGGCCGGTGGCTTGCTCCAGGCAGCCTCGCCTGCCCAGCGCCGGGAGGGGCGGGACCGGCGGCGGCGCAGTCCTCGTTTCGCCTGTCCTTGCTCTTCGTATCGGGCTCTTTCTGTTAGCGCCGTCTGTGCGCGCTTGCCCCCGATGGCCTTCCTTTGGCGCCGGCTTGTCCGCCTTCTCTGGAAGCCCGGGGTGCGGCTTTGGCCAAGGGGCCG
>CAZRWU010000268.1:0-3235 GCA_964603915.1 uncultured Rhodospirillaceae bacterium
ACTGCGCCCACTGCGGCATGCCGCGAAAGGGAAACATGAAGCCCGAGAGCAGGATCGAGGGCAGAAAGAAGAACAACGCCATCTGGTAGGCTTGCAATTGGTTGTTCGCCAGCGTCGAGAAGGTGTAGCCGACGGCGAGGTTGGCGGTGATGAACAAGATCAGCGCGCCCGACAGCAGCGCCAGCGATCCGATCATCGGGACCTCGAACAGGAACCGCGCGGCGAGCAGGATCATCCCCACCTGGATATAGCCGACGACGACGAAGGGGACGATCTTACCGAGCATCACCTCGATCGGGCGGACCGGCGTGGCGAGCAGGTTCTCCATGGTGCCGCGCTCGCGCTCGCGGGTCATTCCCAAGGCGGTCATCATCACCATGGTCATGGTCAAGACGACGCCGAGCAGGCCGGGGACGATATTGTAGCGCGAGATGCGCTCGGGATTGTAGCGGCGGTGGACGCGCACCTCGAACGGCGGCGCCGTCCCGGCGAGCGGCTGCAGCGGCCCGTGCAGGTCGTGGCGCAGGGCGCGGGCGTCGAGCGCCGCCAGCGCCGCCAGGGCATTGCCGATCGCGGCGGGATCGCTGGCGTCGGCCTCGACGAGGAGAGCGGGCCGCTCGCCCCGCACCAGCTGCTCGGCGAAACGCGGCGGTATGGTGATGACGAACTGCACCGCGCCGATCTGCAGCAGCCTGTTGGCCTCCCGCTCGCTCGCCGGCAGCTCGGCGATGCGGAAGTAGCCGGTATTCTGGACCGCGGCAAGGAAGCTGCGGGCGAACGGCCCCGGATCGTTGACCACCGCCGCCGCCGGCAGATTCTTGGGATCGATGTCGATGGCGTAGCCGAACAGCACGAGCTGCATGATCGGCACGCCGATCATCATCGCGAAGGTCAGCCGGTCGCGCCGCATCTGGATGAACTCTTTCACCAGCACCGCCCAGAAGCGGCCGGGATCGAAGCGCCGCCGCGTCATGGCTGCCGTTCGCGGTCGAGCTGCATCATGCGGATGAAGACATCCTCGAGGCCCGGCGCGATGCGGCGCACGCGGAGGCGCGGAGCGGCGCGGAGCGGCGCCAGACTATGCTCGAGGAGCGCGGCGTCGGTGCCGCTGACGTGCAACGCGGTGCCGAAGGCGGCGACGATCAGGACCCCCGGCAGCGCCTGAACCTGCCGCGCCAGGGCGCTCGGCTCGCCATTGGCCAGCTCCCAGGTGACGAGACCGGAGCCCTGCACGATCGAGTCGACCGTGCCGCGCAGCAGAATGTGGCCCTGCGAGATGTAGACGAGCTCATGGCAGCGCTGGGCCTCGTCCATATGATGCGTGCTCACCAGGACGGTCAGGCCGGCCTCCGCCGAGGCATTGATCAAGCTCCAGAAATCGCGCCGGGCCTGCGGATCGACGCCGGCGGTGGGTTCATCGAGAAGGAGGAGGCGCGGTCGATGCATGAGGCAGGCGGCCAGGGCCAATCGCTGCTTCCAGCCGCCGGACAGGGTGCCGGCGAGCTGATGGCTGCGCGCGGCCAGGCCCAACTGGTCGAGCACCTCGCTCACCGCGCGCCGGCGCCCGGCAAGGCCGTAGACGCGGGCGACGAAGTCGAGGTTTTCGCGGATGCTGAGATCCTCGTAGAGGCCGAAGCGCTGGGTCATGTAGCCGACCTTGCGCTTGATCGCCATCGGCTCCTTGAAGAGATCGAAGCCAAGACAGCGGCCGCGCCCGGCGTCGGGCGAGAGCAGGCCGCAGAGCATGCGAATGGTCGTGGTCTTGCCGCTGCCGTTGGGGCCAAGAAAGCCGAGGATGCGGCCATGCGCGAGCCGGATCGTCACGTCCCGCACCGCGGGCTTGCCGGCGAAGCTCTTCGCCAGGCCTTCGACGTCGATGGCGAGATCGGTCACGGCCGGTCGATCCGGACCGTGACCGGCTGGCCGGGATGCAGCGGCGCCGGCGCGTCTTCGCGCGGGTGCGCCTCGACCAGGAACACCAGCTTGGCGCGGGTCTCCTGGCTGTAGATCACCGGCGGCGTGAACTCGGCTTCCGGCGCGACGTAGGTGATCTCCGCCGTCAGCTCCGGGCAGCCGTCGCAGGCGACGCCGACGGCGGCGCCGAGACGGATGGCGGCGAGTTCGCGCTCGGGAACGAAGAAGCGCAGCTTGACCTTCCGTGGGGGCAGCAGCTCGACCACCGGCGCGCCCGCCGCGACCCACTCGCCGGGCTCGTGAAAGGTGTTGGTGACGAGGCCGGCTTCGGGAGCGACGGCCGCCGCCTGGGCGAGCTGCCACTCGGCCTGGGCGAGGGCCGCCGCCGCCGCCTCGACCGCCGCGCCCGCCGCGCGGATCTGCTCGTCGCTGCCGGCCTGACGCGCCAGCGCGAGCTGGGCCTCGATCACGGCGAGGCGGGCGGCGTCGCGCTCCCGAGCGGCGCGGCTCTCGTCGAGACGCTCGGGCGGGCTGTTGCCCTGGGCGACGAGGTGCTCCTGACGCGCCAGTTGCGTCGTCGACAGCCGCAGCGAGGCCGCGGCTTCGTCGCGCTCCGCCTCGAGCGCGGCGATCTCCTCGGGCCGCCGCGCCCGGCGCAGATCGGCAAGCTCGGCCTCGGCGCGGGCGAGACTTGCGGCGCTCTCGGCGCGCATGGCGGCAATGCGGGTATCCTCCAGCGCGAACAGCGGCGCGCCCGCCGCGACCCGGTCGCCGCGCGCCACCGCCAGGGTCAGCAGGCGCCCCTCCACGGCCGGCGCGACGCGGACGTACTCGCCCTCGACATAGCCTTGCAGCACGAGCGCGTCGGCTGCCGGGCAGCCGAGCACCCCCGCCGCCAGCGGCAGCCATCCAAGGAATCCGCAAAGGTGAGACAGCATGACGGTGATCTTTCCTCGCAGACGCCGTTCTTCCACGATTCGCGCGCATGACGCCAGGGAGAAAGTTCGGCGGCGGCGCGGACGGGGACGATATCGACGCCGCCGCCGGCGGGCGTTCAGCCAATGAATGGGCCGGCCGCCGGTCAAGGCGGGTTGTTCACCGCATAGGTCCGCAAGAACGCCAGGAAGGCGCGATCCGGATCGCGGGGCGTCTCCTTGTCCTTCGCCCACTCTCGCCAGGCCTGCTCGACGGCGTCGACGTCATAACCGGGATGACGAAGCCGCGCCGTCTCGTAGGTCTCGGCGCGCAGGCCGCCCGCCGCGCCGGCGGCGCACGGCGCGACCGGCGGCGGCAGCGCCGTCCAGGCCGGATCGCGAAGGCC
>CAZRWU010000269.1:0-3234 GCA_964603915.1 uncultured Rhodospirillaceae bacterium
GACGGTGCGAAACGGGCCGCTTCCCGCGCCGGGAAGGTCTTCGCCGCCTTCCCCGAAGGGATCGGCGGCGGCCGCGCCGCGTTCGCGAAAGGCGACGACGGCCTCGGCCAGGGCCTGGGCGTCCCGCTGATCGACGCCGACGGCGACGAACAGGCGCCGCAGCAGGTCCTCCGAGGCGAGGTTGACGTCGATCTTGCCGGCCTCGTCGCGCACGGAAAAGCGCACCCGGCCATCGCCGAACGTCCATTCGTAGACGGCGCCGTCGGCGCGCAGCGGCCGCTCCAGGTCCAGTTGCAAGAGTTCCCAGAGGACGCGGTGGACCGCGGCGTCGGCCAGCGCCTCGGCTTGAGCGGCCTTCTCGAGGTTGCGGGTCAGATAGGCGCCGGTGCGGGTGCTGTTGCTGAAACTGGAGGCGAGAAACGCGAGAAGGACGAGCAGCCACAATACCGCGACGAGGGCGAAGCCGCGCTGCGCGCGCCTCCGCCCCGCCGCCACGTCAGCGGATCCGGGTGTTGAGCGGCGCCACGTCGCGCAGGCGCGAGCGCAGCTCCTCGGTGATCCGCCCGGCTTCGGTGGGGTTGCGAATGACGCGCGGGGTGATGAAGATCAACAGCTCGGTGCGTTCGCCGACATCGCCTTTCTGTCCAAACAGGAAGCCGAGAACCGGGATGCGCGAGAGGTACGGAATCCCGCGCGACGTTGCGCGCTGACTGTCGCGGATCAGGCCGCCGAGCGCCACCGTCTGGCCATCCTGCACGGCCACGGTGCTCTGAATCTGCCGCTGCTGAATCGTCGGCGAATCGATGCCGGAGGTCACCGTCCGAATTACGTCGCTGACGTTCTGGTCGATCTCCAGAGTGACGAGGCCGCCGGCATTAACACGCGGCGTCACGTTCAACTGAACGCCGGTATCTTCGTATTCGATCGAACTGACGATCGGCGCATCGGGATTGTCGATGCTCTGCGAGGTCCGGGTCAGGATCGGCACCCGATTGCCGACAAGGAGCCGCGCCGTCTGATTGTCGAGCACGGCGAGGCTCGGCGACGAAATCACGTTGACATCGGTCAAATCCTCGAGCGCGTTAAGGACGACCTGGGCGTCTCCGGCGGACAGGACGTAGTTGAAACCGGTAGTAGCGGGGGCAATCGCCCCGGACATCAAGCTGCTGAGCGTAAAGCTGCTGTTGCCCGTCCGGAAGAACCACTCCAGTCCGTATCTCAGTTCGCGGTTGAGGATCACCTCGGCAATGGTCGCCTCGATCAGCACCTGCAACGGGATGATGTCGAGGCGGCTGAACGCGCTTTGCACCAGGCGGTAATCGCGCGGCGTCGCCAGGACGACGAGGGCGTTGCGGCTGGTGTCGGCGATGATGCGGATCGGCCCCTGCGCGCCGGTGCGCACCTCCGGCCCGACGCGGTTGCGCCCATCGGGCCCGAAGCCGCTGCGCAAGTCAGATCCGGCGCCGGCGCGGCGGCGCGGGATTTGCCGCTGCAGCGCGCCCGTTTCCATGTCCGTTCCCAGTGGCGACGCGCCTGTTTCGACGGGCTGCAGTCCCGGCGCCAGTTCCGGCCGGGTTACGAGCGGCTCTTCGCCGGGCGAAAAGATCTCGGTAAGGATCTCGGCAAGTTCGGCGGCGCGCGCATTTTCGACGAAATAGACGAAGACGCGCTGCACCTCTTCATCGCCGGCGTCGAGGCGGGTGACCCAGGTGCCGGCGCGGCGCAGATATTCTCGGTTGGGGGAAATGCCGAGGATGGCGTTCAGGCGCGGGATCGGCACGAAGCGCACCAGCCCGCCGCCTTCCTCCGGCGCGCCGAAGATGGCGTCAAGCTCGGCGACCATCGCCTCGAGGTCGGCGGATTGGGCCGGGAACAGGGCGAACGAGGTTCCCTGCAGCCAGTCGACATCGAAGGTGGCGACGACATCGAGAAGATTGGCCCGCGTCGCCCGGTCCCCGCCGAGGACGATGACGTTGCGCGCCGTATCGACATTGACGATGGTTCCCGGCGGGGCCAGCGGCTCGAGCATCTTTTGCATCTCAGCGGCGGCGACATAGCGCAGCGGGACGATGCTCGTCGCCGTGCCAAGCGCCGCGCGCGCCGACGGCTGGACGACATGAGGGCCCGGCGCGCCGATGGCGGCCCGGTCGGCCGGAACGATCTGATACATGCCGTCGGCGGCGACCAGCGCCGCGCCGTTGAGGCTCAGGATCTGCTCCAGCGTCGACAGCAGGGCGGCGGGAGCCATCGGCTGGCTCGTCTGCATGGTGACCGAGCCTTGAACGCCGGGATCGACGATGTAGTTCGCGCCGAGCGTGTCGCCGAGAATCGCGCGAACCACCTCGCGCAGGTCGGCATCGACGAAGTTCAAGGTCACGTCGCCGTCGGGCGTCATCCTGATCTGGGGCGTGGCCATCCTGGTCGGGGGCGTTTCGCCGACGAGACGCTCAGTGCCGGGATAAACCCCGCCGGCCGTTCGCGTCCGGGACGCCGGCGGACCCAAAGGATGCGCGGAGACGTACCCGGCCGGGACCGGCCGCTCCACGGTCGGCAATGCGCCGGGCGTCGGCATGGCGGTTGCGGTCTCGCGCGCCTGTTTCGCACAGCCCAGCATCAGGCTTGCCAGACTGCATGCAATCAGCGCTTTCGTGATCCTTTTCGCCATGAACGGCCCCCCACCGGATTCACCGACAGCGTATCCACCAGCCCCGCCGACGCCAATACCGATATACGAAACGTTGCAAAAACGGCCGGCGACCATACTGAGGCGGACCATCCGCGCGGCGCGCTTCTCAAGCGCGATCTAACCGCGAGGGTCGCCGGGCTTGTCCGGATTGCTCTCCTGCTCCGGGTTGCCGGGTGTTTCCTCTTGATTTTGCTGCTGTTCCGCGGGCGGCCCGGGAGACGGGGCGGCGCTGGCGGCAGGCGCGCCGGTCGCCGGTGCGGCCGCCGCGCCCGCGGCGGCGGCCTGCCGTCGAGCCAGCCGCTCCTGCTGAAGCTGCCGTTGCGCGCGAATCTGCTGCTCACGCACCTGCTCGGCCCGGCGCCGCGCGAGCGAATCGCGCATCTTCAGGGTATCCGAAATCAGCAGTTCGCGCTCATCGCCGCTGTTGCGGATGACGACCTTGTCGGAGTGGACCGCCACGAGAGTCCAGCCGGCGAGGGTTTCCCCCTCGCGCAGCGGCGTCATCCGCTCCGCTTCGGGCGTTGCGAGCAGGGCGATCTTGTTCGTCC
>CAZRWU010000270.1:0-3231 GCA_964603915.1 uncultured Rhodospirillaceae bacterium
CAACCGGCGTCGATCCACGCCTTGTGGGCAAGATGAATGATACGGATCGTCTCCGGCCACATCTCGACGGCGGCGAGCCGGTCAAGCTCGAACCAGGCCGCCTCCGCCGCGTCTTCTCCCGCGCGCGCCTCCCCATGTCGCCATGCGGCGACCAACTCGACGAGGGTGTAATGGTAGCGCACCGCGGAGCCGGTGTCGTCGTACTCGATCAGGTCGACAACATCGACAACGCCAAGCACGCGCACGTCGACGCCGGTTTCCTCCTTGACCTCGCGCCGTCCGGCCTCGGCGACGGTCTCGCCCAATCGCTGCAGGCCTCCCGGCAGGCTCCACTCTCCTTGTCGCGGCGGATTGGCGCGGCGGACGAGGAGCACCCGGCCGCCGTTCAGGACAACCGTGCCGACCCCGACGAGAGGATGCGGCGGATAGCGCCTCTTGGGTTCCGACACGAGCCAGCGTTCCTTCTTGCTTTCGTTTAGTCGCCGGCTCTTATACAATCGACTCGCGAGCCGGACGAGGGTGAACGGTGCGCCGGCCGGCATCCGCGCCGGCGAGGCATCCCAGCGTCCTGGCTTGCCTTCCGAGCCGGAGCCGTGAGCGATTGTCCAAGGGATGAACGACAGCAAGAGAAAGACGCCGCCCGGCGGCAGTCTGAAAGATCCCCGGCTCAAGCCTGACGAACAAAAACACCGCGAGGCGCATAAAGGGCTGATGGGCCGCCTGCGCGCTTATTTTCTTGCGGGCGTGCTGGTGACCGCGCCGCTTTCGATCACGATCTACATTGCCTGGCTGGTCGTCAGCTTTATCGACTCCGCGATCAATTCCTTGATTCCAGATCGTTACAATCCGGAAAACTACCTCCCGTTCGCCGTCCCCGGCTTTGGCGTCGTCATTCTTCTGGTCGCCCTGACGCTGATTGGCGCGCTCACCGCCGGACTCGTCGGCCGCACGATCATGCGCGCCTATGAGTCGCTGCTGGCCCGCATGCCGGTCGTGCGCAGCGTTTACAGCGCGCTCAAGCAGATCATCGAGACAATCCTGGCGCAGCAGTCGGCGGCGTTTCGTCAAGCCGTCCTTGTCGAGTATCCTCGTCCCGGTCTGTGGGCCATCGCCTTCATCACCGGCCGTACCGAAGGCGAGGTGCAGAATTTGACGGAAGAGGAAACCATCAACGTCTTTCTCCCGACGACGCCGAACCCGACATCGGGCTTCCTCTTGTTCGTTCCGCGGAAGGACGTCGTGCCGCTCAGCATGACGGTCGAGGAGGCCATCAAGATGGTGATCTCCGGTGGTATCGTCACGCCTCCGGATTGCCGCCCGATGGCGGAGCAGGCCGCGCCGCTGATACCCTCCGTTGCCCGTCCGCCGAAGAAACTGGCTATCGAGCCGGTGGGGAACGCCTCCCTGACACTCGGCGATGAGGGACTTGATACGGCGTCGAACGAGTAGCACCGCCGTCGGAACGGCCAGGAGCGCTCCCGCGTTGGCGACATCTATTAAGTTTTTACTCTATTTCGCGCCCTTGCAGCCCCTTTTCGCGCCCCTTATCGGCGTCACCGGCCTCTGCGGCTGTGGGTGGAGCGGCAGCAATGGTGACAGAAAAGCCGCATCGTGAATGCAATCAGCAGGTCCAACACAGCCGATATGCAACTTTCTCTTTACCGGCTGTGTTGCTGGGATAAATTTTAACCAATACGTTCATACCAATCGGATCTGCAGATCCATCTAAGGCGGGGCTTATGGCGACACGTCGAATACTCCTGATCAATCCCAAGGCGCGGTCGTTCACCACCCGCCCGATCTTTGCGAACAAGGCGCTTCATTCGCCCCTCGCTGGACTGCTGGCGGTCGCGGCGCTCATTCCTCAAGACCGCTACGAGGTCATTCTCGTCGATGAGAACATCGAGTCGATTGATTTCACCGTCAAAGCCGATCTCGTCGGCATCTCGGCGATGACGTCTTACGTCAAGCGAGGCTACCGGATCGCCGATGAGTTCCGCCGCCGCGGCGTTCCCGTCATCATGGGCGGCGTGCACCCGAGCTTCATGCCGGAGGAAGCATTGCAGCACGCCGACGCCGTGGTCGTCGGCGAGGCGGAATATGTCATGGCGCGGGTGCTTGAGGATCTCGACGATGGCAGCATCCGAGGCATCTACAAGGCCGAGCGGCTTCATCCTCTGATCGGCATGCCGCAACCGCGCTACGATCTGATCAAGGCCGATCGTTACGTCAACGCCACCCATATCCAGACGTCGCGTGGCTGCCACCATGCGTGCGCTTTTTGCGCCGAGCATGTCATGTACGGTCTCAAATTCCGCTACCGGCCGGTCGACGAGGTCGTGCGCGAGATCGATGCGAGCGGCGCGCGGACGATTTCGCTGAACGATCCGGACTTCTTCGGCACGCCAAAACGCGCCGTTGCGATGATGCGGGCCTTGAAGGGGCGGGGAATTCGCTGGCAGGCCGGCGTGAACACGCGCGAGGCCCATGATGACGCGCTGTTGAAGCTGGCGGCGGAGAGCGGCTGTTACATGCTCAGCCTCGGGTTCGAGTCGATCTCGCGCCAGACGTTGAGGGACGTCCACAAGTTCCAGAACAGTCCGGAAACCTATATGGAGCTTGTGGAGAAAATCCAAGGTTACGGCATCCTCGTATTCGGACTGTTCATGTTCGGGTTCGATGGCGACCATCCCTCGGTCTTCGAGGACACCATTGCGTTCAATATCGACGCGAACTTCGATGCCTGCGCGTATTCGATCATGACGCCGTACCCGGGGACGATTACTTGGTACGAAATGATGAAAGACGGGCGGGTGACGAACTTCGATTGGGACCGCTATGACCAGGCCAACGTCGTCTTCGAACCGGCCGGGATGACGCCCGAGCGCCTGAAGGAGGGGCACGCGTGGGCCTACGATCGCTTCTACGCGTTGCCGTCGATCGTCCGCCGGTTTCCCGTGTCGGGAACGCGCAGCCGCTTCCATTGGTCGGCCTACAATCTGTTCTTGCGTCGCGGAAAAAGCGCGAAATGGCGGGGTTCGGGCGTCGGAGCGCCGACGGCGGAACCGCTTCACATGCCGCATCCGCCCCTCGCGCCCCAGAAAGCGGCGTGGCGCGATCTGGCGGCGGTCTCCCAGCCGCAAGGATATGAGGCGGCTCTTGCTTCATACCGCCCGCAGATGGCGGCGGAATAGGCAAGGCCGGCCTCAGCCGGACCTGAGATAGCGGACC
>CAZRWU010000271.1:0-3221 GCA_964603915.1 uncultured Rhodospirillaceae bacterium
AGACGCAATTGCCTCGAGACCAAACGCGATATGGAACGCTTGCCGCCCCGAAGGATGGTGGGGTGCGCATGGTTTTTTTGTCCGGCGACGAGAACGGGGCGCTGCCCGCGATTCTAAAACATGGAAACGGCCTTTCGTTTGGAAGGATGTTTCCAAAGACGCTTTTTGGAAGAAGTTGGGGACATGCCGACAGTAAACCAATTGGTGAGGAAGGCCCGATCGGCGCCTCCGTCACGAAACAAGGTGCCGGCGCTGGAAAGCTGCCCGCAGAAGCGCGGCGTTTGCACGCGCGTGTACACGACGACGCCGAAAAAACCGAACTCGGCGCTGCGCAAGGTCGCGCGCGTTCGGCTGACCAACGGCTTCGAGGTGACGAGCTACATACCGGGTGAAGGGCACAATCTTCAGGAACACTCGGTCGTGCTTATCCGGGGCGGGCGCGTCAAGGATCTTCCGGGCGTCAGGTACCACATCATCCGGGGCACGCTCGATACGCAGGGCGTTTCCAATCGACGTCAGCGGCGCTCGAAGTACGGCGCCAAGCGGCCAAAGTAAGGGGCGGGAGCAATGTCACGTCGTCGTGCTGCCGAGCAACGCGAAATCCATCCGGATCCCAAGTACGGAGATACGGTCGTGACCAAGTTCACGAACGGTCTCATGAAAGACGGAAAGAAGTCGGTCGCCGAGCGCATCGTCTACGGGGCGTTCGATCTGATCGAGAAGAAAGCCCGTCAAGACCCGGTCAAGGTGTTTCGCGAAGCGATCGAGAACGTCAAGCCGGCGATCGAGGTCAGGTCCCGTCGTGTCGGCGGAGCGACCTACCAGGTTCCCGTCGAGGTTCGGCCGGCGCGCCGGCAGTCGTTGGCGATCCGCTGGCTGACGGACATCGCGCGCAAGCGGTCGGAAAACACCATGACGGAGCGCCTTGCCGCAGAGCTTCTCGACGCAGCCAACAATCGTGGCACGGCCATTAAAAAGCGAGAGGACACGCATCGTATGGCCGAGGCCAACAAGGCCTTTTCTCATTATCGCTGGTAGCGAAAGAAAGACCGGAGCCATGGGGCGAACGACCGCGCTCGAAAATTATCGGAACATCGGCATCATGGCTCACATCGATGCCGGCAAGACAACCACGACGGAACGAATTTTATTCTACACCGGGCGTTCGTACAAAATTGGCGAAGTGCACGAAGGCACCGCCACCATGGATTGGATGGAGCAAGAGCAGGAGCGGGGCATTACGATCACGTCAGCGGCGACGACGTGTACGTGGCGCGATCGGAGAATCAATATCATTGATACCCCTGGGCATGTCGACTTCACCATCGA
Organism: uncultured Rhodospirillaceae bacterium; assembly: GCA_964603915.1. GTDB lineage: Bacteria > Pseudomonadota > Alphaproteobacteria > Rhodospirillales > Defluviicoccaceae > REEP01. The sequence goes on from CAZRWU010000271.1 coordinate 1,330, forward strand.
GGTCGAGCGCAGCCTGCGGGTTCTTGACGGAGCCGTCGCCGTATTCGACGGCGTGGCCGGCGTGGAGCCGCAATCGGAGACGGTCTGGCGGCAAGCCGATAAGTACCGTGTGCCGCGGATCTGCTTTATCAACAAGATGGACCGGATCGGCGCGAATTTCTTCCGCGCCGTCGACATGATCGCGCAGCGTCTTGGGGCGCAGCCGCTGGTCTTGCAGCTTCCGATCGGCGCCGAAGCGGACTTCGTTGGCCTCGTCGATCTCGTCGAGATGAAGGGGATCGTTTGGAAAGAAGAGGGGCTCGGCGCCGAGTTCGTCGTGAGCGACATTCCTTCGCAGCTTTTGGCGCAGGCCGAAGAGTACCGGACGAAAATGATCGAGACGGCGGTCGAGCAGGACGAGGCTGTGCTGGAGGCTTACCTTGAGGGTCACGAGCCGGACCACGAAACCCTTCGCCGCTGCATTCGTGCGGGAACGGTTGCCGGGACGTTCGTTCCGGTGGTGTGTGGATCGGCGTTCAAGAACAAGGGCATCCAGCCGCTCTTGGATGCCGTCATTCACTACCTACCCTCGCCGACAGAAGTTCCTCCCATTCGTGGGCTGAAGGCGGGGACCGATGAAGAAATTGAGCGCGTCAGTTCGGATGATGAGCCGTTTTCTGCGCTGGCGTTCAAGATCATGTCGGATCCGTTCGTCGGCAGCCTGACGTTCATCCGGATCTATTCCGGCGTCGTCAACAGCGGCGATATGATCCGCAACACAATCAAGGATAAGAACGAGCGCGTCGGCCGGATGCTGCTGATGCACGCCAACAGTCGCGAGGATATCAAGCAGGCGCGCGCAGGCGATATCGTTGCTCTGGCCGGCCTGAAGCAGACGACGACGGGGGACACGCTGTGCGATCCGAAAAGCGCCGTCATCCTCGAGCGAATGGAGTTTCCCGACCCGGTCATCGAGGTTGCGGTCGAACCGAAGACCAAGGGGGATCAGGAAAAAATGGGCGTCGCCTTGGCGCGACTGGCCAGTGAGGATCCCTCGTTCCGTGTCACCTCCGATCCGGAGAGCGGGCAGACGGTGATCAAGGGCATGGGCGAGTTGCACTTGGAAATCATCGTTGACCGTATGCGGCGCGAGTTCAAGGTCGATGCCAATGTTGGCGCGCCGCAAGTCGCGTACCGCGAGACGATTTCTCGGCAGGCGGAAGTCGATTATACGCACAAGAAGCAGACCGGCGGCGCCGGCCAGTTTGCTCGCGTCATCTTGCGGTTCGAACCGCTTGCGCCGGGGTCGGGCTTCGAATTCGAGAGCGCCGTTGTTGGCGGATCCGTTCCAAAAGAGTTCATCCCCGGCGTTCAGAAGGGCATAACGATCGCCCGGGAATCGGGAGTCCTTACCGGCTTCCCGGTCATCGACTTCAAGGCGGTGCTGGTTGATGGCGCCGCGCACGATGTCGATTCAAGCGTTCTTGCCTTTGAGATCGCGTCGCGGGCTGCGTTTCGCGAAGGAATGCAAAAGGCGGGGCCCAAGCTTCTTGAGCCGGTGATGCGGGTCGAGGTGGTGACTCCCGAGGAATACCTCGGCGACATCATTGGCGATCTCAACAGCAGGCGCGGCCAGATCACGGGGATGGATCAGCGTGGCAATGCCCGGGTGATCGAGGCGATGGTTCCGCTGGCGACGATGTTCGGCTATGTCAACACGCTGCGTTCCATGAGTCAGGGGCGAGCTCAGTACACGATGCAGTTCGACAGCTATATGGAAGTGCCGCAGCAAATCTCGGAAGAGGTCCGGCACCGGCTGGCCGGCTGAGAATAGAACACGATAAGACGGAGCAGCGACAGCGATGGCGAAGACGAAGTTTGAGCGGAAGAAGCCGCACTGCAATGTTGGGACG
>CAZRWU010000272.1:0-3051 GCA_964603915.1 uncultured Rhodospirillaceae bacterium
CTTGCGCTGGGGTCCGTTTCAGATCCCTGGCGAAGCGTCGGCGATACCATCGAGCGGCTAGAGGCCTTGGCTGCGAATATTGTCGCTAAGGAGCGGGATGTCCCGATGACGTGGCCACGCACGCGCGCGGTGGTGGCGGAAGTGGAAGAGCGCGTCAGACCCGCCGTCGAGGCTTGCGGCCGGGCGGAAATCTCCGGACTGCTTACCGGTCTCGACGGCTGTTTCGTCGCTCCGGGTCCCTCGGGCGCGCCAACCCGAGGCAAACCCGATGTCTTGCCGACGGGGCGGAACTTTTACGCTGTCGACACGCGCACCGTGCCGACGCCTGCGGCCTGGACCCTTGGCTGGAAGTCGGCGGCGCTGCTCGTCGAGCGCTATGTTCAGGAGCATGGAAGCTGGCCGCGCCGGCTCGGCCTCACCGCGTGGGGCACCAGCAACATGCGCACCGGCGGTGACGACATTGCGCAAGGTCTCGCCTTGATGGGTGTGCGACCGACGTGGGATGCCGCTTCGCGGCGGGTGACGGGTTTCGAAATTCTTCCCCTTGGCGTTCTCGATCGCCCGCGAGTCGATGTGACCTTGCGAGTCTCCGGTTTTTTTCGCGACGCTTTCCCCGGGCTCATCGACTTGTTCGACTCGGCCGCCCGCGCGGTCGCGGCTCTTGATGAGCCGGAGCACCAGAATCCGCTTGCCGCCGCTGTAGGCGAGGAGACAAAACGGCTTATTGCCGACGGCGCCAGCGAAGCGGAAGCGCAAGAGTTCGCCGGCTATCGCGTTTTTGGCTCGAAGCCGGGCGCCTATGGCGCCGGCTTGCAGGCATTGATCGACGAGCGCGGCTGGCAGGACGACGCCGATCTTGCCCGCGCCTACGTTGCCTGGGGCGGCTACGCCTATGGCGCGGGCGGCAGCGGTCGCGCCGCGCACGAGACCTTCGCCGAACGACTGACCGGCGTTGAGGCGGTCGTTCAAAATCAGGACAACCGGGAGCACGACATTCTTGATTCGGACGATTACTACCAGTTCGAGGGCGGCATGACGGCGGCGGTGCGAGTCCTCTCGGGGGCGCAACCCGCCGTTTACCATGGCGATCATGCGCGACCCGAATCGCCGCGCATGCGGACCCTCGAGGAAGAGATCGCCCGAGTGGTCCGGGCGCGGGTGGTCAATCCCAAGTGGATCAAGGGCGTGATGCGCCACGGCTACAAAGGCGGTTTCGAAATGGCCGCCACCGTCGATTACCTGTTCGCCTTCGCCGCCACCGCCCGCTGCGTCAAGGATCATCACTTCGATGCGGTTTTCCAGGCATATCTGGGAGATGACGAGGTCCGGGCGTTTCTCGAGGGCAATAATCCGGCCGCCTTGAAAGAAATGAGCGAGCGGCTTCTCGAGGCCGAAGAACGCGGGTTGTGGCGCCCGCAGCTGAACAGCGCGCACGTTCTGCTCAGCGCTCTCGCCAACAGAGCCAGCGTGCTTGGTTGACATTTCGGCGGCGACCGATTCTAAGCTGGTTTCAAGAAGGAACTGCGGCGCGGGAGGGCGCGGGAAATGTCGGACGAAATGGATCTTGACCGCCGCCATAGCGAGAAAATGGCCAAGAAGAAGGCGGCGCGCGACAAGATTCTGGCGACCAAGACCGAGGAGCGCGGCCTTCTCATCGTCCATACCGGCAAGGGCAAGGGCAAGACCACGGCGGCCATGGGTCTCGCCGCCCGGTGCATCGGTCACGGAATGAAGGTTGGCCTCGTCCAGTTCGTCAAGGGCGTGTGGGAGACGGGCGAGCGGCGGGTGCTCGAGACGTTCCCCGAGTTGTGCGTCATGAAAGCCATGGGCGAAGGCTTCACCTGGGAAACCCAGGATCGCCGACGCGATATTGTCGCCGCCACCCGCGCGTGGGAGACGGCGCGGCAAATGATCGCCGATCCATCCTTTAAAATGGTGATCCTCGATGAACTCAACATCGTGCTCCGGTACGGCTATCTCGACGTTGACGATGTGTTGGCGGTTTTGACCGCCAAGCCGCGCGACCTTCACATCGTCGTGACAGGCAGGAACGCGAGCGAGAAGCTGATCGAAGCGGCGGACCTGGTCACCGAAATGACCGTGGTCAAGCATCCCTTCCGGTCCGGCGTCAAGGCCCAGCCCGGGATCGAATTCTGAGAATGGTGATAAAGGACATGACGATGCGCAATGCGACGCTGGCTTTCGGGCTGTTGCTGGTTTTTCTGGTTACCGCTTGCGTGCAGACGGTGCCGGACCGCACCGAGGCCGAATCACTGGTCGCTCGCGCCCGCTGGACGATCGAAAGCTTTGCGAATGATCCCAACGATCCGGCGCCGCTGTTTCGGTCCGAACTGAAGAATGCCTATGGCGTCCTCATTTTTCCCAGTCTGTTCAAGGGCGCTTTCGTGTTTGGCGGCGAAGGCGGGAACGGCGTCCTGCTGACGCGCGACGAAACCGGCGCGTGGAGCTACCCGGCCTTCTACACCATGGGCTCCGGCAGTTTTGGCTTCCAGGCCGGCGCTCAGTCCTCCGAAGTCGTTCTGATTCTGCGCAATCAAAAGGCGGTCGAGGCGGTTGTCCTCAATCAAGGCAAGTTTGGCGGCGACATCGGGGTGACGGTCGGGACATTGGGCGCGGGCGTCAAGGGTGCGACGACAACCAATTTGGGTGCCGACATTGTCGGCGTCGCGCGCAGTGTCGGGCTGTTCGCCGGCTTCTCGCTGGAAGGCGCGATGCTGGTTCGCCGCAACGACCTTGCCGCCGCTTACTATGAACCCGGGGCGACACCGGCCCAGATCGTCCTTGAGCGACGTTTTTCGAATCCCGATGCCGATCCGTTGCGGGGAGCGCTTGCCCTCAACTGATCGTCCGCCGACGCGAGCGCTGATGCTGCAAGGCACGGGCTCCAATGTCGGCAAGTCGCTTCTGACCGCCGGTTTGTGCCGCGCCCTGACGCATCGCGGCTTGTCGGTCCGCCCGTTCAAGCCGCAGAACATGTCCAACAACGCCGCCGTGACCGCCGACGGCGGCGAGATCGGCCGCGCCCAGGCG
>CAZRWU010000273.1:0-3030 GCA_964603915.1 uncultured Rhodospirillaceae bacterium
CATCCGCGAGCATCCCGTGCTCCTTAACCGGGCGCCGACGTTGCACCGGCTGGGCATTCAAGCCTTCGAGCCGGTTTTGATCGAGGGCAAGGCGATTCAGCTTCATCCGCTGGTTTGCGCCGCGTTCAACGCCGATTTCGACGGCGACCAGATGGCCGTGCACGTGCCGTTGTCGCTGGAGGCGCAGCTCGAGGCGCGCGTCCTGATGATGTCGACCAACAACATCCTGAGCCCGGCGAATGGCAAGCCGATTATCGTGCCGTCGCAGGATATCGTCCTTGGCCTCTACTATTTGACGATGGAGGCGGATGGCGAGCCTGGGGAAGGGATGGTTTTCGCCGATGTCGGGGAAATCGAGCATGCGTTGGCTGCGCGCGCGGTTTCGCTGCACGCGAAGGTGAAGTGCCGCTACTGGACCATCGACGATAACGGCAAGCGGGTTTACCGGGTTGTCGCCACGACTCCGGGAAGGATGCTCCTTTCGGAGATTTTGCCCCGCCACCTGAGCGTTCCGTTTGATCTCATCAATCGGCTCTTGACCAAGAAGGACATTTCGGCGGTCATCGACGCCGTTTACCGGAACTGCGGCCAGAAAGAGACGGTCATTTTCGCCGACCGCATCATGGGCCTCGGTTTTTCATACGCCTCCAAGGCGGGAATTTCCTTCGGCAAGGACGATCTTGTGGTCCCGGAGGCCAAGGTTGCTCTCGTCAGCGCCACGGAAGAGCGGGTCAAGGAATACGAACAGCAGTATCTCGATGGCCTTATTACCCAGGGCGAGAAGTACAACAAGGTCGTCGATGCTTGGGCGCACTGCACGGATCTCGTCGCCGAAGAAATGATGAAGCGGATCTCGACGACCGCGCCCGGCGAGCCGATCAATGCCGTCTATATGATGGCGCATTCCGGCGCGCGCGGTTCAGCCGCACAGATCAAGCAGTTGGCCGGGATGCGGGGGTTGATGGCGAAGCCGTCGGGCGAAATCATCCAAACTCCGATCATCTCCAACTTCAAGGAAGGACTGACTGTGCTGGAGTACTTCAACTCTACGCACGGCGCTCGAAAAGGACTGGCGGATACCGCCTTGAAAACGGCGAATTCCGGTTATCTGACGCGGCGACTGGTGGACGTTGCGCAAGACTCGATCGTGACCGAGGAGGATTGCGGCACGGTGCAGGGCATTACCGTGCGTCCGATCCGGGAAGGTGGCGAAGTGGTTTCGGCGTTGGGAGAACGGGTGCTCGGCCGCTCGGCGGCGGAAGACGTCGTCGATCCAGCGACGCAAGACGTCATCGTGAAAGCCGGCGAGATGATCGATGAAGACGCGGTCGCTGCAATCGAAGCGGTCGATTTGGAAGCGGTCAAGATCCGCTCGTCCCTGACCTGCGAGACCCGGAATGGCGTCTGCGCCTCGTGTTACGGCCGCGACCTCGCGCGTGGCACGCGCGTCAACGTGGGCGAGGCCGTGGGCGTGATCGCGGCGCAGTCGATCGGCGAACCGGGAACGCAGCTGACGATGCGGACCTTCCACATCGGAGGCGCGATACAACGTGGAGCCGAGCAGTCAAAGATCGAGGCGGCGACCGATGGCACCATCATGCTGCGCAATTGTTCGACGGTTCGCAACAGCGCCGGCATCGCCGTTATCATGAACCGCAATGCCGAAGCCGTTCTCGTCGACACGCAAGGGCGTGAGCGCGCCCGACACCGCTTGGCCTACGGCACGAAGCTGTTTTGCGACGACAAGGCGGCGGTGCGCCGGGGTGACAAGATCGCCGAGTGGGATCCGTACACGTTGCCGATCATCACCGAAAAGGAAGGTTATGCTCACTACGTCGACCTGGTCGAGGGCGTCTCGATGATCGAGCAGCTCGACGAGGCGACCGGCATGACTTCCAAGGTGGTAACAGACTGGAAGGCGCAGCCAAGGAAAGCCGACCTCAAGCCGCGCATCACGCTGCGGGACGAGAACGGCGACGTGGTGACCTTGGATAACGGGCAGGAAGCGCGATATTTCCTGCCTGTCGACGCGATTCTCTCGGTTTCCTCCGGGCAACCCGTGCATGCCGGCGATGTGCTTGCCCGCATCCCGCGCGAGTCGGCGAAAACGCGGGATATTACCGGCGGCTTGCCGCGCGTTGCCGAGTTGTTCGAGGCGCGCAAGCCGAAGGACTACGCGATCATCAGCGAAATCGCCGGCCGTGTCGAGTTCGGCAAGGACTACAAGGCGAAGAGACGGATTCTGGTCGTTCCGGAAGAGGATGGCGAGGAACCGCGCGAGTACCTCATTCCCAAAGGGAAGCACATCAGCGTCCAGGAGGGAGACTACGTCGAAGCCGGAGATCCGTTGATGGACGGCAACCCTGTCCCTCACGATATCTTGCGGGTCCTCGGCGTCGAAGCGCTGGCGGCGTATCTGACCAGCGAAATTCAGGATGTCTATCGGCTGCAAGGCGTGCGCATCAACGACAAGCATATCGAGGTGATCGTCCGCCAGATGCTCCAGAAAATCGAGATCACCGAGCCCGGCGATACGACGTTCCTGGTGGGCGAGCAGGTCGACCGCCTTGAATTCGAGGAAGCCAATGCCGCGGCAATGGCCATTGGCGAAAGACCTTCGGAAGGTCTTCCGGTGCTTCAGGGCATCACCAAGGCCAGCCTTCAGACACAATCCTTTATCTCGGCGGCCTCATTCCAAGAGACAACCCGGGTGCTGACGGAGGCGGCCGTCTCCGGACGCGTCGATGCCCTTTACGGGTTGAAGGAAAATGTCATCGTCGGCCGATTGATTCCGGCGGGAACGGGAAGCGTGATGAACCGCTTGAGGAAAATCGCCGCGGCGCGTGACAAGCAGATCACGGAGGAGGAAGGGCGGCGCGGCATCGGCCGTCAGGAAGCCGCGACCGAGAAGTTGTCGTAAGCGAGGCGACGGACAATAGGCAAGGACGGCTCGATTCGCGGAATCGAGCCTCCCAAATCCGGATGATAGGCTTCCAGTCATCCCGATTGTGGCTTGACCGCTGGCGCGGG
>CAZRWU010000274.1:0-3030 GCA_964603915.1 uncultured Rhodospirillaceae bacterium
GGCATTCTGATCGTACCCGTGAGCGTCAAGGGCGGGTTCATCATTGGCGGCTCCGGCGGAATCGGGGTCTTTCTCGCCCGCGGCGAGGTCAACGACTGGAGCGATCCGGCATTCTATCAACTGGTTTCAGTGACCTTCGGACTCCAAGCCGGCGGCGACGTCTCTGAGATCATGATGCTGGTGATGAGCGAAAAGGGACGCAACGCGCTGCTGACGACGGAGTTCAAGTTGGGCGGCGAAATCAGCGTCGCGGCCGGTCCGGTCGGGGCCGGCGCAGAAGCGCAGACCGCCGACGTGCTCGCCTTCTCGCGCACCAAGGGAGGCGTTTTTGGCGGTCTTAACGTCGAAGGCAGCGTGGTCAACCCGAAGGACGACTGGAACAACCTGTATTACGGCCAACCGATCACCCCGAGCCAGATTCTGGTAAGCCGGACAGTGACGAACCCGAACGCGGAGCCGCTTCGGGCGGCGGTGTCCGCCGCCGCCGGAGCCAGGTAATGGCGGCGGCTCGTAGGTTACCGTAACGTGCTCCCCGCGTCAGGGCGTCTCCGCCAGACCTAAGAAAAGTCAAGATGAAAATGCCCCACGCGTTCGGTCCGGGAACAAAACATTATCCATCCTGCATAAGAAGGACTCTTCCGCATGATAACAACGTCCCTTTCCCGTCTCGTCGGCGCCCTGGTGGTGGTTGCCGCGAGCGCATCGTCGGTCGCCGCCCAGCAGCCGCTCGCCGAACAGGTTCTCGATGGCTGCAAGACCGAGCTGAAGAATTGGTGCCAGTCGGTAACGCCCGGCGAGGGCCGGCTTCTCGCCTGCCTTTACGCCCACGAGGACCAACTCTCCGGTCAGTGCGAATACGCCTTGTATGACGCGGCCGCCCGGCTCGAGCGGGCGATCAATGCGCTCACCTTCGTAGCGAGCGAATGCCGCGGCGATATCGAAAGTCTGTGCGCCGGCGTCGAGGCGGGCGAGGGCCGCATTATCGAGTGCCTCAACAAGAACGCCGGCAAGTTGAGCAAGCCCTGCAACCAGGCCATCACCGACGTCGGCCTGAAGGAATAGGGCTCCCCGCTCACACCGCCATGATTGCCTGAGAGGTGCACGTCAAATGAAGACAATGATGCAAAGATCGCTGAAATCCGCCGCGGCCGGCTTATCCGTCGCAGTTGTGGTGTTAATCGCCGGATTGGCGACGCCGCCGGAGGCGAGAGCCGATGAAGCGGAAGCCTACGCCAAGAACCGTGTCAAGGCGATGTCCGATTATCTCGCGGCGCAGGACACGTTGGCGTTCGACTACGATTCGACGTTGGAGATCGTCACCGACGAGGAACAGAAACTTGCGCTGGCGGGCTCGGGGAGCATCATGCTGAAGCGCCCCGATAAGGTCTACGCCACGCGCAATGCCGGATTCGCCAACGTCGAGATGCTCTTTGACGGAAAAACGCTGACGGTGCTCAGCAAAGACGCCAATCGCTACACGCAAATCGAGGTGCCGGGGACCATCGACCACCTGGTTGACGAGCTGCGGGATACGTACAAAAAACCCCTTCCCGGAGCGGATCTCCTTCTGTCGAACATTTACGATACGCTGATGCCGGATGTGGTCGACAGCAAGGATCTGGGCGTTGGCGTGATCGGCGGCGTAACGTGCGATCATCTCGCGTTCAGGACCAACGAAGTGGACTGGCAGATCTGGATTGCCCAGGGCGACCAGCCCTATCCCTGCCGCTATGTCATCACCAGCAAGGGCGTCGCCGGCAGTCCGCAGTACAGTGTTCAGATCCGCGATTGGAACAGCAACGCCGATGTCCCGGCACAGGAATTCGCCTTCAAGAACCCGTCGAACGCGACCGAGGTCCCGCTGGAAGATCTTTCCGGTTCCGAGGATCTGCCGGAGCATTTCGTGATCGGAGATAAAAAATGAGCATCGTACAGAAGCTTGCCGTCGTGTTTGTCGCGGGGATCATCGGGCTTTGCGCCCTTGAATTCGGGGAGCGCTTGTCGGTGCCCGGCGTCCACAGCTTCGTCTCGCCGGCCGAGGCTATTATTGGACGTCCGCTCACCCCCGTGAGCGTCGCCGGAGTGGCTCGGCGCACAGCGCGCCGCTGCGCGGTCGGCGTTTATTACTGCTAGGGCTGAGACAACAAAGGTGCCCCGTGTCCTCGGCCTCATGGCGCGCGCCGTTGCGGATCGGCACTGACTTTGTCGCGATCCGCGGCGGCGCGCCCTGTGCTGCCGCCAACCACACGGGGGCGAGACGCTGGCCGTCGTCATCCTCACCGGATGGCGGCGGCGGCGCCAGGACATGGAATCTCGGTCGTGTTCCGCTGGCTCTTTGAGGAATTGAGAGCCCTGGCATGGCTCACGTTCTACTTCGCGGCATGGTTCGTCGTCATCATGCTGTTGAAGGAGTTGTGGTTGGAAGAGTATGGGATCGCGTTCAGCGGCATCGCGACCGCTCTTCTTGCCGCCGTGATCACCGCGAAAGTGGTCGTTGTTCTCGATCATTTACTGATGACGAGGCGGCTTCAGGACCTGCCGGGGATTGTCGAAGTCCTTACCCGATCTGCCCTTTACACCTTGTTCGTTCTTGCCGTCATGATCGCCGAAAAAGCATTCGAGTCGCGGGCGGGGCACGGCGAGATCGTCGCCGTAAGGCGCATTTTCGAGCATCCGGACATGCCTGCGGTGTATGGAAGCGCGATCATGATCGGCCTCGCCTTTCTGTCGCACCACGCCTTCTCCATTGTTCGCCGGGACATCGGCGGCAAGCGAATGACCGACCTGTTCCTCGCCAGAAAGGCGAGAATCGACCAGCAAAAGCCGCCGACGCCCTGATGCGGGTCGGCATGATGAGGAGGCATCAAGATGAGGATGAAAGCGATGATCGCAGGCTTGGCCGTGCTGACCGCGCTGCCGGTCGCCGCTCAGGATATGTTCTTTTACCCGAGCCAGGGACAGAGTTCCGAGCGGCAGAACAAGGACAAGGCTGAATGCCACGTCTGGGCGGTGCAGCAGTCGGGCTTCGAT
>CAZRWU010000275.1:0-3028 GCA_964603915.1 uncultured Rhodospirillaceae bacterium
TTGAAGATGTGCCTTCTTTTGAAAGTTGGCTCGCTTTGCATCTTCGCGAGGTACGCGCGAGAGGGGAGAGAGCCGTGTATCGACACGTCACGAGACGGATGCCAAGGCGCGCGCCGGAACTCCTCGACGGAGGATCTCTCTTCTGGGTCGTCAGCGGCGCCATCCGCGCTCGCCAGCGCTTGCTCGCTTTCGAGACGCAGGAAAAGGAAGGTAAATCGTACTGTGCGATTGTGTTGGAAGGAACCTTGGTTCCAACGCGCGCCAAACAGCATCGACCGTTTCAAGGCTGGCGCTACCTGCCAGCGGATGACGCTCCGCCTGACGCCGAGGGGGGCGGGCAAGAGATCCTTCCGCCCGAGTTGGCGGCGGCGCTGCAAGAGTTGGGGCTGATTTAGCATGATGAGCCGGGCGCCTGTTCGATGGTGAACGACGACTTTCGCGGCGTCTTTCCTTATCTCGTCTCTCCGATCGATGATGACGGCGACGTCAAAGAAAAGGCGTTGGCAAAGCTTGTCGAAGATGTCATCGCGGCCGGTGTTCACGGGTTGACCCCCCTTGGCAGCACCGGCGAGTTCGCGTATCTGACCTGGCCTCAGCGTCGGCGCATCGTCGAGGTCACGTTGGACGCCGCCTGCGGTCGTGTGCCGGTTGTCGCCGGAGTGGCGGCGACGACCATTGCGGAAGCCCGCCGACAAGCTCGAGCGTTCGAGGAAATCGGCGTCGACGGGATCGTCGCCGTTTTGGAGTCTTACTTCCCCTTGAGCGAAGAGGGCGTTGTTGCCTATTTCACCGCCGTTGCCGACGCGGTTGCCTTGCCTGTCGTCATTTACACCAATCCCAATTTTCAGCGCGCCGACCTCAGCTTGAGCGCCATCGACCAGCTCGCTCATGTTCCCAACATCCGCTACATCAAGGACGCTTCGACCGACACGGGCCGGCTTCTTTCCATCATAAGCCGAGTCGGCGATCGACTCCGCGTGTTTGCGGCATCATCGCACATCCCCGTCGCCGTGATGCTGATCGGCGGCGTTGGCTGGATGGCGGGGCCGGCTTGTCTTGTACCCGCGCAAAGCGTGCGCTTGTACGAACTGGCCGCGGCCGGCCGGTGGCAGGAAGCCATGGATCTGCAGCGACGGCTTTGGCCGGTGAACGAACTGTTTGCCCGTTATGCGCTCGCCGCCTGCGTCAAGGGCGGATTGGAGATGATGGGCTATCCTGTCGGAGAGCCGCTACCGCCGCAAGCTCCTTTGAGTGCGGCGGGACGCGCCGAACTGCGCCGCGTGCTGCAAGCCGTCGACGCGCTCTAGCGCTGCGAGCGCGGCATCGACTCGCTCTCGTCGGCGGCAAGCTTACCGGCAATGGCGGCCTCAATCAGCGCAATGGTTTCGTCAATGCCATAAAGGGCGATAAAGGAGCCCATGCGCGGCCCGTCGTTCTGGCCAAGCAAGGTCTGATAGAGAGCCTGGAACCAGTTTCGTAAGCTGGCGAAGATCGGGTGGCGTTTGCCGACCGCGTAGACCTCGTTCTGGATTTCTTCCGCGGACGCGGCTGGCGGCAACAGGCGGAGCGCCTCGGCGAGATCGGCGAGCGCCTCTTTCTCGTCGGCGCTGGGGCTGCGGCAGCGCAACGTCGGCTTGACGAAGTCTCGATAATACCTGATGGCGTAATCAAGCAGGCGATCGACAATGGGCGCTGTCTCGGGGCGCGCGTCGGCATGATAGCGCGAAATGAAGTGCCATAAGATGCTCTTGTCTTCAGTATGGCAGACGGCAACCAGGTTGAGGAGAAGGCCGTAACTCAAGAAAATCTGCTGATCTGGCGCAGATCCGGCGTGAATGTGCCACACGGGGTTATTGATTCTTTGCGCATCATCTTGCGTTTCGTAACCTTGCAGATGAGTAATATATTCATCGACAGTCTTGGGAATAACGTCAAAGAACAATCGCTTTGCTGTCTTGGGCTTTTGATACATGAACAAGCTGAGGCTTTCCGGCGGCGCGTAGCGCAGCCACTCCTCGACGGCAAGCCCGTTTCCTCTCGACTTGGAAATTTTTTCGCCGTTCTCATCGAGGAAAAGCTCATAGGCAAAGCCTGTTGGCGGCGAGCCGCCGAGGATCCGGCAGATCCGCTCCGAGAGCTTGGCGGAATCGATTAGATCCTTGCCCCACATTTCGTAATCGACGCCGAGGGCCGCCCAACGCATCGCCCAGTCGACCTTCCACTGCAGCTTGCAGTGACCGCCGGTAACCGGCGTCTCGACAGGGCCCGTCCCGTCCTCCGTGTCGTAGACGATGGTTCCGGCATCGGGATCGCGCGCCACGACACGCGCTTGCAGGACGCGGCCGGTTTTCGCGCACACGGGGAGAAACGGGCTGTAGGTCGCGCGCCGCTCGGCGCCGAGCGTGGGCAGCATGCAGTTCATGATTTCATCGTAATGCACGAGCACCCGACGCAGCAGGGGATCGAACCGGCCGCTCCGATAGCACTCGGTGGCGCTGAGAAAATCGTAGTCGAAACCGAAGCTGTCGAGAAACCCGCGCAGGCGCGCATTGTTGTGATGACCGAAGCTCTCATGCGTGCCGAAAGGATCGGGAATCGCCGTCAATGGCTTGCCGAGGTGGGGAACCATCTGTTCTCGGTTGGGAATGTTCTCGGGAACGCTTCTCAGGCCGTCCATGTCGTCGGAGAACGCGAACAGGCGGGTCGGCACATTCACAAGGCGCGTGAGCGCGTGCCGCACCATCGACGTTCGCGCGACTTCGGCAAACGTGCCGATGTGGGGCAGCCCCGATGGGCCGTATCCCGTCTCGAACAGAACATATCCTTTTTCTGGCGGCCTCCCGTCGATCCGCCGCGCTACCGCCCGTGCTTCGACAAACGGCCAGGCGTTGCTCTGTTCGGCGAGCGCGCGCAGCTTGGTCGAAGCAATGACATCGTGATCCATGATCAAATTCCGAGACGTTTCATGATAGCCTGCCGGACCGTAGGTGGGTGGCCCGACGCCGTCAACAGATAGGGATGGGCCTCA
>CAZRWU010000276.1:0-2998 GCA_964603915.1 uncultured Rhodospirillaceae bacterium
ATCCTGCTCTCGGGCTTCATGTTTCCCTTTCGCGGCATGCCGCAGTGGGCGCAGTGGCTGGGCGAGGTCTTGCCGCTGACCCACTTCCTGCGCATCGTCCGCGGCATCCTGCTCAAGGGCAACGGCCTGGCCGAGATCTGGGTCGACCTGTGGCCGCTGCTGGTGTTCCTGCTCGCCGCCGCCGCCATCGCGCTGTGGCGCTCTCGCGAGACCCTCGACTGAGCATCGCCGCTCGAGGCTCAGTCGGCCGGGTCGCTCCGCTCCGGCGCCGGACTGGGCGCCGAACTGGGCGCTTGTCCCATCGCCGCCTCGTCGCCGCGCTGTTCGCGCGCCTCCCGCGCCGTCGCCGGTCGGCCCATGGCGGCCTCGTCGACCTGTTGCGTCGGAGTCGCCGGCGGCGCCGGCGGCTCGCCCATGGCGACCTCGTCGGCCTGTTGCGCCCCAGCCGCCCGCGTCGTATCGGGATGGCCCATGGCGGCTTCATCGACGGCCTGGACGGTGGCCTCCGTCGGCGCGCCCGGCGCGCCCATGGCGGCCTCGTCGCGAGTCTGGGCGATCGTTTGCTCCGCGCGCGTCGGCGCGCCCATGGCGGCTTCGTCGCGATCCTGAATCGCGGCGCGATCGCTCGCTCCGGACCGCCCTGTCGGCTTTTGCGCGCGCGCCTGGTCCCTTTTTTCCTCACTCACGGCTTGCTCCTCCTCTTCGCGGCCCCGCGGTTTCGCGGCGCATCGCCGCCGCGGCGTCTCGTTCAGCAGAGATGTCGGACGAACTGAGAAACTGACCCCCTGACGAAACGAAGAACTGCCCCCTCTATGCGTAGAGAAGGAATAGATGACGATGGGGATTTCAGTGTTTCCTGCATTGTGGAGAACGATGCAGGGAGAGGAGATGCTTCAGTCTGAGGAGGTGGCCGCGATGGTGCGGCTCCATGAGCTTGGCTGGGGAGCCAAGCGACTTGCGAAGGAATTCGGCTGCGCCCGCAACACGGTGCGTCGGTATCTGCGCGAGGGCGGGTGTGCTCCATTTCGCCGGCCGGTGCGGCGCACTGCGTTTGACGGTCTGGATGATTGGCTGCGGGAGCGGTTTTTCCGGCATGGCGGCAACGCGGACGTGGTGCGCCAGGAGTTGGCGAGCGAACATGGGATCGTGATTGGGCTTCGCGCGGTGGAGCTTCGGGTGGAGCGCTGGCGTCGGGAGCTGAAGGCGCAAAAGCGCGCGACGGTGCGCTTCGAGACGGCGCCGGGCCGGCAGCTGCAGATCGACTTTGGCGACACGCGGGTGTGGATCGGCGACGAGCGGGTGCGGGTGCATCTGTTCGTGGCGAGCTGGGCTACTCGCGGCGGCTGCACATTCGCCCCTCGCTCAGGGAGCGCCAGGCCGACTGGTTTGAAGGCATGGAAGGGGCGTTCCTGCGGTTCGGCGGGGTTCCGGCGGAAGTGCTGTTCGATAATCCGAAGGCGCTGGTCGCGCATCACGATGCGGTGACGCGGGAGGTGCGCTTCAACGTCCGGCTGCACGCCTTTGCGCGGTACTGGGGCTTTGCGCCCAAGGCCTGCGCGCCCTGCCGGGCGCGGACAAAGGGCTGCCCGTAAGGGGACGCGCAGCGTCAAGGATGAACGCGGGGTCGGCTACGTCAAAGGCAATGCGATTGCCGGCCGCCGGTTCGAGACCTGGGCGGCGTTCGAGGCCCATCTGGACCGATGGACCCGCGAGATTGCCGATCGGCGCGTGCACGGCACGACGGGCGTGCCCCCTGCGGAGCGCTTTGCGGAGGAGGCCTTGGCGCTTCGCCCGCTCGGCGGACGGTCGCCATTCGGGCAGCTGCGGGATCTCGTGCGCAAGGTTCAGGCGGACTGTGCGATCGATCTGGACACGAACAGCTACTCGGTTCCCTGGCGGCTGATCGGGGAAAGCGTCCAGGTGGTGGTGCTGGGCGGCCGCGTCATCGTGCGGCATGCCGGCGAGGTGGTGGCGGATCATCCGCTGTGCCAGGGACGCCGGCAGCGGATCGTCGAGCGCGCCCATCTTGCCGGCGTGATCGGCGCTGCGGGGCCGGTGCGATCGGCGCCGGCGGCGATCGTTTCGCCTTCCCCTTTGTTGCGGCCGCTGGCCGAATATGAGGCGCTGGTGGGAGGGGGCTGGTGATGAGGGCCATCGATCACGAGACGCTGGTCGCCCAGCTCGCCCGGCTGAAGCTGACCGCGATCCGGGACCAGCTCGATAGCCTTTTGGACGAAGCGGCGCGTTCGGAAATGACCTTGCGCGAGGCTTTGGCCTTTCTCGTGACGCGCGAGATCGCGCGGCGCGACGAGCGGCGGATCTGCATGGCGAGCAAGATCGCCCAGTTCCCGTTTGTGCGCGAACTCGACGGCTTTGACTTCGACGCGCAGCCGTCGCTGGATCCGGGCCAAATCCGGGAGCTGGCGACCTGCCGTTGGGTCGCTCATGGCGACACGGTCCTGTTCCTGGGGCCGCCGGGCACGGGCAAGACGCATCTGGCGGTGGCCCTCGGGCGCGAAGCGATCCGGCAGAACTACAGCGTCCAGTTCGTCACGGCCGCGACGCTGGTGGCGATGCTGGCCAAGGCCCATGGCGAGGGCTCGCTCGACAAGCAGCTGACGATCCTGTCGCGGCCGAAACTGCTGATCATCGACGAACTGGGCTATCTGCCATTCGAGGCCAATGCCGCGCACTTGTTCTTCCAATTGGTGTCGCGGCGCTACGAGCGGGGATCGATCCTGATCACCTCCAATCGCTCGGTGGGCGAATGGGACAAAGTGTTCAGCGATCCCGTGGTCGCAACCGCGATCCTGGATCGCCTGCTCCACCACTCCACAGTGATCACCATTCGCGGTGACAGCTACCGACTTCGCGAAAAGCGCCGTTCCGGTCTTCTGCAGAAGGCCGGAACGGCGCCTGAGACCGACGGAACCGCAAACCATTGAGGGGGGCAGATCTTCAGTTCGTCCAAGGGGGCAAATCTTCAGTTCGCTTGACA
>CAZRWU010000277.1:0-2997 GCA_964603915.1 uncultured Rhodospirillaceae bacterium
GCGTCCTCGGGAACGCCGCCGCCGTCACGCCAAGCGACGAATGCGTCCCAATCCCTGTTGCCCGGCGCTTCAGGGATGACGGCGCCGTCGTCGAGCCGTATGACGCCGCTAGAGCGATGATATTTATACATGAATTAGAGCCTCGCGTCTGCTACCCAATGGTACGAGTGCTGGTTGCCGGGGGTGAATGTCGATCCGGTTGACTGCACCAAAAAGCTTTTCGTTGAGATGTTTCCCGACGTCGCCGCGCGATCGGCAGTGGCGGTGACATCGCGCACATTGCCGGGCGCGCCCGTCTTGGAGTATACCGTGACAGTCGGCGCTATGCGCATCTGCACGGGCATTGTTATATTGCCGTCGGAAAGGAACGCCGTCGCGGCCGCCAACGTGTACACGGAACCGATGAATGTGTTGCTTCCTGGGATCGTTCCGCTCTCGTATGACGTCTGGTAGTAGCGCTTGCAGGCCGCCAATTCGACGTCGAACCCGCGCGGCTCGATCCGCGTGAAGCGCGGTCCGGTCTCGAGTTGCGCGAACATGCAATCGAACGTCGAGGAGGCTGCTCCGCTGACGGTGACGCGGGGCCTCAAGTAACTGCCGGTCCCGATCGTCTTTCCAGTCGTCGACGGCAGCGTAACCGTGCCGGAGAAGCGCTGCCAGGATGACGAGAGCGTATGTGGGCCGGAGATCGCGGTTGTCACGCTCGCCGAACCGCCAGAGCCGAAATTCTGCTCGACGTCGAGCGTCGCCGTGCCGGTGCCGGCGTTGAGCTTCATGAACACAGTGAAGGTGACGGTAACGCCGTTCAGCGTGCGCACATCCTCGACCGGCTGCGAGAAGGTGTAGGGGTTGGCTGCGCCTGAACTAATCCGCAAGAAGTTGCGGTTCTGGAACGGGAACGTGCCAATATCGCCGGCCGCGATGCTCTCGCGTGACCACGTCACGTTGTTGGTTCCGGCCGACACCACCCACTGATCGACAGTGTACCCAGTCGTCGATGCTGTCACCGTTCCCGATGTCGCGCCCTGGCATACCTGAAAGAACGGGTTCAGCAGATAGTTCGTCTTGGCGGTCGGCATCGCCGGCGACAGCGGCGCGGCGTGGAACTGCGTTCCGTCGTAGGTCAGCTCATAGATCGCGCCGGCAGCCAACTCGCCGCCAACGCAAGCGGCGCCATTGACGAACACGTTCTTTGCGCCAAGGGCCGAGATATCGACCGTGGTCGCGCCGGTGTTCTCTGCTGCTGCGACAAAGCGGAACCGCTGCCCGGCGGCGTAGGCGGTGACGCCAGGCGACGGGGTCAGCGTGATGGCGTCGCCGGTGCCGCCGACCGTGCCCACCCAGGTCAGCACATCGTCCTGCACCTGCCCGGCGGCGGCGTAGTGGGTGCGCGCGGAAGCATTGCCGACGCCAGTGTGGCGGTAGCCGTGCATCGGCAGGTTTGCGATGATCACGGACTGCCCGTCGGTGGCGATGGACTGCGTGACAGCCGTCTCCAGATCGGCCCATGCCGCGTTCGCGTCACTCGACGCGATGACCTGGCCCGGAGAGTGCGGCCCCCAGGGAAAATCGTAGTTGCCGGAACCGTCGCGCGCCATTACCGTGACCTCTGCTCAATGACCATGGGGTTTTGTGAAGCGCCAGCGCCAAGCGCCAGGCTGGTGTAATCCTGCGGCCGGAAGCCGACCGGCCGGCTGATGTTCCTGTTTCTCAGCAACGCCTGCTCGATCAGTTGCGGGTTGTTCGAGAACAGGATATTGCTCGCTTCCGTCAGCGCCGCCTCGGGCGGCTTGCTCTCGCCAGAAATGGCGCGGGCGATGCGGAACATCGCGTCGACCATGCCGCTTGGCGGATTGTTGAGTATGCTGCCGCCGCCTTCGATGTCGGCGGCAGTCTGCATCTTGTCGAACGTTTTTGACCCGCCGGTGATGCGGTTGGCGACGCCGCGCATGGCCCCTTCGCTATCGATCGCCCTGATGACATCCTCTGCCTTATCGCCGAATATCGCGTTCATCTTGGCGTCATCGATAAGGCGCTTCGAAACGTCGTATCCCTGGTTTCCGGCCTTGGCGGTGCCGGCGTCAACAGCCTCAATAAACCCTTGCCTGTACGCATCCAACTCTTTCCCTGAGAAGCGTTTCACCTGCCGCGATACCTTCTCGGCATTCGTGGAGAATGCGCGCTGCCCAAGCTGGTACGCCTCACGCGCGCGCAGGCTGTCGCCGGCTTCGTCGAGCGCCACGCCGTATGACGGCGACAATTCCTTGATCATGGCGCGGAACTCGGCGCGCGTGCGCTTTTGCGCCTGCAGCTGGTTTTTGCCAGTGCTCGCCACCACCGCGCCGGTGATCGGATCGCGCTTTGGTTCAAGAACGTCGTCTAGGCCCTTCTTGACGTAGTGCAGCCAGCGCACCGGCAATTCACCGATCTCGCCCTTTTCGATCTGCTCGATCGCACGCTTGACCGACGGCATTGCCTCACCTTCCTCGCCGGCAAGGACGCGGGCCTTTTCCCAAGACTGACGCATCGACGGGCGGTTGAGGATTTCCTTGAGCCTGTCGGCCTTGCCGGTAATGTCGGCGACACCGGAGAGGCTTTCTTCGAGCCGCGCCATCGCGGCTGGATCTGCCCTGATCTCCGTGGCGTCCTCGGCCATTCCGGCGGCCTTGCGCATCGCATCCACAAGACGTGGTTGCTGCCCAGAGTTGCGAGCAGCAAGCGCCTTCTCGGCGATTACCTTTCCTTCTCCGCTCCTGCCAACGATGTACTGACCTAGGCTTTCAAGGTTCGAGCCGGCGTCAACCGGCATCGCCTTGTCGCCCTTGCCGGCGACAACCGCCGCCAAGTCGCGCGGGTCGATCTTGTCGCGCTGGGCGAACTTGGCGATGTGGGAGGTCGCGATGTCCTGCGCAGCCTGCGGCGACATGGCCGCCCTGATACGATCGATCGGGTTGCGCAAGACGGCGCCAATCGCCGGGATCGCCGCGCCGATGCCGC
>CAZRWU010000278.1:0-2995 GCA_964603915.1 uncultured Rhodospirillaceae bacterium
CGAGGTCGAAGGAACGCGGGGGCGAATTTCCGGTGGCGTGCACATCGTTTCGGACGTGCAAGACGTCGCCAAGCTGCGGGTGCAAAACCCGGAGCGGGTGGCCTACGTCACCCAGACGACTCTCAGCGTCGACGACACGCGCGATATCATCGCCGCGTTGCGGGAACGTTTCCCGCACATCCTCGGTCCCGACGTCAAGGACATCTGCTATGCCACGCAAAACCGTCAGCAGTCGGTTCGCGACGTGGCGCGGCAGGTCGATCTGTTGCTGGTCGTGGGCGCCCGCAACAGCTCCAACTCCAACCGGCTGCGGGAGATCGGCGAGCAGCTTGGCGTGCCGAGCTACCTGATCGACGACGCCTCGATGCTCGCGCCCGATTGGCTTGACGGCGTTGAGCGCGTCGGGGTGACGGCCGGCGCGTCGGCTCCCGAAGAACTCGTGCAGCAACTGATCGACCGCCTGAGGGAGTTCGGCGAGGTCGAGGTCGACGACCAGCCCGGCGTCGACGAGCACATGCAGTTCAAGCTTCCGCGCGAACTTCTCGAACCACAAGACGCCGTTTAACGCAAAAAAAGGAACTGGAACTGTGGGCATTCCGCTGATTCAACAGGTGCGCGTTGGAGCCTACATTCTCGGCAAGCGCCTGCGCGGCGTTGAGAAATACCCGCTTGTGCTGATGCTGGAGCCGCTGTTTCGCTGTAACCTCGCATGTCCCGGCTGCGGCAAGATCGACTACGAGGACAGCATTCTCAACAAGCGGATGAGCGTCGAGGCGTGTTTGCAGGCGGTCGACGAGTGTGGCGCGCCGATCGTTTCCATTCCCGGCGGCGAGCCGCTTCTTCACAGGGAGATCGGGGCCATCGTCCGCGGGATCGTCGCCCGCAAGAAGTTCGTTTACCTTTGCACCAATGGACTGCTGATGGAGAAGAAGCTCGACCTGTTCGAGCCCAGCCAGTACCTCACCTTCTCCGTGCATCTTGACGGTCTCGAGGCGCATCACGATCGCGCGGTCAATCAGCCGGGAACATTCAAGCGGGCGGTGGCGGCGATCAAGAAGGCGCGCGAGCGCGGATTTCGGGTCAATGTCAACTGCACCCTGTTCGACGGCATGGCGGCGGACGAGGTCGCCGCGTTCTTCGACTATTGCACCGCCGAGCTCGATGTCGAAGGAATCACCGTCTCGCCGGGGTATGCGTATGAACGCGCCCCCGATCAGGAGCACTTCCTCAACCGCGCTAAAACCAAGCAGCTTTTTCGCGAGGTTTTCAAGCGGCAGGGAAAGCGGCGCTGGCGGTTCAGCCAGTCAACCATGTTTCTCGATTTCCTTGCCGGCAACCAGGAATACCGCTGCACGCCGTGGGGGAATCCCACGCGCAACGTTTTCGGCTGGCAACGGCCCTGCTACCTCCTCGGCGAAGGCTACGCGCCGACTTTCCGCGACCTCATGGATTCGACCGATTGGGACCGCTACGGCACCGGCAACTACGAGAAGTGCGCCGACTGCATGGTGCACTGCGGCTACGAGCCGACCGCCGTCGCCGACACCATGAGGCGACCCATCAAGGCGTTGAAGGTCGCGCTTACCGGTCCGCGCACCGACGGCCCGATGGCGCCGGAAATCCCATTGCACAATCAACGCCCGGCCCAGTACGTCTTCGCGGGGCTGGTCAAGCGTCTATCGGAAGAAGAAGAGCGGCCCGGCGCGAAGAGCGACGCGGCGTAGCGTTTTCATCGCGCAGCGGAAGTCGAGGCCGAGCGCGACAAGCCGAGGCAGTTGCCATGGCCGCCGCGCGAGTCCGGCGGCAACCGCGCCGACATCGGGCGCGCCATCGTCGGCGATGGTTGCCGGCAACCACGGCGGGATATCGCGACGGAAAGGATCGGCGACGGCGCGAATGACGAGAAACGGCACCTGCGCGGCCACGGCAGCCTGCGCGACGCGGTGGCTTTCGGTGTCGATGGCGCAGGCAGCCGTTTGTCGCCAAAGACGCCGTTTCCGGGCGGCCGATGCGACGGGCGCGTCGACGCCCATCACCTGCTCCTCGATCGGCGGCGCCGGCCAGTCGAGGCGATCGATCAGGAGCTTCCGCCAGTCGCGATTCGTCGCATAGGCCTTCCCTTCAAGGGTGACGACGCTCTCGGGAAGAAGCAACGCGCCTGGCGGCGCGCCGGGAGCAAGACCGCCCGCCACGCCGAAACTGATCAAGCCGGCGCACCCGAGCGATTGTGTCAGCGTTCTGGCCGCGGCGGCGGCCCGGTCGGCATCGGCGGCGGCGCAAACGACTCTCAGCCGATCGTCGGCGGCGAACCCGCGCAAGCAAGCAGCTTCCTTGGCCAATCCGGTAACGACGCCGAGGCGGCGGTAAGTCACTCAGATCCCGACGTTCACCCTTTTGGTGTTGCTCTGCCGCAGGTTGCGATACCGAGCGAGAGCCCACAATGGGAAATACGCCCGGTAGCCGTGGTAGTGAAGGTAGAAAACCCGGGGAAAGCCGACCGCCGTAAAGTAATCCTCCTCCCACTGTCCGCCCTCGCGCGGCGCGTTCAGCAGATGCGTCACGCCCCGACCGACCGCGCGGCTGTCGACCTCCCCCGCCGCCATTAGCGCCAGCAACGCCCAGGCAGTCTGCGTCGGCGTGCTCGCCTTGACTTCCTGGCGCCGGTCCGGCCAATAGCTGGCGCAGTCTTCCCCCCAGCCGCCATCGTCCCGCTGCCGCGATTTGAGCCAATCCACCGCCTTGCGAATGAACGGAGCGCGCATATCCATGCCGATGGCATTAAGGCTGCACAGGACCGACCACGTCCCGTAAATGTAATTGGTTCCCCAGCGACCGAACCACGAGCCATCGTCCTCCTGCCGCCGCCGCAGGTACGCAATCGCCCGCCGGATCGCCGGATGGTCAAGCGCGTATCCCGCCTGCGCCAGCATTCCGATGCAGCGGGCCGTCACATCCACGCTTGGCGCATCCAACAGGGCGCCGTGATCGGCAAAAG
>CAZRWU010000279.1:0-2952 GCA_964603915.1 uncultured Rhodospirillaceae bacterium
ACCCGCAGACGCCGGGCCGCCGCCTGCCATGGAGCGCCCGAACGCGCGCTCACCGGGGGAAAGCGCATCTGGCGCCGTGAAAAGCGTCTCGGCAAAGATGGCGCACACTCCGGCGATCACGACAATCGCAACCAGAGCAACAGCAATGCGCGCCAATTTCGTCATGTCTCTTCACCCGCACCGCGGCACAACCGGAAGAACACTACCTGAGCGGCGTTAACGTTCCCTTTGCGCAAGGGAAACCAATGCTTGATTTGTCCCGGTCCGTTGCTATTCTCTTGCTCGCCACGTCTTCTTCGAGCGATTCAGGCGAGGATCGCCCTTCCCGTGAACGTTATTTTCTTTGCGTTTGTCGCCGTCGCCTTCGCGGCTGCGGCGTATCGGCAGCTTTTTCTGCCCGACGAATCGCCGGTGCCGATGGACGCGCTGAGCGCCGCGATGCTGGACAGCGCAGGCAGCGCGGTGACGCTGGCGATCGGGCTGGTCGGCGTGATGGCCCTCTTTCTCGGCCTCATGAAAGTCGCCGAGGCCGGAGGACTGCTGGTCATTATCGCCAAGACGGTGCGTCCCCTCATGCAACGGTTGTTTCCCGAGGTGCCGGCGGATCACCCTGCAATGGGCGCAATGATTCTCAACATATCGGCGAACGCGCTTGGCCTCGGCAACGCCGCCACGCCGTTCGGCATCCGCGCCATGCAGGAACTGGAAACCCTGAATCCTCAGCCCGGCACGGCGACGAATGCGATGGTCTTGTTTCTCGCCATCAATACCTCGAGCATCACGCTCTTGCCGACGGGCGTGATCGCCCTTCGCGCGGCGGCCGGCTCGGTCGACCCCGCCGCCATCGTGCCGACGACGTTGTTCGCGACCATCTGTTCGACGACGGCCGCGATCATCATGGCCAAGGTCCTGCAGCGTCGCGTCTCGAGCGCGCGCTCCCTCTCAAGTGGACCGGCGATCGCAGCAGGCGATCCCGATCCCTTGACCGCCGAGCCGAGGCCTCCCGTCGGCGAGGTCGACGCCGCCGCACGCGATGCTTATCCGCTCTGGGTGTCGATGGCCGTCCTGGCGGCGATCGTCGCTCTGATCCCGCTGACCGTTTTCTATGGCCGTGCGATCGCGCCTTGGATCATCCCAAGCTTGATGCTCGGTCTTCTCGGCTTTGGGGCGGCCCGCAAGGTTCGCGTCTACGAGGTGTTCATCGAAGGCGCCCGCGACGGCTTTCAGGTTGCGCTGCGTATTATTCCATACCTCGTCGCCATTCTCGTCGCCGTGGCGATGCTGCGAACGAGCGGCGCCTTGGCGGCGCTGATCGGGCCGCTCGGCGTCCTGACAGGTCCGCTGGGGTTGCCGGCGGAAGCATTGCCGATGGCCCTGCTGCGTCCGTTATCCGGATCGGGCGCCTTCGGTGTGCTGGCCTCGATCATCAACGATCCCGCCATCGGCCCGGACAGTTATACGGGGATTCTGGTCAGTACCTTTCAGGGCTCGACGGAGACCACCTTCTACGTCATTGCGGTCTACTTCGGTGCGATCGGCGTGCGGCGGATGCGTCACGCCTTGCCGACGGCGTTGATCGCGGATGTCGTCGGCATTGGCGCAGCGGTCCTGATCTGCGGGTCGCTCTATGGATGAGCAACGGAAAGTGCGTGGCGAGCGGTCTCTCAAGCGCGAGCAGCGACAGCGCTTGGCGAACAAGCGCTTGATGAACAAGCGATCTCGAGACAGAAAGAAATGCGGCGATCTTCGCATAAACGGGGATGGATAGCGGCCGAGGCCCCTGGAAAACCGTCTCGCTCTCTCGCTTGAGCCAATTCCCGGAGAGGTCATAAAAAAAGCGGCGGTCCCTGGGGACCGCCGCCGCCGTTGCACGTCCTGACCTCCTCGATTCACGTCTCTCGTCAACCCGTGTTGTTAAATAGGCGCCGTTGACCGTTCTTTTCCTTTCGCCGTCCGCGACAGGCAGTTGCTGTGGGCCCCGCGTTTTTTTGCCATCTTGCCACAGCGCTGCGCCACCTGCTCACGATCGGAACTCTCGGCTTTGTGCTTAGAGAGCGTGTTTGGTTCAATGGATGCAACGCCCGTGCCACAACTTAAAATAGTTGAAAATACAGGATTTTCTTGCATGGCTTCGGATGTGCGTCCGTGCGATCCGGGCAAGAGTGTCAAGGATTACGACAATGGCGAAAAGCCATGGCGGAACAGCATCCGCCGAACACCGCTCAGCCGCCTGCGTTACCAAAAGAAAATGATTTCATCTCAATAGCTTAACCAATGAGTGGAAATTTCCCGCCAGTTGTAAGAAAAACCGACAGAAGCGGTGAGCGGCGTCAGCTTGTAGGAGGGCGCGGCAGGCTGGCCGACGCGCCGGCAGCCTTGTTCCAAAGGAATATCAGCTAGACTTGAGTCGCCATCTGATTGTAAGAAAAAGCGACACGAGACCTGAGCCAGCGGTCGTCCCGCCGTCGATGGTACGCCTCCGCTGTCGATTATCAGCGCATCGCAATCGGCCGGAGACGCGCCGCTCGTGATCGTCAACACAATCCTTCAACGCTTGAGGACAAGAACAAGAGCATGACTGGTGCACCGCCATCAGCGTCGCCCGGCGCGAGCGCCGTCGAAGACGTCGCGCTCGCCGACGCTTTGAGCCAGCGCTACCTTTCCTATGCGCTTTCGACCATCGTGTCGCGCTCGCTGCCCGATGTTCGCGACGGGCTGAAGCCGGTTCACCGGCGGCTTCTTCACGCGATGCGCGAACTCGGGCTCAATCCGCCAGCCGGCTTCAAAAAATGCGCGCGCGTCGTCGGCGACGTTATCGGCAAATTCCATCCTCATGGCGACGCTGCGGTTTATGAGGCTCTTGTCCGCCTCGCCCAGGAATTCGCGGTTCGCTATCCGTTGATCGACGGCCAAGGCAACTTCGGCAACATCGACGGCGATAACGCCGCGGCC
>CAZRWU010000280.1:0-2943 GCA_964603915.1 uncultured Rhodospirillaceae bacterium
CCGCAAGAGCTACATTCCGCATCTGGATGAGACCGGCCAGGTCATCGGCTTTTTCGTCCTCACTCATGACATCTCCGAGCAGCGCGCGGCCGAACGGGCGCTTCGTGAGTCCCACGAGACGCTGGAGCGGCGGGTCGCCGAGCGCACGGCCGCGCTGACCGAACTCAATTCCCAGCTCTCCCAAGAGATCGCCGAGCGCCGCGCGATCGAAAAGGCCCTGCGGGCGGCCAAGACGGACGCGGAACGAGCCAATCTGTCCAAGACCAAATTCCTCGCCGCCGCCAGCCATGACCTGCTTCAGCCGCTGAACGCGGCGCGCCTGTTCAGCGCGGCGCTTCTGGAGAAGCGTCTGTC
Organism: uncultured Rhodospirillaceae bacterium; assembly: GCA_964603915.1. GTDB lineage: Bacteria > Pseudomonadota > Alphaproteobacteria > Rhodospirillales > Defluviicoccaceae > REEP01. The sequence continues at coordinate 355 of CAZRWU010000280.1, forward strand.
CCTTCCCAACAAGGCCGTCGCCCGCAGCATCGACAAGGCTCTTCAGTCCGTGCACACGCTGCTCAACGCCCTTCTCGACATCTCGAAGCTGGACGCGGGGGCGGTGGAGGCGGAGGCGTCCGCGTTTCCGGTGGAAAGCCTCCTTGGCGAATTGGCCGCCGAATACGGCAGCGTCGCCGCGGCGCGCGGGCTCCGCTTCCGTTACCGCGGACGCGGGGCCTCCGTCATCAGCGACCCGCGGCTGTTGCAGCGGATTGTCCGCAACTTTCTCAGCAACGCCATCCGTTATACGCGGCAGGGACAGGTGATGCTTGCGTGCCGCCGGCGCGGCGGAAGCATGGAGATCGGCGTTTGGGACACCGGCCCCGGCATCGCCCACGACAAGCTCGAGCTCATCTTCGAGGAGTTCCGGCAGATCGACGCGGGCGACGCCGGGGAACCGGAGCGGGGGCTTGGCCTTGGCCTCGCCATTGTCGAGCGGGCCGCGCGCATTCTCGGTCATCCGATCGATGTGCGCTCGCGACCGGGCCGTGGCTCCGTGTTCAGGGTGCTCGTTCCGCTCGCGCCGGAAACCGCGGCGCGCGCCAAGGCGGCGGTCGCGCAGGCGAGGAATGTCGCGGCCGGCGCCCGCGTGCTGGTGGTGGACGACGAGGCGGAGATTCGCAAAGCGATGGAGGTTCTGCTTGGCGGCTGGTCATGCCGGGTCGTCACCGCCGGATCGGCCACCGAGGCCCTGGAGCGGCTGGACAGCGGCGGTGGTCTCGATCTGATCATTGCCGACTACCATCTCGGCGGGGCGGCAACGGGCCTGGACGCCATCGCAAGGATTCAAGGCGTGCTGCGCCGCCAAGTTCCCGCGCTGCTGATTACCGCCGACCACTCGCTCGATCTTCGCCGGGCGGCGGCGGGGCGGGGTTATCCGCTTTTGAACAAGCCGGTCAAGCCAGCCCAGCTCCGCTCGCTGGTCACTCATCTCCTGTCAGGCGCTTGTCCGTTGCCACAGGACGGCGAAGGCGGCTGAAGTCGAAGGTGCTGGCCGCAACGATAGCTTGCGCTCGCGTCTTGAAATGAAGCTTGCGCAACAGCGCCGAGACGTGAGTCTTCACGGTCGGCTCGGCGAGGTTGAGGGCGCGCGCGATCTCCTTGTTCGACAGGCCGCGGGCCAGACAATCGAGCACCTGGAGCTGCTTGCGGGACAGCGCGGCCAGCTTGTCCGGAGTGATCGGGCTGTTCGTCGCTCCTTCGCCAAAGCCGGCGGGACCGGCCCGGACAACCTCTCCCGGAACGTAAACGCCGCCGCCCATCACCAGTTGGAGAGCGCCAATCATGGTGGCGCGCGAAGACGATTTCGGAAGATAGCCGGCGGCGCCGGCGCGGATCGCCTCCAGCACCGTGCGCCGTTCCGCCGTGGCCGAAACCACCACCACCGGAATGGCCGGCGCCTCCTGTCGTAAAACGGCAAGGCCGCTGAGGCCATCGGCTCCGGGCATGGTCAAGTCGAGCAGGATGAGATCCAGGCTGGACGATTCGCGAACCCGGGCCAGCGTCTCATCAAAGCTGGCCGCCTCGATGCAAGCCGCGCCCACGGTCATCTCGGTGACCACCGAGGCTAGGGCCTCGCGAAAGAGAGGATGGTCGTCGGCGATCAGCACCTGCATCGCGGTGTCACAGACCGTCATTGACAATCTCTCGAGCATCCCCCCTGAACCCTTATTCCCGCGCGCACACAAGGATTATGGACACGAGAATTATTATACCCCTTGAGGCGAAAAACTGCCACGACGTTGGGTATTCCATGTCGATGACAAATCAAGCTGTCCGGTTTAGGTGCCAAATGAATTGATCGCCTCTGATATGGTTGCGGGGCCTGTGAGCAACGCGGTCGTATTGTCGATCAAATCGACTGACTTGAGTTTGCGGTCAGTGGGCGTGTTTTGGCCGTTTCGGGCGGTGGCGCGGATGGCAAGCTGTTGAATTGATAAGCTTCCGTCGTGAGCCCGCGGGCATTTCGGCGCGAAAACCTGTAGGCACACGATTCGTCGCAATGGGTTCGACTGCGTGGGCAAGACATGCTATTTCAGTGGGCATGTACTTGCGAACGACCCAGCGGCGGAACAAGGACGGGAGCGTGGTGCGCTACTACGCGCTTGCCGAGAACCGCCGCCACCCCGAGAAGGGCCACGTCGAGGCCCGGGTCGTGCATAGCTTCGGGCGCGCCGACAGGCTCGACCGGGCCGTGCTGGAGCGGCTGGTGGCCAGCATCCGGCGGGTCCTGGCCGAGGAAAGCGGCGAGCCGGTGGTCGAGCGTGCCGGTGCCGGCAACATCGAGATCGAGGCGGTCTTCGAGCTCGGCGTGGCGCATGTGGTCAAGAGCTTGTGGGATCGGCTCGGGATCGCTGCCGCGATCGCCTCCACGATCACCTCGGGACAAAGTCCGCCGCGCCGCGCATCTCGACGGCAAGTTCGTGCTCACCACCAACGACGACAGCTTGTCGATCGCCGACATCGCCCTCGGCTACAAAGGCATGTGGATCATCGAGAGCTGCTTCCGGCGGCTGAAGACCACCGGACTTGAGGTGCGACCGATGT
>CAZRWU010000281.1:0-2887 GCA_964603915.1 uncultured Rhodospirillaceae bacterium
CGGCTCTCTTGTGATCTCTTCACCCTCGAAGACGATGCTGCCGCGCGACGCATGAGGATTGCCGCAAATGGTCATCAAGAGCGTGGACTTGCCCGCGCCGTTGGCGCCGATCAGCGTGACGATCTCCCCTTGCTCGACGTGAATGTCGACCCCGCGCAACGCTTCGATATTGCCGTAGAAGGTGTGCACGCCGGAGAGCGTCAGCATTATGCGCCTTTTTGCCGTACAGCTTCTTTGGCGAGGTCCTCGGCAATCTCCGGAGGCAGTTCGTCCTCTTCGGGTTCGCCAAGATAGGCTTTGATCACGGTGGGATCATTGCGAACAAGCTCTGGCGGACCGCTCGCGATCTTGCGGCCGTAATCGAGCACAACGATGTGGTCGGAAATTCCCATGACGACGCTCATATCGTGCTCGATCAACAGAATACCAATGCGATGTTCATCACGGATACTCAACAAGAGCTGGTTGAGTTCCGCCGACTCGCGCGGATTCAATCCGGCGGCCGGCTCATCCAGACAAAGCAGCACTGGCCTGATGCACATCGCCCGGGCAATCTCGAGACGCCGCTGATCGCCATAGGGAAGATTTCCGGCGTCGATATCCGCTCGATCTTCAAGACCGATGCGCGCCAGCCAATATCGCGCCCGATCGATCGCCTCGCGCTCCGCTCTGCGGTAACTGGCAAGGCCGAGCAGTCCGGCGATGGTGTATCCCGATGCCTTCATCAAGGCGTTGTGCTGGGCGACGACAAGGTTTTCGAGAACCGACATGCCGGGAAAGAGCCGAACGTTCTGGAACGTTCGCGCCACCTCGGCTTGTTGAGGGATCCGGTAGCCGTCCATGCGCTCCAACAGGAACGCTCCCTTGCTCGGGTGGTGGAGGGTGAGCTTGCCGATCGTGGGCTTGTAAAAGCCGGTCAGGCAATTGAAGACCGTTGTCTTGCCCGCGCCGTTCGGCCCGATGATCGCTGTGATTTGCCGGTCCGCGGCTTCGAAGGATACGTCGTCAACGGCGACGAGCCCGCCGAACCGCATCGTTAAGTGCTCTACGACAAGCAACGGCGTGGCTGAGGGTTGCGCCAAGACGGTCATTCCGCCGCCCTCGCCGCCTTGCGTCTTGCGAAGAGATCGAAAAAGCCCCGGCGTTCGCCGGAAAGCCGTAGCGTCGGGGTGCGAAACGCCAGCAGGCCACCCGGCCGCCAAATCATGATCAGCACCATGAGCCCGCCGAACGCCAGCATCCGGTACTCCGCCAACTCGCGAATGAACTCCGGTCCACCGATCAACAGTATGCTGGCGATGACGACGCCGATCTGGCTGCCCATGCCGCCCAGAACGACGATCGCCACGATGATCGCCGATTCGATGAATGTGAAGCTCTCGTGACTGATGAACCCTTGCCGGGTGGCGAAAAAGGAGCCGGCGAAACCGGCGAACATCGCTCCCAGCGAGAACGCCGTCAGCTTCGTGTTGCGTGGATTGATGCCCAGCGACCGGCAGGCGATTTCATCCTCGCGGAGCGCCTCCCATGCCCGTCCGATCGGCAGCTTGCGAATGCGCAAGGTGAAGGCGTTGGTAATCAACGCCAGGACCAGTATCAAGTAATAGAGAAAAATGATTCGGTGAATCGGAGAGTAGTCTATACCGAAGAAGGTATGAAAGGAGGCGGTTCCTTCGGCAGGTCTGGGAGCGAAATCCAAGCCGAAAAACGTCGGACGGGGAATTCCGCTCAACCCGTCCGGGCCTCTGGTGAAATCATACCAGTTGATCAAGATGATGCGGATGATCTCGCCAAAGCCGAGGGTGACAATCGCCAGATAGTCGCCGCGCAGACGCAGCACGGGGAATCCGAGGAGGATGCCGAACATTGCCGCGAAGAAGCCCGCCAACGGCAGGCAGATCCAAAAGCTGAAATCGAAATGGATGGCGAGAAGAGCATAGCTGTAGGCGCCAATCGCATAGAAGGCGACGTAGCCGAGGTCAAGCAGACCGGCAAGACCGATCACGATGTTAAGACCCCACCCCAGCATGATGTAGGTCAGCACGAGAATGCCGATGTCGAGAACGCGACGATCGGCGAAGGGCAGGAAGGGCAGAAGAACGGCAAAGGCGATGGCGAGTGGCGCGAGGTAGTGAGAAAGATCGCGCACCGCGCGCCCAAGCGCTTTGCCTTCGCTGACGCGCCGGCGTCGCCGCCATTCCCGCAACAGGATCAATATGATGCGGCCGACGAAGACGCCGGCGACGCCAACGGCGACCCACGACCACCTCGTTTCGATGGTCATCCCGCCATAGGCGCTGACGGCGTGCAACCCGACCATCGGAACGGCGAGAACAAAAGCGACAAGCGCGGTCAGGAACGCCTCGCGGAGCACCTGATACAGGCTGACCCCACCGTCTTCGGAGGTTGCCTCGCCGGTCATACCTTCTCAACCTCGGGTCTGCCAAGCAGACCGGTTGGACGAAAAATCAGAACAAGAACGAGAATGGAAAACGCCGCGACGTCCTTGTACTCGATGGTAAAGTACGCCGACCAGAAAACCTCGATCAGGCCAATCAACAACCCGCCGAGCATGGCGCCGGGCAAAGAACCGATGCCGCCAAGCACCGCTGCGGTGAACGCCTTGATCCCGGCGAGAAACCCGATAAAGAAGTCGATCACGCCATAGTACATCGTCACCATCATGCCTGCGACCGCCGCCAAGGCCGCGCCAAGGATGAAGGTGGTCGAGATCGTTCGGTCGACGTTGATGCCGATGAGCGCCGCCATGGTCATATCCTGTTGACAGGCGCGCTGCGCGCGGCCGATGCGCGTTCGGGCGATCAGCAATGAAAAGGCGATAAGCACGACCAGGGTGATCACGATGATGAGGATTTGCATGTAACTG
>CAZRWU010000282.1:0-2874 GCA_964603915.1 uncultured Rhodospirillaceae bacterium
CGTCTCGGCGCCGGTCGCGCGCGCCGTCAGCGCCGCCAGGGCGGCGTCGAGGTAGCGGCACGCCGGCGCGAGCGCCTCCGGCTCCAGCCGCCGCTCGAGAAACCGGCGGAGCAGGCGGAGCGACTCGGCCAGCGTCTGAACCGGCGCCCCCCGCGCTTCCAGCACTCTCGCCAGCCACAGGACGTAGTCGATGAAGTAGACCGGCGCCGCGACGCCGACCGCGGCGCCGAGGAATTCGACGTGATGGCGAAGATCCTGGCGAGTCGGCAGGCGGCCTCTCGCCCCAGGCAAGCTCGACAGATCCGCGTCGCGGGCCTGAATCTGCTTGGCGATCCAATCCACCGCCTCATCGGCAAGCGCCTCGATCGGACCAGGCGTCGCCGTGTCGTCGTTCGACGGCTCGCAGCGTGGCACCGTTGTTCCTCCCCCTCGCGGCGCCCCTGACCCGCCCGCCATCGGTCGCGCCGATTACGGCAGCCGCCGCGCTTTTGTTTTGTTTGCGAAAGCATAGGGCGATCGCCAACGCCAGCCAAGGGCGATGGAGCGATTCGATGATCTTGGGCGCTACGCCTGCAGGTGTAAAAACGTGCTACAGTATCACCCATCCGTTCGCGTGGCGCGAGATGCGGAGGCATCCATGACCGAGCCCAAGGCCCTGGCCGAAATTCACGACGATCCCGAGGCCAAGCGCGCGCGGCGTCCGCTCGATCCGCCGCGCGCGGCGGGGAGCAGACAATGGCGCCTCCGGGTTGCCTGAGCGATCGAGGGTAACATGCGCTGTCCGAACTGCGGCACGGAGAATCAGCGGGAACGGCGCTTCTGCGCGCAGTGCGGAGCGCCCGTTGGAATTCAGTGCCCCACGTGCGGCTTTGTCAACGAGCCGGAGGCCAACTTCTGCGGCGGCTGTGGGCAAGCGGTGAAAGCGCCGGCGTCTTCGCCTGAGCCTCCTTCCGCTTGTCCCAGCACCCTTCGGCATGAGGTCGCAGGCGCGGAGCACCGGCAAATCACGGTGATGTTCTGTGACCTGGTCGGCTCGACGGAGCTGTCGGAAAAACTGGAAGCGGAGCAACTCCGCGAGGTCATCCACGACTTTCAGGAGGCATGCAGGGAAGCTATTGCCCGGTTCGATGGATTTATCGCCCGCTACATGGGAGATGGGATTCTTGCCTATTTTGGTTATCCTCAGGCCCACGAGCAGGATGCGGAGCGGGCGGTGCGCGCAAGCTTGCGTATTGTCGAAGCGATCGCGGGGCTCAACGATAAGATTGGCGACGACGGCCGCCGGGAAGGCGTCGCCTTGGCCGTACGGGTGGGGATCGCCACCGGCCCGGTGATCACCGGGGATGTCGTCGGTGAGGGAGCCGCGGAGGAAAAAACGGTGGTGGGCCGGACGCCCAACCTGGCGGCGCGGCTTCAGGCCCTGGCGGAGCCCAACACGGTGATGACCGCCGCGGCCACTCAACAACTTACCGACGGTTTGTTCGCCTATGAGGACCTTGGCCGTCGTCATGTCAAGGGCTTCGCGGAGCCCGTGCAGGTCTGGCGGGTCCTGCGCGCCAAAGAGACGGAGACCCGGTTCGAGGCCACGCACATGGCGCGGCTGACGCCGCTGGTGGGCCGTGAAGAGGAGATCGAGGTCCTGCTTCGGCGCTGGCGGCGAGCCAGGAAGGGCGAAGGGCAAGTGGTGTTGCTGTGCGGCGAGAACGGCGTTGGCAAGTCGCGTCTGGTTCAAGCGCTCCGCGAGCGCATCGCCGCCGATCCTCACATCCGTCTGCGCTATCAATGCTCCCCATACTTTACCGGCGGCGCGCTTTATCCAGTGGTCGGACAGCTCGCTCGGGCGGCCCGATTGGTCCCGAACGATACCCCCCAGCGGAAGCTCGACAAGCTGGAGGCAATGTTGTCGTGGGGGACCGACGAGGTGGAGACGGCGGCGCCTTTGTTCGCGGACCTGCTGTCGATCCCGGCCGGTGGCCGGTATCCGCCGCACGACCTCGGCCCGGAGCAGCGGACGGAAAAGATACTGGCCGCTTTGATCAAGCAGATGGAAGGTCTCGCCCTGCGCCAGCCGCTGCTCGTCGTCTTCGAGGACGCGCACTGGATCGATCCGACCTCGCTGGAGCTGCTCGACAGGGCGATCGACCGGGCGCCGGCGCTTCCCATCTTGATGATTGTCACCTTTCGGCCGGATTTCGCTCCTCCCTGGCTGGGTCAGTCCCATGTCACCTTGCTGACCCTCAACCGGATGACTCGCCGCCATTGCATGGCCGTGGCGGAAAGGGTCGCGGGCGGGAAAAAACTGCCCGAGGAAATCGTGGATCAAATCGTCGCCAAGACCGACGGCGTGCCGCTGTTCGTCGAAGAGCTGACGAAGATGGTGCTCGATTCGGCGGTTCTTGCTGAGGAGACAGACCGCTACGTTCTCGCCCGCCCATTGCCATCGCTCGCCATCCCGACGAGTCTCCGCGATTCCTTGATGGCTCGGCTCGACCAGATGGGCGCGGTCAAGCAGATTGCGCAGATCGCCGCCGCCATCGGCCATCAGTTCACATCCAGGCTCCTTGAGGCGGTTTCGCCTTTAAGCGGAGATGAGCTGAGGAACGCGCTCAAACGGCTGGTCAAAGCGGGGGTCCTTGTTCAACGCGGCGCGGAGCCGCATACCATCTACGCCTTCAAGCACACCTTGATACAGGAAATGGCGTATGAGTCGCTGCTCAAGAGCAAGCGCCGGGAACTGCACCGGAAGATCGCGCGGGCGCTGAAAGACGATTTTCCCGAGGTGGCGGAATCCCACCCGGAACTGCTGGCTTATCACGTGATGCAGGCGGGCCTGGCGGAACAGGAACTCGATTGCTGACGGCGCGCCCGATGCGC
>CAZRWU010000283.1:0-2874 GCA_964603915.1 uncultured Rhodospirillaceae bacterium
GCCTGACGTCAAGCTCTGCCTCTCGACCAACGGGCTGGCGCTGCCCGATCACGTCGAGAGGATCAAGGCGCTCAAGATCGATCACGTGACCATCACGATCAATGCTGTCGACCCGGAAATCGGCAGCCGTATTTATCCCTGGATCTTCTATGCAGGGCGGCGATGGACCGGGCTCGAGGCAGCGACGATCCTGCTCGAGCGTCAGCTCATCGGTCTTTCCATGCTTGTCGGCGCCGATGTCCTCGTCAAGGTCAACTCGGTGCTGATCCCCGGGATCAACGATCGCCATCTGAAGGCAGTCAACAGCGAAATCAAGAAGCGTGGCGCATTTCTGCACAATATCATGCCGCTGATCTCGGATCCGGCCCACGGCACCCATTTCGGCCTCAATGGCCAGCGGGGGCCGACGCCGCGGGAGCTGAAGGCTGTTCAGGATGCCATCGGCGGCGGCGCCAGGCTGATGAAGCACTGCCGTCAGTGCCGCGCCGATGCGATCGGTCTGCTCGGGCAGGACGATGGCCAGGAGGCCTTTGCTCCGGCCGCCGCCGAGGCCGTCGCTGCTGCGGCTAAAAAGCGCAAGGAATACCGCCGTATTATCGACAAGGAACGCGCCGACCGGCATCGCGTCGCGTCTGCCGCCATCGACACGTTGAAGGCAGTGGCTTCGGCCGAGCCGGCGCGGCTGGTCGCGGTGTGCACCAAGGGCGGCGGGCGCGTCAACCAGCACTTCGGACATGCCAGCGAGTTCCAGATTTTCGAGGTCGACCGTACCGGGGTGCGCTTGGTCGGTCATCGCCGCGCCGGTCGGTATTGCCAGGGCGGCGACGGCGAGGACGACGTTCTCGATGCCGTGATCGCCGCGCTCGACGGCGTGTCTGCCATCCTATGCGCCCGGATCGGTCGATGCCCCGCCGAGCGTCTGAAAACAGCCGGCATCGAAACTATCGAGGAGTACGCGTTTCAGTACATCGAGCCGGCCATTGCTGCCTACTTCCGTGGCGCAGCGGCCGACGCCAGCCGCACGGCGACCTCTGCTTAAGGCGCCAAGCGGTGCCATTCGGAAAAAGCGAGAGAGAAAGGAGAAGGTGAAAATGGCATACAAGATTCTGCCCAGCCACTGTTCTGCCTGCGGCGCCTGCGAATTCGATTGTCCCAATTCCGCCATCACCATGAAGGGAGACAACTATGTCGTCTCCGCCGCCAAGTGCGGGGAATGCGAGGGCTTTTTTGACTCCCCGCAGTGCGTCGCCCTGTGCCCCTCCGAAGCCATCGTCCATGCCTGAAGCAACTTCGGAGGTCGCCAGGACCGACCAGGACGCGGGCGGCGAGCCGGAAATCTACGGGCCGCCTGCGTTCATGCCGGGGCAGAAAGTGCGGGCGGTGACCGCCGTCCGCAACGACGGCACCGTTCCCGGCGCGCCACGCGGCGCCTTCATCGTCGAGGCCGGCGAGGAAGGCTACGTCACCAACGTCGGAGAGTTCTTGCAACGCTACTACATTTATCGCGTCGACTTCGTCGCCAGCGGCCGCTTCGTCGGCATGCGCCGCCATGAGATCGAAGACGTGAATCGTGACACACGCGGACAGAGGCGATTAGGAGGGAGAGCACAATGAAGATCACGATCGCGCGGCGGGGCGAGGCGCTATCCGTGTATATGGCGAAGAAAGATCTCGAGGAACGAATCGTCGCAACGGAGCGGCCCGAGCTATGGGGCGGATGGATTGAACTCGCCAATGGCTGGCGCCTTGACCTGCCGGATATGGGCGGTTCGACACGCCTGCCGATCACCGTGAGTGCCCGCCGTCTGGACCCATCCGGATAAGGGGTGCGTGTTCTCGGCGCGACCTCGATAGCTTCACCCTCATCCGGATGCCTTTGGACTGACGCCCGCGATCGCGAGCAGGCGCGGCACCTGATGACGGATCTCTGTCACGACCAACTTATCCAGACGGCCCAGCCAAGCTGGGGGAATGCTCGCGGCGCCGTAGGTGGCGCCGGCCAGCATCCCGGCCAGGGCGCCGGCGGTGTCGGCATCGCCGCCTTCGTTGATCGTCCCGGTGATGCAGCCGCGCACCGAGTCGGCGAGGAAGTAGTGGTGAAGTACGGTTCTGGTCGTATCGACGATGAACGCCGAGCACGGGCCGCGGTAGCGCTCGAAGCGGAACTGAGGATGTTTCGCGATGAGCGCCCGCGCCTCCTCGCGGCAATCCAGAATACCGCCGCCGAGAATGAGGCGCTGGACCATCCGCCCAAGGGCAAGGGCGGCGTCGTCCGAGAGCGGGTGGTTGTGAGTAATGTGGCACTGCTCTCGCGTCCACTGCCGGAAGGCCTCGGGATCGTTGAGCGTCGCCAAGGCGACCGGAAGATTGCGCATGCACGCGCCGTTGCCGGCGTCGCCCTCGTTGAACGCCGTCGCCATCGAGCCGTCGAGGATGTAGCGGCGGATGCCGCGCCGGCAGGTGTTGCCGACATCGACGGGAACGCCCCGAAGCCACTGGGCGAACTCCTCGCACACGGCCTGCAGGTCCCAGCCGCCGCAGCGAATGAGGGCGCGGCCGACGCACAGCGTCATCTCGGTATCGTCGGTGACTTGGCCCGGCTTCAGCTTGAGCCAGCCGCCGCCGACCATGCGGACATGAAACCCGAAGGCGGCGGCAATCTCGCCCTTGGTCATGAATTCGACCGTGGCGCCAAGCGCGTCGCCGACGGCAAACCCGAGGTAGGCGCCGAGGGCGCGGTCGAGGATAGTCTCGGGAGTCATGGCGTTTCCTTGCATGGAAGCGGTGGCCGGCGTGCCAGAGGTGCCTGATCTTGTCCGGGAGCCGTTGCAGACGAGCGGCGCAGTCAGTCGTACGTCGCCTTGACCCGGTAGT
>CAZRWU010000284.1:0-2735 GCA_964603915.1 uncultured Rhodospirillaceae bacterium
GTCGGCGGAGCCTCACAGGTCAATCAGTCCGCTCGCCGACTGATCGGCTTCCTCCCTCGCCAACTTGATCGCGCCCTTGAGGGTCTCGCCGTCAGCCGACCACGGAAGAATTAGAAGTATTGCCTGTTGCTCGCGCGCTCGCGCCAGCGGGCGGCAACCAAGGCTGCAATACCACTCACAAACAAAGGCAACGCAGCTGGCAGCGGGATAACGTGCGGTTCGTCGAGCGCTTCCTCGAAATTCAGTTCAGCCACGTCGACCGCAAAAAAAGGGAAGACTCCCATGGTAGCGGTCGCGCTTGTGCCGCCGGACAGGCCATCAAGAGACAAAGAAGCCCGGATTTCGCCATCGAAGAATATCGGACCTACAATGCTATCCTCAGAGAACGTTACGAGAGAACCTTCCGGAACACCCGGCCAATCCGAGTCTTTGAGGAACTCGATTCCGCAAGTGACAGTGCCGTAACCGGCACATTCAGAGCGGTCATAGCCGCCTTCAAAGTAGCCGTCGTACTCGCCGGGGCCAAATGGACGTGTATATGCGTTGACTAAAACGCCGCTAGGTCCTTGTATCCCCGACAGGCCTATGCTCGCGAAAGCGTCCCCATAAAACGCGCCTTCAATGAAATAATCGGGGTCGGGATTGCTCCACGTTACATTAACGTTGATGCCGATTCCCCACGCTCCTATAAACATAGCTCCAGTAACCAGCTTAGATCCCGGTTGATCGAAATAGTAAGTATCATAGATATATTCGAACTGGCAATAATCTTTCTCACAGACAAATGTAGCTGACGTGCCAAGATTACTCAAGTATTCCTGAAATTTCATCCGCGGATCTTGTGCAGAAGCCGATTGGAGCGCCAACTCACAAAAAACAATTGCTGATATTGCTGCAATCCTGGTAGCTTTTAGCATGTATGACATCCAGACCTCCAGCGATTCCCAGAACCCCGCTTTCTCTTTCTCTGATGCAAGCAAAAGCCATGGCGCGCATGGTGTTAAAGCCCCGCAGGCTACGTCGTGATTTCGGTACATGGCTTCCAAGCTCAGCTTTCAATCGGATTTCACTCGCAGACGCCGGATCTCCCCCCTTGTGTCGCCGCTTTCGGCGCGGCAACCAACCAACGAGAAGAGAAGTTGCACAAGCGAGCGCTCAGCAACCTTCTCCCTTCTCTAAGGATCTTAAGAAAAGTATCGTGATCTCAGTATTCATTATACAAGCTTCATAGCCCCATACATAGTAAAAACTCCTAACTAAAACCTAAGGAAGATTTCCAGCCTGCTGCGATACTTCGTACTCTGCACGCCATGCTGCGGCCGGCGCCGGCGGCGGCTATGTTCGCCGCGTCATGGCGGCGACGGAGCAGGACCTGCTGGAATTTCTCGACCATCTCGGGGTGGCGACCGAGACGGCGCGTCACGCGCCGGTGTTCACCGTCGAGGAGGCCAAGGCGCACCGCGGCGCGCTCGCCGGCGTGCACACCAAGAACCTGTTCCTCAAGGACAAGAAGGGCCAGCTCTGGCTGGTGGTGACGGCGGAGGACCGGGCGGTCGATCTCAAGGACCTGCGCCGCCGCATCGGCTCGGCGCCGCTGTCGTTCGCCAGGCCGGACGCGCTCCTCGACGCGCTTGGCGTCGCGCCCGGCTCGGTCACGCCCTTCGCCGTCATCAACGACGCCGCCGGGCGCGTCCGGGTCGTCCTCGACGCCGAGATGATGAAGGGCGCGCGGCTCAATTTCCATCCGCTGACCAACGCCGCGACCACCGCCATCGCGCCGGAGGGGCTGCTTAAGTTCCTCGACGCCTGCGGCCACGCGCCGTTGGTGGTGGCGCTGTAGAAGCTCTCCCAGCCCCGATTGGCGCCGCAGGTCGGCGGAGCCTCACAGGTCAATCAGTCCGCTCGCCGACTGATCGGCTTCCTCCGTCGGCTGGGAGGTGAAGCCGCTGATGCCCCTGGCCGTCTCCTCGGCGTCGCGCTTGATCACGACCGGACTCTGGACGTAGGCCGTGACGAGCTCGGCGATCGAGCGCAGCGCGTGAACGTGGATGCGTTCATAGCCGTGGGAGGCGTCGACGCCGAAGGTCACCAGCGCCGTGCGGACATCCGCGCCGGCTTCCAGGGCCGAGGCGGAATCAGAGCGGTAGTAGCGAAAAATGTCCTTCTGAAAGCGGATGTCGTTGACGCGGCAGAGGTCGACGAGCTTGCGCGTGAGGTGATAGTCGAACGGCCCGGTCTGGTCGGCCATGGCGATGGTGACGCCGAACTCGGAGGAGTTCTGGCCCGGCGCGCTCGTGCCGTTGTCGATGGCGACGATGGAGGCGACGTCGTGGGTGAGCACGGACGACGCGCCGACGCCGACCTCCTCGGCGATGGTGAAGAGAAAATGAATATCGACCGGCGTTTCCGCCTTCGCCCTCGTCAGCGCCTCGATCGCGGCGAACATCACCGCCACGCCCGCCTTGTCGTCGAGATGGCGCGAGACGATGAAGCCGTTGTCGAGAAACTCCGGTTGCGGATCGATGGCGATGGTATCCCCGATATCGATGCCGAGCCGCTTGAGGCCGTCCCGGTTGCGCGAGAGCGCATCGACGCGCAGCTCGACATGCGGCCAGCCCACGGGCTGGCTGTCGATCTCCTCGTTGAAGGTGTGACCGGACGCCTTGAGCGGCAGGATGGTGCCGGCAAGTCGACCTTGTGCAAGCTGCTCGTCGGCACGTGGCAGCCGGCGCGTG
>CAZRWU010000285.1:0-2656 GCA_964603915.1 uncultured Rhodospirillaceae bacterium
TGCGCTCGCAGCCGAAGGTGGCGATGTACTCCCAGGCGATCAGCACCCCCATGGAATGACCGACGAGGACGCCGTGGTGGAGACCGAAATGATCCATCAGTTGGGCGAGATCCCTGGCCATACGCTCCACCGTTGGGGGCTCGCTCCCCGTAAGCGGACGCGTCCCGTGACCCCGCGCATCCCAGCGATAGATCGTGAACCGCGATTCCAGTTCTCTCACAATCGGATTCCAGACCCGGTGATTGGAAGCCCATTCATGAAGCAAGATCAGCGGAGGGCCGGATCCGGAAACCGCGACATGGATCGACTGGCCGTCGTCAGTGACGAAGTGCTGCATGTGGACCTCCTCTTCGGCAGGGGACGGATTTCAAGGTGCGAGGGTAGCAAAGACGTCCGCTTCTGGCTGAAGACCGGCAATATGGCGTCGGTGCCAGAGCGCATAAAACAACAGGTTCCAGGCCGCCCGGCCGGCGCGGGCATTGCCGTTGGCGGCGGCATCGAGCAGCCGCTCAACCGAGCCTGGATGGCATGCCTCGCGCACCGAATCTTGCGCCGCCAGAAGGGGGGCAAGCTCCCGAGCGCGACCGGCGATCCACGCGGCGACGGGAACGGTGAATCCGCGTTTGCGGGCGAACGGACGGGCATTGGGTTGGTTGCGCTCCAGCCATCTGCGCAAAAGAAGCTTACCAAGACCGCGGCCGACCTTAAGCCGGTCGGGAAGGCGAAAGGCGAATGCCGCGGTCACAGGATCGACGAACGGAACGCGTCCTTCGATCCCATGCGCCATGAGGCATCTGTCGAGCTTGAGCAGCAGGTCGTTCGGAAGCCACTCCGCGCAATCGACGGCCTGGGCGACCTGTAGCCGCGTCCGCTCGGGATGATCCGCCACCTCTTGCGCATGACGAAGGCCGCCACGCCATCGCGCCTCCTGTCTGAGAACACGCATGCCGTCGAATGCGCCGTGAGTGCGCATCGCACGGCCGCCAAGCAATCTCGGCCGCATTGCTCGCCGGTAACGGCCGTAGCCGGCGAACATCTCGTCTCCCCCCTCGCCCGTCAAGACAACCTTGATCCCCATCTGGCGAGCGGTGGCGGCCAACTGGAACGACGGCAGCGTCGCATAATCGGCCGCGGGATCGTCCATGCACGTGGCGAGCAGCGGCATCAGTCGCCAGAAATCCTGTTCCCCGACGGCCACTTCCACATGTTCGGCACCAACCGCCTGGGCTAGCGCGCGCGCCTCTGTCCGCTCGTCATGAACGCCAGCATTCGAAGCAAACCCTGCGGTGAGGGCAACAACCGGGCGCTCGTTGAGCTGCCCCATGACCGTCAAAACCACCGAGGAGTCGATACCGCCCGAAAGAAACATTCCATAGGGCGCGTCGGAGCGCTGATGGAGGCCCACGCTATCGATGAGGATGGCGTCGAGGGCGGCAAGCGCCGCCGACTCCGTGGTATCGCACGGCGGACCGGACGGCAGGGCTTGACGGACATGCCGCCTCACGATCCGGCCCTGCTCGATCACCAGCGTTTCGCCCGGCAACAGCCGCTCAACGCCGACGAATGCCGTCGACCGGCCGGTGGTGAACTGAAGCTGCAGCAACTCGTCCCGAGCGGCCGCATTCAGCGCAGCCGGAACAAAACCCGCGGCGATCAGCGCCTGCGGCTCGGAGGCGAACGCGAAAGCGGTGGGCGTCTCGGCGACATAAAGGGGCTTGATGCCGAATGGATCGCGCGCCAGGACCAGTCGGCCGCCGTCTTGCGGGCCACGCCCAGGATCGTGCAGCGCGATCGCAAACATTCCGCGAAGATGGTCGGCAAACGTTTCGCCGTGGTCGAGATAGAGATGGAGAGGGGATTCGCAGTCGGATCCGGTGGCGAAGCGCCGCTGGCCGAGTTTCGCGCGTAAGTCCAGATCGTTGTAGATCTCGCCATTTGCAATGAGCGCGGTCAGACGCGCGTCGTCAGAACGGCGGGCGTACAGTGGCTGATCGCCGGTGACAAGATCGATGATCGCAAGGCGGGTATGAACCAAACCGACGCCATCACACCGATAGAAGCCATGTCCATCAGGACCCCGATGAGCCAGTGCGCCGGCGAGCCTGTCTAAAACCGCCTGTCGCGGCGGATCGCCATTCTTGCTCATGACGCCGGCAATGCCGCACATCAGGCGCGTCCGCCGATGCGGTCGAAGAGATCCACAAAGCGTCCGACAACCTTCGCTTCCGTGAATTCCGCTTCGTAAGCGAGACGCCCCCGCGCCGCGAGCGCAGCAGAAAGATCGGGCGCGTCGAGCACTTCGCGAATGGCCCCGGCCAGCGCATCCTTGTCGTCGCGCGCAACCAGAAGGCCGTTGTAACGGTGCCGGATCAGGCCACTCGGACCCTGGCTGGCGGCCGCCACCACCGGCACGGCCTGGGCCCAGGCCTCAAGCACGACATTGCCCAAAGGCTCATGACGCGACGGACAGACAAACACATCCGCCGCGCGCAACAGGGCGTTAATATCGCCACGCCAGCCCAGAAAGCGGACCCGGGACGACAGTCCCAGCCGCCGCGCGCGTTGCTCCAGCCGAGATCGCTCAGGACCCTCCCCCGCCAGCCACAGAACGGCGTCCCGCACGTCCGCCAGCGCGTCGATCAGAACATCGAACGCC
>CAZRWU010000286.1:0-2618 GCA_964603915.1 uncultured Rhodospirillaceae bacterium
GCCTGGAGGCGCTGGAAACAATGGATCCCCTGGCGATCCGCGCGTTCCAGTACGATATCGTCTGCAACGGCGTCGAGCTTTCATCGGGCGCGATCCGCAATCACCGCCCCGATATCATGGTCAAGGCGTTCGCCATTGCCGGCTATAGCGAGCACCATCTGAAGGAGCGTTTCGGCGGGCTGTTCAACGCATTTCGATTTGGCGCTCCGCCGCACGGCGGCTGCGCGCCGGGCATCGACCGCATCGTCATGCTTCTCGCCGACGAGCCGAACATCCGCGAGGTCATCGCCTTTCCGATGAATCAACAGGCCCAGGATCTGCTCATGGGCGCGCCGGCGCCGGTCGAGTCGGAGCGGCTCAAGGAGCTTCACATCCGCCTCGACCTGCCGGCGCCAAAGAAACGCGATGCGGCGGGCTAACCGGGGTGTGGACGGGGGAAGCGGCCAGCGCCGCGCGGGTCCCGCCACGGCCTCTCTCGTCCCCTGACGTTCAATCAGAGCCGAACGACGGAAGCACGATGCGGATCGGAATTTTCCCGTACAAACCGTCCTGGAATCCCTACCAGGAGTTGTTTTCAGGGGCTCTCGAAGCGGCGGGATTGATCGTGACGCGAATTCCGCCCCGCAAATGGTTCCCCTTGCAGTACGCGCTCAGCCGGCCGCTCGACATCCTTCATCTCGACTGGCCGCACGATTTCTACAACGGGCGGACGCCGCTGCGCCGGGTGCTCAAGCAGGCGATGTATCTCCACGGTCTGCGGACCGCCAAGGAACGGCGGCTGGTATGGACGGCGCACAATCTGATCGGCCATGACGCCGTCGACGCCGACTACGAAAAGCGCATGGTGCAGCGTCTTGTCGACGTTTGTTCGGGGATCGTCTGCCTGTCGGCGGCCGCCGAAACGGCATTGCGCGACGCCTACCGGGTTTCCGCCGCGACCGTGGTCAAGGTGATCCCCCACGGCCACTATATCGACGTCTATCCCAACGCAATGACTCGCCGCGAGGCCCGCGAGCGCCTGGGCATCGGCGACGATTCGCGCGTCGTTCTGTCGCTCGGGCGAATCATGCCGTACAAGGGGCTGGAAGACCTGATCGCGGCGTTCGGCGCCGTCGCCTCGGCGGGAGACGCGCTGCTGATCTGCGGCGGAAGTTCGGATCCCGGCTTCATTGCGCGGTTGCAGGCGCTCGCCGCGCCGATGCGCGAAACCGGCAGGGATGTGCGAATCGTCTCCGAGACGATTCCCGAGCGCGATCTGCAGATTTTTTACAATGCCTGCGACTTGGCGGCTTATCCGTTCCGCCAGATCCTCAATTCCGGCAGCGTCATCATGGCGATGTCCTTCGGGCGCTGCTTCGTTGCGCCGACGATGGGCTCGGTGCCTGAGGTGGCTTATCCGCGCGCGTATTTCGGCTATGCTCCGGACGATCCGGACGGTTTGGCCTCCGCCATGCGCGCCGCCCTGCAGCACGACGATCTGGCGGCGCGCGGCGCCGAAGGAAAGGAGCACGCAAGGCGGCTGTTCGATTGGACGCGAATCGGAACGATGGCGCGCGGGTTGTACAGCGAGCTTCTCGAAGATCGCGCTCGCCGATAAGTCCGGAACGGGTAACGTGAGACGGGAATGAAAAACGACGCAACGCCGACGCAGACCCTCGTTCTTGCCGCTATTCGCGAAATCGCGCGGAATCTCGAAGACCTGGAGGCGCAGGCGCCGGTGATCCAAGAGATCGGCGAGCGGTTGATCGATGTGCTGAGGAACAAAGGCAAGGTCATGTTCTGCGGCAACGGGGGATCCGCCGCCGATTCGCAGCATCTCGCCGCCGAGCTGGAGGGACGGTTTCTCATCGACCGGCGGCCGCTCGCCGCTGTCGCACTGACGACGAACGCCTCGACGCTGACCGCGATCGGCAACGATTTCGGCTTCGATGCCGTATTCGAGCGCCAGGTTCGCGCCATCGGGAACGCCGGCGATGCGCTGGTCGCCCTTTCGACCAGCGGCAACAGCCCCAATGTGCTGCGCGCGCTTCAGGCGGCGCGCGAAATGCGCCTGTTCACGGTCGGCTTTACCGGGCAAGGCGGGGGACAAATGACCGCGCTATGCGATGTGTGCCTGCGCGTTCCTTCGCGGAGCACGCCGCGAATTCAGGAAATGCACATTCTGGCCGGCCACATCGTCTGCGACATTATCGAGCGCGCCGTGGCTTGAAGGCGCGTCCGCGATCGGGCCTCATGGTGAGCCAGTGCGTCATTCTGGCCGGGGGAGGGCAGCGGGATTCCCTTTCCGAGAGATGCGATCAGCCATGGCCCGCCGCCGCGGCGCGACCTCATCTCGATCACCTCATCGAGGAGGTGGCGCGCTTCGCAGTCGATGAGTTTTTCGTTCTTGCCGCGGGCGCGTCCGAGACGGCGTCGGCGCTTGAGCATGCGCGGCGGCCAGCGCGCGACGGGCGGCTTCTCACCGTCACCACGATCGCGGCCAAAGCGGGAAATGCGGCCGCATATCGCTCTTTCCTCATCGATCGGCTCGCGGATACGTTTTTTGTGATCAACGGCCATAGCTTTTTCGACTGCAATATCGCCGCTTTGGCGCAGCCGGCCATGACGTCCGGCCGGAT
>CAZRWU010000287.1:0-2617 GCA_964603915.1 uncultured Rhodospirillaceae bacterium
CGCCGAGATCCGTCAGCTGGCGCCGGGCGATGTCGATCGGCTGAGGAAGGCGAATCAGGAAGCCGTGCTGTTCAGCACTATCGATGACGACGGCTCCATCTTCGCGCATGCCGGAGGCCTCGTGCGATCGGCCGCGCTCGCCCGCCTGTACCTGGAGCCTCTGCAAATGGATGGGTTCCTGGCGCTGGGCTCCCGGCACGAGGGGGCGTTCCATAGCGGCCAAGGCACCGAGCTGCTGCGCTTCCTGGCGCGGGTCGTCGAGCGATGCCTGATCCGGATCGTGACGACACAGACCTGACGGACCGTATCGAAGCGGACCTTGCGGCCGCCATCGAGGCTTGGCGCAGCTGGCTGACCGCCGAGCGGCGGGCGCCGTCCGCCACCATCGTCGCTTACGATTGCGACCTGCGCGCGTTTTTCCGCTTCGTTTCGCGTCACCAGGGCGGCGCCGTCAGCCTCGCTACGCTCGTTTCTCTCTCTCCGGCGGATTTTCGCGCCTATCTCGCCGAACGGGACGGGCGCAACTACGCCCGAACCTCGATCGCCCGCGGTCTCGCCAGCGTGCGGAGTTTTTTCCGTTTCCTCGATCGGCGCGGCCTCGCCCACAATCCCGCGGTTCGCGCCGTCCGCACTCCTCGCCTGCCGCACGCCGTTCCCAAGGCGCTCAACGAAGACGACGCCCGGGAGGTCGTCGACAAGGTTGCGGCGCTGAGCGACGCCCGCTGGATCGCTCTTCGCGATTCGGCCGTTGTCCTGTTGCTTTATGGTTGCGGCCTGCGCATCAGCGAAGCCCTGGCGTTGAAGCGCGGCGACGCGCCGCTTCGCGACGCCATTGTCGTCAGCGGCAAGGGTCGCAAGCAAAGGATGGTGCCCGTCCTGCCGATCGTCGCCGAAGCGGTCAACGCCTACGCCGCCGCCTGCCCCTATCCCGCCGAGGCGGCGAGCCCGCTGTTTGTCGGCGCGCGCGGCAAGCCGCTCGATCCCGGCGTGGTTCAACGGCAGATGCGCCGGCTGCGCGGCTGTCTCGGGCTTCCGGAGACGGCGACGCCTCACGCGCTGCGGCACAGCTTCGCGACGCATCTTCTCGCCGGCGGCGGCGACCTCAGAACCATACAGGAGCTTCTTGGGCATGCTTCGCTGGCGACGACGCAGCGCTATACGGAAGTCGATGCCGCCCGCTTGGCCACGGTGCACCGCGCCGCTCATCCGCGCGCCCGCTGCTGATCCGTTGAACGATCGTTGGGGACGAGGGCGAGCGCGAGCGGGCCGAGCGCGCCGATGACGGCGACGGTGGCGAAGGCGAGCCCCCAGGAATCGGCGGCCGCCGCACCTCCCGTCATGTCAAGGGTCCAGCCGAGAACGAGGGGCCCGATGAATCCGCCGCCAAATCCGATCAGGGAGTGGACGGCCATGGTCGCCCCCTGCCGACCCGGTTCGGCGACCGCGATCGCTCCCGCCGTCAGCGCCGCCGAATCGAGCTGCACGACTGCGCTGTAGAGGAGGGCCAGTCCCGCCACCGCGGCATAAGGCAGGGCGGCGGCGAAGCCGAAGACGGCGGCAAGAGCGGCGGAGAGGAGCATCACGATCCGGATGACGCGGCGGCGGCCGTACCGCATGCACAGCTCGTTGCCCATGATGCTGGCTGCCATGGCGACGAGACCGCTCACCGTCGCGATCGTTGTCGGCGCCGCGCGCATCGAGGCATCGGGCTGCAAAGTCAGGCTGAAGGCGAGAAACGCGACCATCCATGATCGCAAGGTAAACAGTTCCCAGCAGTGCGCGCCATAGCCGAGGATGTAGCCCATCGCCGGCGGATTGGCGAAGACGGGCCGGAAATCCAGCAGCCGGCCGCCATGCTGCGGCGCGGGGCGGTGGGGTCGCGGCCCGAGCGTCAGCGCGATTGCAGCGGCGATGGCGGCGGCCAGGGCGGCGGCGGCAAAGGCAAGTTCCCAGCTCCAGGCCGAGGCGATCTCGCCGGCGAAGAGGAACGAGGCCGCCGTGCCGAAGCTGAAGCTCGACGTGTAGAGGGCAATGGCGCGCGATTGCTGGGAGCCTTCATAGCGGTCGACCAGGACCCGGAGTCCGGGCATGTAGGTCCCCGCCAGCGCCAGACCGGCCAGCGCGCGCAGCGCGACCGCCGAGGCAAATCCGTCGGCGAAGAGCGCGAAGCCCGCCGATGCGGCGGCGGCCAGCAAGGCGCTGCCGACATAGATCCAGCGCGCGTCGAAGCGATCGGTGAGCGCCACCAGAACCGGCGCCCCGCAGGCGTAGGCGCCGAAATAGACGCCCGCGATCCAGCCCGCTTCGGTGTTGCTAAGCCGCCATTCGGCCATGAATGTCGGCAACAGCGCGGGAAAGGCGAAAACGCCGAGCATGCTCAGCACATGCGCCGTGCACATCGCGGCGACGAGAGGGCCGCCCGACCTCATGGCGCGTGCGATCGAATGGATGCGATCGCGATCCTCAGATATGGATGGCGCGGCCGGCGACGGCGAGCGCCGCTTCCTTCAGCGCCTCGCTGAGACCGGGATGACCATGGCTGCTTCTCGCCACATCCTCCGCCGAGCCGCCGAACTCCATCGCCACCACCAGTTCCTGGATCAGATCCCCGGCCTGC
>CAZRWU010000288.1:0-2578 GCA_964603915.1 uncultured Rhodospirillaceae bacterium
ACGGGTTGGCGGCCGCTAGGCGGCCGACGGTTCGGTGGCGGAACTCTGCGCGGGGGAAGCCGACGCGACCCTGCGCGGCCCGGCGACGTTCCGCAGGTTTGAGGAACGCGTTGCGACGCTCCGCGAAGAGCTGGCGGAAACGATGATGGACGTGCGCAACAGAGGGGGCCGAGTGGCCGGCTTCGGCGCGCCGGCGAAGGCGACGACTCTGTTACATCAACTCGGCCTTGGGCCAGGGACCATTGATTTTATCGTCGACGACAGCGTGTGGAAGCAGGGGCTCTACACCCCGGGCCTCCTGATTCCCGTGTTGCCGCCGCAATCCCTCTACGAGCAACGGCCCGATGTCGTGGTCGTGCTGTCATGGGACTACGCCGAGGATATCGTTGCCCGGCATCGCACCTATCGGCCCGCCGGCGGTCGCTTCATCGTTCCGCTGCCCGAACTCACGATCGTCGACGCCGTGCGTCAGAACGACCGTCAATCCGAGCCTTAAGCGAACGCCATGATTCTGGCGCTGGTTGCAGGCAGCCTTGCCGTCTTCGCTGCATCGTCGGCGGCAACGGCAATCGTGCTTCGCTTGTTGCGTCGGTGGGAGATTCTCGACCATCCGAATGCGCGTAGCAGCCATGTAAGGGCGACGCCGCGCGGCGGCGGGCTTGCCGTCGTGCCCGTGACTCTGGCCGCGTGGCTGGCGTTCGCTGCGGTGAGCGGAACGTATGCCGAGATTGTTCCGGTTGTCCTGGGGGCGTTCCTTCTCGCCGTCCTCTCCTGGATCGACGATGTCAGGGACCTACCGGCAAGCCTTCGATTCGGCGCGCAGGTCGTCGTCGTCGGCGTTGTGCTGGCGGTTGCGCCGGCGACGGCTCCCTACTTCGGAGGCTGGCTGCCAGGCTCTCTCGACGCCGCCGCAGCGGGTCTACTGTGGTTGTGGTTCATCAACGCCTTCAACTTCATGGATGGCATCGATGGCTTGGCCGGTACGGAAACCGCCTGCGTCGGCATCGGCGTCGCCTTGGTTGCCGCGCTGTTAGGAGGAGAATCGCCGCTTTTGGTTGTTCTCGGCGCCACCATCGCCGCGGCGGCGCTCGGATTCCTGCCGTGGAATTGGCAGCCGGCGCGTCTCTTCCTCGGCGACGTCGGCAGCGTTGCCCTCGGATTCCTGCTCGGCTGGCTGCTACTGCGCCTCGCGGCCGAAGGCCAGTGGGCGGCGGCGGCGATCTTACCGCTCTATTATTTTTGCGATGCGACGGTGACTCTGATTCGCCGCATTTTGCGGGGAGAAAAGCCCTGGCAAGCTCATCGCGAACATTATTATCAGCGGGCCGTCGCCTGCGGGCTGTCGCATGCTGCGGTCGTACGCGCCGTTATGCTTGCCAATACGGCCCTAATTGTCCTCGCGGTCATGGCGGCCAGCGGTCGAGCCATCGCGGCGATTGCTGGCGCTTGCCTCGTTGTCGCATCCCTGCTTATGTTCCTGGCAAGCGGAGGGCGGCGTCATCAGCAGCAGCCTTCGCCACGCAACGAATGAACCCTTTCCCGATCGAGACCGCGCCCTTGACCAGCACTGGGCCCTTGCGCACACCCGCGGCAATCAATGCAATTGAGGCCACTGGCCGGCATAACGCGCCGGCGGCGTTTCCAGCGGACGCCGGGCAGTGAACCGGGTCCTCGTTACCGGAGGAACCGGTTTCGTCGGCCAAGCGCTTTGCCCGATCTTGTTGAAGCAAGGGCTTCGGGTTTCTGTGGCGACTCGCAGCCCACGCGTGGCCGAGACCATCGGGCGCGTCGATGTCCGGCCAATCCCGGGCGTGGGTCCCCGTATCGACTGGAGTGTTGTCCTCCGCGATGTCGAAGTGATCGTTCATCTCGCGGCGCGGGTTCCCAACCGCATGGACAATCACAACCCGCAGTTCACAGGCGATTATCAGCGCGTCAATGTCGAGGGCGCGCGCAAGCTGGGCGAAGATGCCGTCGCGGCGGGCGTCCGCCGCATGATTTATGTCAGCACCGCCACCATCCATGGCGCACGCACGGCGCCGAGCCAAGCCTTCCAGGAATCCGATCCCCCCGCGCCCGCCGACGTGTACGCGCAGTCAAAGTGGAAAGCCGAGCAAGCTCTCGCCGAGGTCGCCCAGCAATCCAACCTGGAACTCGTGATCCTGAGACCACCGCTCGTTTACGGGCCGGGAGTCAAGGGCGATTTTCTCACGCTTCTTCGCCGTATCGCGAAGGCGCGGACTTTGCCTGTCATCCGTGTTGCGGGTGGATTTCCGAACCGCCGCAGCTTGCTCTATGTGAACAATCTGTGCGATGCGATCGTTCGCTGCATGACGGCGCCCGACGCGGCGGGGGGCATCTTTCTCATACGCGACAGCGAGGATCCAACGGTGGCGGACATCTTCCGCACGCTCGCTCAGGGCATGGCCAAGGATATTCGAATCGTACCCGTACCACAGCCGCTTTTCCGTTTGGCCAGCCGCCTTACCGGCAACAGCGCCGCCATCGAACCCGTGAGTGCGTCCTTTTGCATCGACGACAGCGCCATTCGCCGTCAACTGAAATGGACACCGTCGCA
>CAZRWU010000289.1:0-2537 GCA_964603915.1 uncultured Rhodospirillaceae bacterium
GATAACGCCGCGGCCATGCGCTACACCGAGGCGCGGCTGACCGCCGTGGCCCAGGCCCTGCTCGATGGGATCGACGAGGACGCCGTCGATTTTCGCCCGACCTACGATGGCGAGGAACAAGAGCCGGTGGTGCTGCCGGCGCGCTTTCCGAATCTTCTCGCCAACGGCGCTACCGGCATCGCCGTGGGAATGGCGACGAGCATCCCACCGCACAATGTCGGCGAAATCTGCGCCGCGCTGCGTTATCTGATCAAACATCCCCAGGCGACCACCGAGAAGCTGATCGACTTCATTCCCGGGCCGGATTTTCCGACAGGCGGCGTCCTTGTCGAGCCACGCGAGAAAATTTTTGAAGCTTATCAGACCGGACGCGGCAGCTTCCGCTTGCGCGCGCGCTGGGAAGTCGAGCGCAAGAGCCACGGCGCCTTCCACATCGTCGTCACCGAGATCCCCTACCAGGTGCAAAAATCGCGCTTGATCGAGAAGATCGCCGAGCTGATGGCGGCGCGGAAACTGCCTTTTCTCGCCGATGTCCGGGACGAATCCACCGACAGCGTGCGGATTGTTCTCGAGCCGAAAAGCCGGACGATCGAGCCGGCCCCGTTGATGGAGCCGCTGTTCCGGCTCACCGATCTCGAGGTCCGCATCGGCCTCAACATGAACGTCCTCGACGGCGGCATCATTCCCCGGGTCATGAACCTGCGCGAGGTCCTGCAGGCCTTCCTTGACCACCGCCATGAGGTCTTGGTCCGGCGGAGCCGGCATCGCCTTGCGCAAATCGAGCGGCGTCTGGAAATCCTCGCCGGTTTTCTCATCGTCTATCTCAACCTCGACGAGGTCATTCGCATCATCCGCGAGGAGGACGAACCGAAAGGCGAGCTGATGCGGCGATTCGGCCTCAACGCGGCCCAGGCGGACGCGGTCCTCAACATGCGGCTGCGGCAGTTGCGCAAGCTGGAGGAGATTGCGATCCGCAAGGAGCACGACGCCCTCACCGCCGAAAAAGCGGATCTTGCGGACGTTCTCGGCAACGAGGCTCGCCGCTGGAAAGTCATCGGCGAAGATATCGCCGCGATCGCCAAGGCGTTCGGGCCCGGGACCGGACTCGGCCGCCGCCGCACCGCAATCAGCGAGGCGCCTTTGGTGGATTCCTCGCCCCTCGAAGCAATGGTGGAGCGGGAGCCGATTACTGTCCTGTGTTCGGAAAAAGGATGGATTCGGGCCGTAAAGGGTCACCTCGACGACGCCACCGACGTTCGCTACAAGGAGGGCGACCGCGGCCGGTTCGTGATCCGCGCCCACACGCTCGACAAGCTGATCGTCCTGACCACCGATGGCCGTTTCTACACCCTGGCGTGCGACCGCCTGCCCAGCGGTCGCGGCCAGGGCGAACCGCTGCGCTTGACAATCGACCTCAACGACCATGAAGAACCGGTCGCCATTCTCGTCCATCAACCGGGCCGGCGCCTCCTCGTCGCATCGAACCAGGGACGCGGCTTTCTGATCGAGGAAGAGGAAGTCATTGCGCAAACGCGAAGCGGCAAGCAAGTGCTCAACGTCGTTGCCGGCGAGGAAGCGGCGGCGTGCGCCGTGGTGCCGGCCAACGCCGACTCCATTGCCGTGGTCGGCACCAACAGAAGGCTTCTGGTCTTCGCTCTCGACGAGGTTCCGACCATGATCCGGGGCCGCGGAGTCATCCTTCAGCGCTATCACGAGGGGCAACTCGCCGATATCGTCGCGTTCGCCGGGGAAGAGGGCCTCTCCTGGCGGTCGGGGAACGGCGTGCGGACCGAAACGAGTCTGGACCCGTGGCGCGGCAAGCGCGGACAAAGCGGCCAGAAAGTGCCGCGCGGATTTCCCGCCGCGGGACGGTTTCGTTGACAAGGGCGGCGCCGGGAGTGGCGCCGCGCGCGGCAAAGCGATTTACTTGGCCCGAGTCGGCTGCTAGATCCTCTTGCTCGGTGCAACGACGCCGGAACCGCTTCCGGCAGGGATCGCCGGGAACGTCTCGCTCATGGGCTTTGCGCGATGCCGTGAAATGACTCCGTGGCCACACAGAATCGCGAACCGGGTGCGCGTCTGTTGACCATGAGTATCCGCGGCATGGCGACCGTGCGGCGGCGCGCCGCCTTCCGGCCATGAACGCTCTTGCGGCGGCTGTCCGCCTCCTCGATCAGTTCAACGAAATCATCGGCCGCGGCATCGCCTGGTTGACGCTGGCGATGGTGCTGATCGGATTTGTCGTCGTGATGTTGCGCTACGTGTTCAACATTGGATTCGTCTGGATGCAGGAGTCCTATGTCTGGCTGCATGGGGTCATCTTCATGGCGGGCGCCGGATATACGCTGCTCCACGATGGCCACGTCCGGGTCGACATTTTCTATCGGATAGCGAGCATGCGGACGAAGGCGTGGATCGACCTGTTCGGCGCGCTTGTGCTCATGCTGCCGGTGCTGGCGCTGGTCTGGATTCAGGCCTGGCCGTACGTCCTCGACTCGTGGGGGCGGTTGGAGGAGTCGCGGGAAGCCGGAGGCCTC